>NZ_CP091787.1:3107313-3454626 GCF_022024035.1 Prevotella sp. E13-17
TTAGGGGTGGTTTTAGTTACTATTTTGTCCATTTCAACGAACAACTGATAGGATAGTGATCGCTGTAGTCTGCCCGACTATCAATCTGACAATCAAAGGGTTTAAAATGATCGGAGCAGAAGATATAATCTATCCGCACGTTAAAGCCTTTCTTATTGTAAGAAATGCCTGGTCCGCAACCACTTTCTACATAGCAGTCGTGCAGTCCCTGCCCTACGGTATAACGGGTAAACGAGATGGGGGTGTCATTGAAGTCGCCACATACAATCATGGGGTACTGACGGTGGTCCTCGACATATTGATGAACTGCCTTGGCCTCGCTGGCACGCGACACCATGGCTTTTGAGAGTTTTTCGATAAGCAACAGGGTTTCTGCTTCAGCATCTTCGCGCTCCATATTGCCTCGCAGCACATCCTTATAGCGCTGACGGTCATCGAACGATAAATGGGTGCTCTCCAAATGGTTATTGACCACAATGACGGTGTCATCGTTGACCTTTAAATAGAACGCCACCGAACCATTAGAATACGATTTGTAGTCGATGCGTTCTTTCTTCACAATGGGATAACGGGAATGGATGCCTAACGCATTGATATTGACACTTGTAGGATTGCTCACGTGCACCGTGTCATTGTAAGGATAGGTGTCCAGAAAAAAGGTGAGCTGATTGATTCTGGTGTTCTGTTCTTCCTGAATGCAAACGATGTCGGCATCAACCTTTTTCAGATATGAATAGATGGTGTCGTGAGCATTGCTATAACGGTGATTACCATCATAGCCACACACGTTGTAGGATACAATCTTGATGCAACTATCGGGAACCTCTTTATCAAAATGGATGGGGGCATAATTCCTTATTGGTACGTACGCGAAAGCAAAGGCAAGGAGTGGTATCCACACATATTTCCACTTGAAGAGTACCCACAATACGAGTACAACCAAATTGGCGATGATAAAGAATGGGAAGGTCATGCCCACACACGCCAGCAGCGGATGGGATTCTGGATCCAAACGATCGCTATAGCCAACCGCTACCATTGCAAAGGCAGTGGCACAACTGGCACCGAGCAGGATGCTTACGAGGAATTTTTTGATGCTCTTAAGCATGTGTGGCGATGATTTTATCGATCACGACTGGCTTCAAAGAGCCGTCTCTTCTCGTCTTTTGACAGACTGTCATAACCGCTGATACGTATCTTATCCAGAATTCTGTCTATCTCCTCTTGACGTTCCTTCTTACGGGCATTATATTCCATATCGTTATTAGAAGTGCCATCTGTACGAGTCTGACCGGAGAAGCCTGAAGTGGTCGTGAAGTTATTGCGCCACGTCGATTTTCTCATATTGTCTTTAGACCACCAGTCAAAGAACTGGCGAGTGCCATTCTGGTTGAAGTAATTATCGGGATGCTCACGCCAGTAGCGTATCAACAGAAAACCTGAAAGCATACCACCAAGGTGCGCTATATGAGCAACACCATCATCATACGAGGACATCACTGAGAACAACTCAACAACCACATAGAACGTGATAAACCACTTGGCCTTGACAGGAATAGGTAGCGGGAAAATAAAAATGCGCTCGTTGGGGAAAGTCATACCGAATGCTAACAGAATGGCATAGACGGCGCCCGAAGCACCTATCGTCAGAGAATGATTCAGGAAAGCCGCATTGTCCGACAGGCTCTTGAAGACATCTACGACAGAAGCACCAGGGACCCTACCCGCTACAAACAAATAGTAATCCACGAACTGAACAAGTTCCTGACAGACACCAGCAAAGATTCCACACGTAATGTAAAAAAACAGGAATTTCCTTGCTCCCCACTCACGTTCAATCACGCAACCGAACATCCATAGGGCAAACATGTTAAAGAATAAATGGGTCAAACTGCCATGCAAGAACTGATAGGTCACAAATTGAAACAAATGAAACTTGCTGGCCAAGAAAAAATAAAGGCCACCCAGACCATTCAGATCAATGCCGATGGTTGCCAACACCACCGTTGCCAAATAAGCCAACACATTGATGATAAGCAGATTCTTTGTGACCGTGGGTATATTAGCAAACATGTTCATAGCTCTATGTATAAATTATAATTATCTGTAAATGATGCTTTTGTGCGGCAAAATTACGAAAAATATCTCTTTTTTGCTAAAAAACAGGGGATAAACAACTTTTTTTAGGCAAAAAATAAAAATTTTCTCATTTTTTGCTTGTTATATAAATAGTTTCTTTTATATTTGCGTCAGAAATTAGACAATCTTTTTGTATTATTCACTAAAAAAAACGAAGAAATTATGAACAAGACAGAATTGGTAGAGAAGATCGCAGCTGGTGCTGGTATCTCAAAGGTTGACGCAAAGAAGGCTCTCGATGCAACTGTAGCAGCTATTAAAGGCGCTCTCGTTGCTGGTGATAAGGTAGCTCTCGTGGGTTTCGGTACTTTCGCAGTTAGCGAGCGTCCTGCTCGTGAGGGTATTAACCCCGCTACTAAGGCCAAGATTAAGATTGCTGCCAAGAAGGTAGCTAAGTTCAAGGCCGGCGCTGAGCTTGCTGACGCTCTGAACTAATAAATTCTGTAAAGAAAAAGTTAAGGTGCTTCTTTTCGCAAGAAGCACCTCTTTTTTTTTATTAACCTTGAAAAGTTGCCACATTCAATAAAATTATGTACTTTTGCGAAAGCAATCATAAATAACAGCTTTTATCATGGGTAAGAAAAGAGGTGGAAAACGCATGTCAAAACGCGATATCGCTGATGCGTTACAGGCTTTATTTCAGGCACATCCGAGTGAGACGCTCAGTTTCAAACAGATTTTCAAATCGCTCAAGCTGAGCACACATCCTGCCAAGATGCTTGCCATCGATGTGATGGAAGAGCTGGCATGGGACGACTGGTTGTCGAAGGTGTCGGACAACAGCTATCGCCTGAACTTGAAGACACAGGTTCAGGAAGGCTTCTTTATACGCAAAGCCAACGGCAAGAACTCGTTTATGCCTGCTGATGGCGGCAAGCCTGTATTTGTGGCTGAGCGCAACTCGATGTTTGCGCTCAACGGAGACCGTGTCAAGGTGGCCTTTATGGCGCGCCGGCAGAATCACATCAAGGAAGCTATTGTGACCGACATCCTGGAACGCAAGCATGATCAGGCTGTTGGTGTACTGCAGGTCGAGAAGGATTTTGCGTTTTTAAACACGGAAGGCAACATCTTTGTTCATGACATTCTGATACCCAAAAAGAAACTGAAAGGCGGGAAAACCGGCGACAAGGCTGTGGTGAAAATCATCCAATGGCCTTCCGCCAGCTCGAAAAATCTCGTAGGCGAGGTCGTTGACGTGCTGGGTAAGCAAGGCGAGAACACTGTCGAGATGCACGCCATTTTAGCTCAATATGGCTTACCTTATAAATACCCGAAACGCGTTGAAGAAGCTGCTGAGAAGATTCCAGCAGAGATTACTCAATCGGAAATAGACCGACGAGAGGATTTCCGCGAGGTTCTGACCTGCACCATCGACCCTAAAGACGCAAAGGACTTCGATGATGCGCTGTCAATCCGAAAAGACGGCAACTGCTATGAGGTAGGGGTGCATATTGCCGACGTCACGCACTATGTGACGGAAGGCAGTATCATCGACCGTGAAGCTGAGCAGCGTGGCACCAGCGTCTATCTGGTTGACCGCACCATCCCCATGTTGCCTGAACGCCTGTGCAACTTTATCTGTTCGTTGCGTCCCAACGAAGAAAAGCTGAGCTACAGCGTGATCTTTAAGCTCGACGAGGAAGCAAACATCAAAGACTGGCATTTGGCACATACGGTCATTCGCAGCGACCGACGCTTTGCCTATGAAGAGGTGCAAGAGATACTGAAGACACCCGAAGATGCCGTCAAAGGGCAGAAGTCTGACACAACCGACTGGAGCACTGCTTTGCATACGCTCGACAAACTGGCCAAGAAACTACGCGAACGCCGTTTTAAGAATGGTTCGGTGAAGTTCGACCGCGAAGAACTTCATTTCGATGTTGACGAGAACGGCAAACCGACCCGTTGCTATTTCAAGAAATCGACCGATGCCACCCAACTCGTAGAAGAGTTTATGCTGCTGGCCAACAAGACGGTAGCGGAATGGGTAGGAAAAGCAGGAAAGGCAAACAAGAACGAGAAGACGGAAAAAGCCACCAAAGGCAAGACGTTCGTCTATCGTATCCACGACCAGCCCGACCCACAAAAACTGGAGAGCTTGCGTACGGCGCTGGCGCCCTTCGGTTATAAGGTGAAGACCAGTGGCACCCGTGGTGCACTGTCAAGGGGACTCAACAAGTTAATGGAGGAAGCACAGGGCATGCGCGAGCAGAAACTGGTGGAGACGCTGGCACTTCGCGCTATGATGAAAGCCAAATACTCAACCCACAACATTGGTCACTATGGCTTGGCATTTGACAACTACACCCACTTCACTTCGCCCATCCGTCGTTATCCCGACATGATGGTGCACCGACTGCTCACCCGCTATCAGGATGGCGGACGCTCAGCCAACCAGAATCACTTTGAAGAACTGTGTGAGCATGCCAGCCAAATGGAGCAAACCGCACAGAATGCCGAGCGCGACTCTATAAAATATAAAATGGTAGAGTTCATGGCCGACAAGGTCGGCGAGGAGTTCGATGCCCACATCTCTGGCGTACAATCGTATGGCATCTATTGCGAGATCGACGAGAACCACTGCGAAGGTCTCGTTGGCATGCACGATCTGGATGGCGACTACTATGAATTCGACGAGCGCAACTACTGTTTGATGGGTCGTCGTCATCATCAGAAATATCAACTTGGCGATGCCATCCGCATCAAGGTGGCTCGCGCTAACATAGAAAAGCGCCAGCTCGACTTTGTGCTGGCCGACTAAACAACCATGGCTATCAATTACACAAGAAAAGAAGAAATCTGGAACACATGGACACATGCCGGTGGTGCCATCATGGCTGGTGCCGTCGGCATTGCCTTTATCATCGTTGTGTGTCTGGGCGACATGAACCGCATGTGGGCTGGTATTGGCGTGGGGCTCTACCTGATTGGCATGACAGGCAGCTATCTGGCTTCCACCATCTACCATGCCCTGAAAGAAGACAGTAAGTGGAAGGAGCACCTGCGCAAGTGGGACCATGCCGCCATCTACTGGCACATTGCCGGCAGCTACTCGCCCATCACGCTCATTGCGATGCGCGACTACGGGCACTGGGGATGGGTGCTCTTCACCTTTGTATGGTCGTGTGCCATCATAGGCACCTTCATCAGTTTTATCCGACTGAAAGACCACTCCAACATTGAGACCATCTGCTTCTGCATTATGGGACTGTCCGTCTTGGCTGCATTCAAACCACTCATCGAGACCGTAGAGGCATGGGCAGTGGTCATGATTGTGTTAGAAGGAGTCTTTTATATCACTGGTGCTATCTTCTATTCATTCAACAAAACAAGATACATGCACACAGTGTTTCACTTCTGTGTGCTTGCTGGCTCTATCTGTCACATCATTGCAGTGTGGGACATTCTGATTTGCGGCATCTTTTAATATTATTCAGATGAAAAAATCTTTTCTACTGAGCGCACTCTTGACAACAGGCATCCTGACCATTGCAGCCCAACAGCAGCAAGATCTGGGCGACCCTACCTTTGTTCCCACCGTCAAGGTGAGTAAGACACTGGTGGACGGTGACTCTATCCAGTATATGGAGATGTCAAACGTATATGTTTACCCCGAACCAACTTTCAAGAGTAAGCGTCAGCAGCAAGCCTATATGCGACTGGTGAAGAACGTCAAGAAAGTGCTCCCTCTGGCTAAGAACGTGCGCCAGATGCTCATCGAGACTGCTGAAGTGCTGGAGAAGTTGCCAACCAAGAAAGAAAAAGATGAGCACATGAAACGTGTGGAAGCTTCTATTGTGGCAGAATACAAGCCAAAGATGAAGAAGCTCACCTTCTCACAGGGCAAATTGCTTATCAAGTTGGTAGATCGCGAGTGTAATTCTACAGCCTACGAAGCCATGCAAGCCTTTATTGGCCCTATACGTTCTGGTATGTGGCAAGCCTTCGCCTGGATGTTTGGCGCTTCACTGAAGAAAGGTTATGAACCCGAAGGTGTTGACCGTCTGACGGAACGTGTTGTACTGATGGTTGAGGCAGGACAAATATAGACTTCTGCAACTCATCGTCTTTTTGCATCCTTCTGAAAAGACAGAATGATGCAAAGCAGAAGCTAATGAGCAGAGCAACTAAAACAAAGACACTTCTTATTTTTCAGAATACAGCACCTGAACCAACGTCTGCCCCACCGCCTTCAGAGTGGTTGGATCAATATGTTCCATATCATCATGCACCGTATGCCACGTGGGGCCAAAACTGCTCTCCACGCAATCGGGGTAATATGGAATGATATCAATACAAGGAATACCTGCCACCTCATTGACCGGACCATGGTCGTCGGTTATCATGCCACCATCTTGCTGGGGGAAGAATGAACCGAAGCCTGCCACCTCGGCAGCCTTCCAAACGCGATTCACCACTTTAGGAGCATATTGACGAGAGAACAGCTCACGATAAAAGCGTGCCCCTTGTCCGCCAACCATATCCAGGAGGATGCCATAACGATAGTTTCCGCCTTCTTTCTGTACTTTCTGTTGGGCTGCCCAGTATTGAGCACCTAACGCCCATGAGTCGTTCTGACCGTCGGTACCCCAATCTTCGGCATCGAAACAGACGAAGTCGATGCCAAACGACGCCAGTGTATCCTGTGCAGTATGAATCAATCGAGCGATCTCGAGCATCACAGCCACGCCACTGGCTCCATCATTGGCTGCCATCACCGGTTTGGTATGGTTAGCCTCATCGGGATCATTATCTGCCCAAGGACGACTGTCCCAATGGGCACAAAGAAGTATTCTGTCAGTCTGTTCAGGACGATAGCTCGCTATAATATTATTAGCGCGAAGAGGTGTTCCGTCAAAGCCTTTCAAGACGGCACGCTGTTCGGTGACAGCCATTCCATAGTTCTGAAACTGTGCTACAATCCATGCAGCACACTGGTCGTGAGCCTCACTATTCATCGTACGAGGGCCGAACTCACACTGTTTGGCACAGAAGGCATAAGCAGAGTCAGCAGAAAAGGCCGGTCCCATTGCCACCATTTCGTCTTCGTCCTTAGCACTCTTTTTGGTGCCTCCACAAGCAGTCATCACGATCATTGTCATGATTAGCAGACTGATATATGCCACTATCTTTTTCTTCATTGCTCTCGATTGATTTAGGCTTGCAAATTTACAGTGAATTCCCGAAATCTCCAAATTAATTTGTGTATTTCACAAGAAAACAGTAACTTTGCCGATTGAAAAAGAGCCGACCTGCACAAGGAGGACAGCAATTATCCACCAATGTAAAGAAACAGATTGCATTGGTGCAACGAAATAACGAGATAGACATAGAAATCATTCATAAAGAGATATATAGATTATATGGAATCAAAACTGGTCATTTACAATACGCTGACACGACAGAAAGAGCGTTTTGAACCACTCCATGCACCCAACGTTGGCATGTATGTCTGTGGTCCCACCGTCTATGGCGATCCACATCTGGGCCATGCACGTCCTGCCATCACCTTCGATCTAGTATTCCGCTATTTGAAGCATTTGGGATACAAGGTGCGCTACGTACGCAACATCACTGACGTAGGTCATCTGGAGCACGATGCCGACGAAGGCGAGGATAAGATTGCCAAGAAAGCCCGTCTGGAACAGCTCGAACCTATGGAGATTGCTCAGTACTACACCAACCGCTATCATCAGTACATGGACGCACTCAACGTGCTGCGCCCTTCTATCGAGCCTCACGCCACGGGCCACATCATTGAGCAGCAACAGCTGGTACAGCAGATTATCGACAATGGATTTGCATACGAGAGCAACGGCTCTATCTACTTCGACATTGAAGCCTACAATAAGAAGTTCCAGTATGGCATCCTGTCAGGCCGTTCGCTGGAGAACGTGAAGGATGCCAGCCGCGAACTGGATGGTGTCGGAGAGAAGCACAACCAAGCCGATTTCGCTCTGTGGAAGAAAGCTCAGCCCGAGCACATCATGCGCTGGCCCTCGCCTTGGAGCGACGGTTTCCCCGGTTGGCACTGCGAGTGTACCGCGATGGGACGCAAGTATCTGGGTGAGATGTTCGACATCCACGGTGGTGGTATGGACTTGGTGTTCCCTCACCATGAGTGCGAGATTGCCCAGGCGCAGGCTTCCATGGGGCATCCTGCCGTGAAATACTGGATGCACAACAACATGCTGACCATCAACGGTCAGAAGATGGGCAAGTCGTACAACAACTTCATCACCCTTGAACAGTTCTTCACAGGCAATCATCCACTGCTCGAGAAAGCCTATTCTCCCATGACCATACGCTTCTTCGTTTTGAGCGCCCACTATCGCGGCACCGTTGACTTCTCAAACGAGGCCCTACAGGCTGCTGAGAAGGGTTATGAGAAGTTGATGAATGCCATTGCCGATTTGGATCGCATCCAGGTGAGCGACAAGTGCGACGCCGAAACAGAGAAGGTGGTCAAGACACTGCGCGAGAAGTGCTACGATGCCATGAATGACGATCTGGCTACGCCTCTGGTTCTGAGCCATCTCTTCGAAGCTTGCACCGTTGTCAACAAGTTGGTTGACCACAAGGCCACCATCTGTGCCGACTGTCTGAAGGAGCTTTCTGAGACTATGAAGCTCTTTGCTTTCGACATTCTCGGCCTAAAGTCAGAGAAAAGCGGCTCTAACGACGAGCGTGAGGCTGCCTTTGGCAAGGTGATGGACATGGTTCTGGAATTACGTGCTAAGGCCAAGGCCGAAAAAGACTGGGCTACCAGCGACAAGATTCGCGATGAGCTTGCTGCTGCCGGTTTTGAAGTGAAAGACACGAAAGACGGTGTTACTTGGAAGTTGAACAAGTAAGTCTTACACTCTCAACAAAAAAAAGAAGAAGGGTTAGGTGTTCACCTATTCCTTCTTTTTTTGATCTTTTCAAGCAAAAACACAAATTAATTTGGTTATTCTCCCGAATTGCGCTATTTTTGCGCTATGAAGATGGAAGCTGGAAATCATTTGCGATACTCTCTAAGGGGCAAATCCTTGAATTTCTTTGGAGAACCGGGCTATGGTAGTCTTGGTATTATTCATCTTGCAATAGGTATTACATTATAGCAGAAAATGAAACGAATTGCTTTTCTTTTGGTTGTTGTCATGACGGGTGTGTGTGCTTATGCACAGCTGGACGTCAAGGAGTTGAAACTTAGTAATGGCATGACCGTATGGCTGAACGAGGATCACTCCCAGCCAAAAGTCTTTGGCGCTGTTGTGGTAAAGGCTGGCGCAAAGGACTGTCCCAATACGGGTATTGCTCACTATTTTGAGCATATCATGTTTAAGGGTACTGACCGCATGGGCACTATTGACTATGAGAAAGAGAAACCTTGGCTCGACAGTATCTCGGCACAATACGACCTGCTCAGCAAGACCAAGAATGAGGCAGAGCGCACTCGCATCCAGAAACATATCAACGAACTAAGTCTAAAGGCTGCCAACTATACGATTCCCAATGAGTTCAGTCGGTTGATAACAAAATATGGTGGCAGTTCTCTGAATGCCGGCACCGGTCATGATTTGACCTACTATCACAACTCGTTCCTGCCACAGTTCATAGAACAGTGGTGCTGGCTGAACTCCGAGCGACTCATCAAACCTGTGTTCCGCGGTTTTCAGGGTGAGTTAGAGAATGTTTACGAGGAGAAAAACCGTGCAGCCGATGCCCTAGGCAATGCGCAGGATAAAGTGTTCAGTGCGGTGTTTAAGACCCAGCCCTATGCCTATTCTCTCATTGGTTCTACGGAGAATCTGAAGAATCCACGTCTGTCTGATATGGAAGCCTTTTTCAAGAAATACTATGTAGCATCAAATATGGGCCTGATCCTCTGCGGAGATATTAAGCCTGATGCGGCGCTGACAGCTTTGTTGGAGAAGACCTTCGGACGTGTGCAGACTGGTCCTGCGCCAGAACGAATAAAGAGCCCTATGCCTACGATTACGGCTGGCGAGCGTGAGGAGGTGGAACTGCCTATCCCGCTTGTGGGTGCTGAGGCTCTGATATTCAAGGCTCCAACAGAGTTTGAGCCAGATGCTCATGCGCTCGACTTGGCTAACAAGCTGCTATATAACGGTAAGGCTGGTCTTCTAGATTCGCTGGTCAACGAACACAAATTGATGATGGCTGCAGCTGTGAGTGCCTCGTTGGATGATGCAGCAGGTTCTGGCATTGTGGTCATTCCCAACCTCTTCGGTAAGATGAAAAAGGCTGAGGCCCGTGTGATGGAACAGGTCAAAAAGGTGATGGACGGTGATTTTACTGACGAGCAGATGGAGGCCCTGAAGCAAGAGATGCTGATGGAGGCAGAACTGAACATAGAAACGATTAGCAATCGCTCGAATGTGCTGATTGATGCATTCTCGAAAGGGCGCAGTTGGCAGGATGTGCTTCAAAAGATGGAAGGTATTCGCCGACTGACAAAGGCCGACGTGGTAGCTGCGGCAAGAAAGTATTATGGTGCCAACTATATCACTTTGGTCAAGAAATACGGCACGTCGAAGAAAGAAACACTGAAACAGCCAGGCTATAAGCCTATCAGTCCGAAAAATATGGATACGAAGTCGGCCTTTGCCCAGCAGTTAGAGCAGGTGCCTGTCAAGGATACAACGGTACGTACCGTTGACTTTAAAAAGGATGTGACTATCCATCCTCTCAAATCTCAAACCGTGTTGTTTTACAAGGAGAACCCCATCAATGACGTATTTAGTTTTACCATCCGCTACAAGGATGGTGAACTGCATACACCAGCACTGAAGATCATGGCCGACTATCTGTCGCAGTTGGGCACCGACTCACTGAAGAAACAGCAGTTGGAACAGGCTTGGCAGCGTATTGGCACCACGATGGAGATAGTGCCTGACAACGTAACTTTCAGCATCAACCTCACAGGTCCTGACAATCAACTGGTGCCTGCCCTGCAGCTGTTGGCACATTTCCTGCGTTCGGCCAAAGGAGATCGTGATGCACTCAAAGATGTGAAGGATGAGGACAGGGTGGAACGTAAGAGCTTCGGCAAACAGAAAGACGACGTGTTGCGACCTGTGATGCATCGTATCGCTTATGGAGAAAGGTCGTCTTATCTCACGCAGATGAGTAGGAAGGAGGTGACGTCTCTGACAGATGAAGACCTGATGGTGCTCTTCCGTGAGTTGCAGCGATATGAGTGCGAAATCTTCTACTGTGGTCGCCAACCTATAGCGTATGTAGCGAACGAGTCGCAACGCATCCTTCCTTTGGCTCAATGCACCAAGCCTCAGGCTGATACGTTCCGTCCTTTCCTGCAGTATGATGCCCCAGTGGTCTATTTCTATCATGTGCCAAAGTCACGCCAGAACTATGTGGCCAGCTATGACGCTATCGGAGCGTTGCCTACACAGGCTGACCGTGCGCAGTTCAAGCTCTGGGATGAGTATTTCGGAGGCAGTATGTCGTCTGTGCTTTTCCAAAATGTCCGTGAGTTCCGCTCGCTGGCTTACTCTACGGGTGGCAATGCTCTGACTACAAGTCTTGCCAGGCATCCAGATTCAGTGCAAGGTTATGTCACGATAACAGGTACCCAAGCCGATAAGACATTGGAGGCGCTCTCAACCATAGACTCTCTGTTGCATCAGATACCGATGAAAGAGAACAATCTGGAAGCCGCGCGTCAGAGCGTTGTCAATGATATCCAGAATGCTTATCCTACTTTCCGTACCGTGGGAGAATATGTGGCAAACCAACTGAGAGATGGGTATAGCGCTGATCCTCATGCGGATATTGCCAAAGACATACCTGCCGTTACGTCTCAGGACATCAAGCAGTTCCACCAACGGTATATCGCCTCTAATAAAAATCGTGTCTGGGTGGTTATTGGCGACAAGAAACTGACGGACATGAAGGCCCTTGCTCGCTTCGGAAAGGTGATAGAACTGAAGAAAGAGGATGTATATAGGTAAGATATACATAGGTTAAGAAAAAGCCTGTGATACAAAGAAATATATTCTTTCGTTTTGCTATTCGCTGACTTATTCGTACCTTTGCAACCATGAATTTGAAGGATTTTGAGATTATGGCGCCTGTGGGCAGCCGCGACTCGCTGGCTGCAGCGCTGAAAGCGGGAGCCGACTCCGTGTATTTTGGAGTAGAACAGCTGAACATGCGTTCACATTCGGCCAATCATTTCACCATCGACGACCTGCGCGAAATTGCTGCTACATGTAACGAAGCAGGCGTCAAGACCTACCTCACAGTGAACACCATCATCTATGGCGAGGACATCGCGATGATGCATCAGATTGTAGATGCTGCCGTCGAGGCCAAGATATCGGCTGTGATTGCCTGCGACATTGCCGTGATGACCTACTGCCGCAAGGTAGGCATGGAGGTTCACCTCTCCACACAGTTGAACATCTCCAATGCCGAAGCACTGAAGTTCTACGCTCAGTTTGCCGATGTCGTCGTGCTGGCACGCGAACTCCGTATGGATCAGGTGGCCGAGATCTACCGTCAGATAGAAGAGCAGAACATCTGCGGTCCCAGCGGCAAACAGGTACGCATCGAGATGTTCTGCCACGGTGCTCTGTGCATGGCCGTGAGTGGCAAGTGCTATATGAGTCTTGACAACACGGGGCGCTCGGCAAACCGAGGCTCGTGCATGCAGATATGTCGCCGTTCATACCTGGTGACCGACCGCGAGACGGGCACCGAACTGGAGATAGACAACAAGTATATCATGAGTCCCAAAGACCTGAAGACTGTTCGTTTCATCGACAAGATGATGAATGCCGGTGTCCGCGTCTTCAAGATTGAAGGACGTGCGCGCGGTCCCGAATATGTGCTCACCGTGGTGCAATGCTATAAGGAAGCCATCCAGAGCGTACTCGACGGCACGTTTACCGAAGAGAAGAAGGATGCTTGGGACGAGCGCCTTGCCACCGTCTTCAACCGAGGTTTCTGGGATGGTTACTATCAAGGACAGACACTGGGCGAGTGGAACACCAACTACGGCTCAAGTGCCACCGAGCGCAAGAAGTATATCGGCAAGGGCGTAAAATACTTCTCGAAGTTGGGGGTAGCAGAGTTCTCTGTAGAAGCTGGCACTTTCAGCGTAGGCGACAAGATGCTCATCACCGGTCCCACAACAGGTGCACTCTATGTGACCGTTGATGAGATTCACGATGACACCAGCAGTGTACAAACAGCCCAACAAGGCACACGCGTCAGCATCAAGGTGCCAGAGAAGGTGCGTCCCAGCGACAAGCTATTCCTCATTGAGAAAGTTGAACATTAATAGTTCTTGGTGTTGCCAAGCAAATCAATTATTGATAATTAGGGAATCATTGAAATATGACTATCAACGAAAGACAAGACGAAATTATCGAGGAATTCAGTGGATTTGACGACTGGATGGATAAATACCAACTGCTCATCGACTTAGGCAATGAGCAGGAGCCGCTTGACGAGAAATACAAAACAGAGAGCAACCTGATTGACGGCTGCCAAAGTCGAGTATGGCTACAGGCCGACTATGTCGATGGAAAGATTCACTTCCAAGCCGAGAGCGATGCGCTGATTGTGAAAGGCATTGTGGCATTGCTCATCCGTGTACTTAACGACCAAACGCCGCAAGACATTCTGAGTGCCGACCTCTACTTCATCGAAGAGATTGGCCTGAAGGAGCACCTCTCCCCCACCCGCAGCAATGGTCTGCTGGCTATGGTTAAACAGGCTCGCATGTATGCGTTGGCCTTCAGTCAGAAAGCATAAAGGGGACTACTCTGTCAGATTCTCTTCATACGCATTGATGCGCTGCAGGTAGTAATCACGAAAATCATCCCAATGATAGTATGGGGCAACATCTGTATTCAAAGGCAGAGTTGCCTCATTTTCGTTTAACAGGATTTTGAACAACACATCCTTATCTGATACATTCTTGCGATAAAATGCGAACTGGACATTAGCCCCCATCGGCAAGACGCGATAGTCCACCCATCCACGTTTTTCCAGTTGATCCAGTTCATCCACCTGTTGATCGTAGCCATCCAGTCCCAACAAGCACACCAGTGGCATGATTACCATCTCATGACCAAAGCGAAGCGTACTGCCAGGATGTGCCATTTTGATACAACTGTCGGCCTGCTCAATGATGCGTCGCAACAGGTTGCGCTGCGAATAAGGCTGATCACCACCATCATACGGTGAGAATCCGTTTGTCAGATACTGCAACACATTCTCTTTCTGCCAGTTTTCGTATATCTCTTGATCAGTGTATAGATCATAGAAGGTCATCTCCTTGCGCAATTCCGAGCTCTGCAGATTGGATGCCAACCGAAACAGATGTCGGTTGAGCTTCTCACCATCCACCTGCTGTTCCAGATAGTCTTTGTCATTAAACAAAGCGCCCACCATGCGCTGCCAGCGACGACGTTTCTTACAGAACGTGTCAAAAGCCCGACGCTTCTGTGCCGACAGTCGTTCGGCCTGCAGCCCACTATCCCGCTGACACATATAGTACATCTCATGAAGGCTGGCATCCTGATGAATATCCAACTTCTGATTCAACAGCAACAATTGCTGCAATGCCACGCCCATGGCCAGCACCGTCTGTCCGTCGGTGGTACTATGCGCCTCCACATGCGCCCCTTCTCCAAACACAGGTCTGAATCGTTCATACATGCGTGCAATGATGACCCGCTGTTGCGACAGTCCCACCTCTGTCAGTTCGCCCCATCGCTGATAAGCCTCAGCCTTCATCCGTCTGACACGATCCAGCACATCTTTCCCCAGCGAGGTCAGCATGCCCTTATCATCAGCCGTCGTCAGGCAGTTCAAAGCAAAGTCATAGTCTATCTCCTCCTCATGATGATGCGAGCCGAAATGTCCGTAGTGGCTGACATAGAACAAGCGTTTCCCTTCGGGAGCTGGTGTCTGTTTGCGCTGCCGCGGGATAGGATATGCCAAAAACTCGCCACCAGACAGTCTCAGGTTCTTCTTGAACTCCTCCTTGGGCGTCGGTGCCTGTGTTTGCATCTGTATTTGACCCATGCCAGAAGACGAGAGTGCCGTCAGCATCAGCAGAAAAAACAGTTTTCGCATTGTTCTTAGTTATTATTTGATGCAAAAGTACAAAATAAATCAGAATTCTTCATGAAAGCATCTAAAAAAATTTGGTTATTCACGTTGTTTTCAGTAACTTTGCTCCAAAATTAAAGCACATGGCAAAGAATCAAGTTTGGAACGATGACTTCTGGTTGCCGCTACTGCAGCTCTACCTGAAAAAACCTGTAGGCACCAAACCACTCTACAGCAAAGATTTGGTGGACCTCAGCCTGGAGTTACACATTGCTCCACAGGCCCTGCAAGCTCGCATGCACCAGATAGAAAGACTTGAGACTCCACTCATTGAGCGCCTCTGGCAGACCTACAGCGAGAATCCTCGCCGCCTGCAGCGTGCTGTCAACACCCTGCGTCAGATGAAAGACTTTGGCGCCAGCGATGCATTCTATCGTGGTGTCGAGATACAAGAGTCGTTCGAGAAAGACTTCCGCCCATTGCCCGAGAACGAGCGGCTGAAGCCCGTCATGCTGATTCTTGTGCTCAATCTCTTCTTCCAGCTGACCCCTGCCACAATGGTCGAAGAGACGCCTGAGGTTGTCGAGCTGGCCCGCCAGATGAAGCTGTCGCCTGCCGAGGTCGTTGAAGTGCTCGTCACCTTCCAATCGTGCGATCCCTACTTTACCAAAAGTGATGTCACGCCATCACCACTCTTGCCCGCATGCCAGCAGATCTGGCATCGCTATGGCAATGGAGACCCCAACCAGCTTAACGAACTGGCACAGGAACTGATGGCTTATTTCAAGTAAATTATGGCTCAGATTCAGACTCAGGAACAGCGACAAGAACAGCGCATGCAGCAAGCCATCTCGCAGCAACAGCTGTTGAATGCACAACTGGTGGAACTACCCCTTCAGCAATTCATTGAACGGGTCAACACCGAGATGCACGACAATCCTGCTCTGGAACAACAGACAGACGAGCCAGAATATCCCGACAACCCAGATTTTAACGACAGTCTTGACGCTCAGGATAACCCCAACGAAGACTACGACAGTCAGCGAGAACGCGAAGAACGTCAAGACGCGCTTGACGCCGCCTTGCAAAGTTTTGGCCAAGACGACGAGGATCTGCCTGTCTATTCTGGCAGTCACACCACGGACGAAGATTCTCATGAAGAAGAGTCCTTTGGCACCAACGAGACCTTCTATGACATGCTGCTACAGCAAGTCAGCGAACTGGAACTCAGCGACGAGGAACGCTATGTGATGGAGTATCTCATCCGCTCATTGGCCGACGATGGTCTGCTGCGCACTCCCATCGACACCATCGCAGAGGAGCTGGCAATCTATCACAACATTGATCTCAGCCCAGAAGAAGTCGAGAAGATTCTT
Source organism: Prevotella sp. E13-17 (assembly GCF_022024035.1). NCBI lineage: Bacteria > Pseudomonadati > Bacteroidota > Bacteroidia > Bacteroidales > Prevotellaceae > Prevotella > Prevotella sp. E13-17. Next base: position 3,123,924 of record NZ_CP091787.1, read on the forward strand.
CATCGTCTTCAGCAATTTGACCCACCAGGCATTGGCGCTCGCAATCTGCAGGAATGCCTGCAACTACAAGTTAAGCGCAAACTCGACGAAGACACCAGTAACGTCGCGCCACAAGACAAGCTCGACATGGAGCAGCTCATGCTGCGCGTCCTCACCGATCACTTCGACGACTTTAAGAACCAGCGATGGGATAAGTTGCAGAAAGACCTCAACATAGGCAGTCAGCGGATGCAAGACCTGACGCGCGAACTGCGTCACCTCAATCCACGTCCTGGTGCATCCATGAGTGAGACCATCGGTCACTCCATACACCAAATCACCCCCGATTTCATTGTTGAAACACAAGACGATGGTACCGTCACCTTCACACTGAACACCAACGACATACCACAGTTGCAGGTTTCTCCATCATTTGCCGAACTGCTGAAGGACTATCAATCCAACAAGGACAGCATGACCCGCCAGATGAAGGAAGCCCTGCTCTACACCCGTCAGAAAGTAAGTGCAGCACAAAGTTTCATCGATGCCATCAAGATGCGTCATCACTCCATGACCCTCACCATGAAGGCCATCATTCAGTTGCAACACCCTTTCTTCGTGGAGGGCGACGAGACGCTACTTCGCCCCATGATATTGAAAGACGTGGCTGAGAAGACCGGACTGGACATCAGCACCGTCTCCCGTGTTTCCAACTCCAAATACGCTCAGACGCGATGGGGTACCTTCCCCCTGCGCTATTTCTTCAGCGAGAGTTTCACCACACAGAATGGCGAGGAGCTGTCCACCCGCGTTGTCAAAGCAGTATTGCGCGAGATGATCAACGAGGAAGACAAGCGCCATCCCCTTGCCGACGATGTTCTCTGTAAGATGCTGGCGCAGAAAGGCTATCCCATAGCCCGCCGTACCGTAGCCAAATATCGCGAGATGCTGGGCATACCCATTGCACGTTATAGAAAGTCTAATTAGTCATCATCAGGATGTCAAGAGAAAAAAACATCATCAGGATATCAAAAGATAAAAGCATCATCATTGCCGCCCGCACTATCAGCATGATGTTCACCCCCTTTTACCTGCCGTTGGTAGGTCTTATTGTACTGTTCACCTTCAGCTATCTCAGTCTGCTGCCTGCAGGCTATCGGTTCATGGTGCTTAGCTTGGTGTACCTGTTCACCATCCTCATGCCCACCTTTCTCATTCGTCTTTATCGCAACTATCATGGTTGGACACTTTTCGAACTGAGCAGCAAGCGCCGTCGCCTTGTGCCCTACCTCATTTCCATCTGCAGCTATCTGCTGTGCATACAGGTGCTCAACGCACTCAACATTTTCCATTTCGTATCATCCATTGTCTTTGCGGCATTGATGGTACAGATTGTGTGTGCCATCATCAACGTGTGGTGGAAGATTTCCACCCATACCGCAGCCATCGGAGGTGTGGCAGGTGCCCTGTTGGTGTTTGCCGAGATATTCTCCTTCAACCCTGTCTGTTGGCTTTGCCTCACCCTCATCGTAGCCGGTCTGTTGGGCAGTGCCCGCATGTTTCTGCGTCAGCATACGCTGGCCCAGGTGTGTGTAGGCTTCCTTGTAGGCTTCCTCATTGGTGGTACAGGCATTTTCTATTTCGCAATTGATTAAAAAGTATCAAGAATATGAAACCAGTAGTAAGTATCATCATGGGCAGCACGAGCGACCTGCCCGTCATGGAAAAAGCATGTAAGTTGCTCGACGAGATGCAGGTTCCTTTTGAAGTCAACGCACTCTCTGCCCACCGCACTCCCGATGCCGTCGAGACCTTTGCGCGCACAGCCCAGGAACGTGGTCTGAAGGTTATCATTGCCGGTGCCGGTATGGCTGCCGCCCTGCCTGGTGTCATCGCAGCCTCAACCACGCTGCCCGTCATCGGTGTTCCCATCAAGGGCATGCTTGACGGTCTCGACGCCATGCTCTCCATCATCCAGATGCCCCCAGGCATTCCCGTAGCCACCGTGGGTGTCAACGGAGCTCAGAACGCAGCCATTCTGGCTGTCGAGATGCTTGCCCTCAGCGATGCTGACCTGGCAAAGCGACTGAGCGACTACAAGACTGGTCTGAAGAGCAAGATCGAGAAAGCCAACAAGGATTTAGCAGAAGTGAAATATGAGTATAAGACGAACTAGTAGTGTCTGCCACGTAGGCCACATTGCCATTGGTGGCGACAACCCCATCCGCATACAGTCGATGGCTACCACCGACACCAACGACACCGAGGCAAGCGTGGCTCAGGCCAAGCGCATTATCGATGCTGGCGGCGAACTGGTACGCTTCACCACCCAAGGCAGTCGCGAGGCAGAGAACATGAAGAACATCTCTGCCCGTCTGAAGGCCGATGGCTACACCACCCCACTGGTGGCCGATGTGCATTTCACAGCTCACACTGCCGACATTGCAGCACAGTACTGCGAGAAGGTGCGCATCAACCCAGGCAACTATGTTGACCCGGGCCGCACGTTCAAACACCTGGAATACACCGACGAGGAGTATGCCGCCGAACTCGAGAAAATAGAGAAGAAGCTCGTGCCCTTCATCAACATCTGTAAGGAGCACCACACGGCCGTGCGTATCGGTGTGAACCACGGCTCCCTGTCCGACCGCATCATGAGTCGCTATGGCGACACCCCCGAGGGTATCGTAGAGAGCTGCATGGAGTTCCTGCGCATCTTCCGTCGCGAACAGTTCAACGATGTGGTCATCTCCATCAAGGCCTCGAATACGGTTGTCATGGTGACCACCGTGCGCCTGTTGGTGAAGACCATGGACCAGGAGGACATGCACTATCCTCTGCACCTGGGCGTCACCGAGGCTGGCGAAGGCGAAGATGGCCGCATCAAGTCGGCACTGGGCATTGGAGCCCTGCTGACCGAAGGCATTGGCGACACCATCCGTGTGAGCCTCAGCGAGGAACCCGAATACGAGATTCCCGTTGCCCGCAAGCTGGTGGACCTGATTCCCGAATGCACCAGGCTCCGTGCCGAGGCAGAGGCCAGCATTCAGGACGACACCATCACGCTGTGTCTTGATGCACCCGACTGGGAGACCTACCAGCTGAAGGCCGCCATGGCCGTAGGTGCCCTGCTCATAGACCGCAAAGCCACGAAGCTGCAACTGTCTGTCAGCCAACAGCCGACAGCCGACAGTCAGATGCTCACATCGCTGGCCGACGCCATTCTTCAGGCAGCACGCATCAAGTTCACCAAGACAGAATATATCTCTTGTCCAGGTTGCGGACGCACGCTCTACAACCTGCAGGACACCATTGCCAAGATCAAGGCAGCCACGAAAGAGCTGGTCGGACTGAAGATTGGCATCATGGGATGCATTGTGAATGGCCCCGGCGAGATGGCCGATGCCGACTATGGCTACGTGGGTGCTGGTCGTGGCAAGATCAGCCTCTATCGTGCCAAGGAGTGTGTGCTGAAGAACATTCCTGAAGAGGAAGCCGTAGAACGCCTTTTAGAACTGATCAACAACGACCGCGCCGCCAAGGCGTAGGCCGTTGCGCTGTATAAAAACAAGAAGAAGCCCCGGGCAACACTGTCCGGGGCTTCTTTTATTTAGAAAGATAAGTTGTGGGATTATCCGAAAAATTCGCCATCACCCTGCTGGTCGTAGCTGCTGCCATCGAAGCAGTGCGTACAAACGCTGTTCTTGGGCAGACCTATAGATGCGACGAGGTCCTCGAGCGTTGCAAACTTCACCGAGGTGAGTCCCAGACGGCGGGCAATCTCATCGACCATGCGCTTGTATTCGGGCGAGTCTGTCTGTGCATACTTGTCGAGCTTGGCCTTGTCGTCGCCTTCAAAGTCGCGAATAATCTGACGAGTGATCAGCTCCATATCGCTCTTTGAAGAGGTGAAACCGATGAATGGACAGCCATAGACCAATGGCGGACACGAGATACGCACATGTACTTCCTTGGCACCATTCTCAAAGAACTCGCGCACATTGTCGCGCAACTGTGTGCCACGCACGATAGAGTCGTCGCAGAACACGATGCGCTGGTCCTTCAGAATATTACCATTAGGAATCAGTTTCATCTTAGCCACCAGGTTACGACGCGCCTGATTGTTGGGAGTAAACGAGCGTGGCCAGGTGGGTGTGTACTTCAGTACGGCACGCTTGTATGGAATCTTAGCACCATCAGCATAGCCCAGAGCCATGCCTACACCCGAGTCGGGGATACCGCATACCAAGTCGGCTTCCACTTGATCTTTCTCACCCATGCGCTTACCATTGCGCTCACGCACCTCTTCCACGTTGATACCCTCGTAGCAAGAGGCAGGGAAGCCATAGTAAACCCACAAGAACGAACAAATCTGACAGCGCTTGAAGGCTGGCTGCATCACTTCCACTGCGTCGCTCTTCACCTTGACAATCTCGCCGGGACCGATGTCGCGCACGGTCTTATAACCCAGATTGGGGAAGCTGGTAGTCTCGCTCGACAGGGCATAGCCATCTTCTCGGTGGCCCAGCACGATGGGGGTGCGGCCCAGGAAGTCGCGCGCTGCGATGATGCCATCCTCTGTCAGAATCAGCATTGAGCACGAACCCTTGATTTTACGATAGACCAGATTGATGCCATCCACAAACGTGTTGCCCATGTTGATGAGCAGAGCCACGAGCTCTGTTTGGTTCAGGTTGTTGGCACTCTGCTCGCTCAAGTGCATACGCTGCGCCAGAAGTTCGTCGGCAATTTCGCGCAAGTTGTTTATCTTTGCCACCGTGACCACGGCATAGCGTCCCAAATGTGAGTTGATGATGATTGGCTGAGGGTCGGTATCGCTGATGACGCCTATGCCCAAATTACCAGAAAAGTCGTCAAGTTCGTCTTCAAACTTCGAACGGAAATAGTCGCGCTCCAAAGAGTGGATACTGCGTGAAAATCCCTTTTCTTCATCGTAAGTTACCAAACCTGCACGTCGTGTACCAAGGTGTGAATTGTAATCGGTTCCGTAAAACAAATCGTTTACGCAACTCTTTGTAGAGATTGTGCCAAAAAAGCCGCCCATAATTGTTATCGCTGTGTTGATTAAAAATCGGTGCAAAATTACAAAAATCTCGCTGAATGAGCAACATTTCAACGAGATTTTTTGTATATAAACCTTAAAAGGAAATAATAGAACGTGCCGAAGAATACACCGGCTATTGCATCGATGGCATAATGCGCCAAGATATAGAAGGTGCCAAAGAACATCAGGACCGCAAGGGGCAGCAGACTGAAGAACAGCCAGCGACTGCGTGCCTGCCATGCCAACCACAGCAGAATGGTGGTGACGCCGACATGACTGCTGGGAAAAGCAGCCGTGGGGCGCTCGCCGGCGTTGTGCGAGATGATGGTGAGTTGATGGAACAGACCGTCTTGCCACCCGGGAATGGGCAGACAGTCGGTGTTGTTCTCAAAATAGTGACCGACGTTGGGGAACACGCCTTGTGCAATCTGGTCCACACCCACGGCGCAGTAGTAGAACTGCGGGCCGACCACAGGCAGGAAGATGAACACCAGATAGAACAGGAAGAAACTGCCCAACAGGATGAATGCCATGCGCTCGAAGTCATCAAAACGCTTAAAGAGATAATAGAGCATCACGGCCAGCATCACCACATAATAGCTCTCGTAGCCCAGTTTCACCAGTTCGCTGACCAGCGGTTGAGGAAACTGCTGGGCAAAGAGCAGAGCGGGCTGACAGCTAAAGACCGTCTGTTCGCACTGGGCAAACACGTGATCGAGATTGGGCAGCATGCGGTTCAGCTCGTAGGTGTCGGGATACCACAGCCCCAGCAGCATCAACTGTGCCAGGGCGCGCAGGAACATAGTGAAGCGACAGGGCTTCAGTGTGTATATCCATTTCAGCAGAAATAGGGCTGCCAATGTCTGCAAACGCACGCTCACCATGGATGCCATGTGCAGTTCATGACTGAACGAGTAGTAGAGCATGAGCAGCGAGGTGAACACCACGTAAGCCATGATGAGCCATTCAAAAGCCAAGAATCCCTGACGGGGCTGCTCGTCACGAGCAAATAGTTGTCTTAAATCCATCCGTTATCTTGATACCATTTCACAGTGAGGGGCACTCCCTTCTCCAATGTGTATTGAGGGTTATAGCCCAACTCACGACGGGCGGGCTCGATGTCACAGCGCCAGTTGCGCTGTTTCAGTATGTGATACTTATCATTATTCAGTGCGCTAATCTTGCCACGCAGATGACCTATCTGGTCGCCAAACCAAGTGACCACGCGCAACACCCATACGGGTGCCGTGATACGAATCCACCAAGGGTTGCCCAGTTCGCGGCGAATCAAGTCAGAAAAGGTCGTTGACTGATAGACCTCGCCATCGCTCAGGAAGTATTTGTGGCCCACTTCGCCATGCTCCAGTGCCAAAAATACGGCCTGTACCACGTCAAGCACATAGACAAAAGTGATGTCCTGACGGGTGAAGCCCACGGCAAAGTCACTGTGCTGCTTGATGCTCTGCACCATCAGGAAGTAGTCGCGCTCGCGAGGACCATAGACGCCCGTGGGGCGTAGCACGATATAGGGGAAAAGCTTACCGGTCGATGATTCGCCATTCAGTGTGTCCAACCAGCGCTCTGCCTCCAGCTTGCTCTTGCCGTAGGCAGTGTTGGGCTGTGGTGTGTCGGTGTCCTTTATCTCGGTGTAGGGCTGACGTTCGCGGATGGCTCCAAAGACACTGAGCGAGCTCAGATAGACAAAGCGCTTCAGCGGCATCTGCAGTGCCATCAGGGCACGCACAAGATTCTTGGTGCCCTCGGTGTTCACGCGAAAGAAGTCTTCGGTGTTCAGGCATTTTGTCACGCCGGCAGCATGCACCACATAGTCAAACTGGTGGGGACGCAACTGCGCCTCCAGCTTAGACTGGTCCGACAGGTCGAGCTCCAGGAAGTGCAATCCCTCGATGTTCAGAAAGTCACGTTTGCTACTGCCACGCATGGCTGCCCAGGTGTCGAAGCCCTGACGCACGGCTTCTTCGCAAATAAACGAGCCTATAAATCCGCTGGCTCCCGTGATAAGAATCTTCATAATCGTCAAAATTTGGGTGCAAAGGTAGTAATTATTAACTGATTTTGTGTATATTTGCAGCAAAAAATAACAAGATGAAATGGCTCTTATATATTAATATGGTGGTGCTGACGCTGTGCGCACAAGGCTGCAAAGCACAGGGCGAAGACTTCTCAATCAGCGAAATCAGCGACTCGGTATGGCACGTGATGCAGGGCAAGACATACCACGACAACCCGCACATCCAGCGTGCCGACCTGCGCTATATCCGCGTGCTTCACTGGGACTACGACGGCAAGACACACCAGGGCGAGATGGTGTGCAACAAGCTCATTGCGCAAGACCTCATCGACATTTTCCGCCAACTCTACAAGGCGCACTACCCCATCGGGCGCATGGTGCTGCCCGACAACTACGATGCCGGCGACGAACGACAGATGCGCGACAACAACTCATCGTGTTTCTGCTATCGCGTCGTGGCCAACTCGAAGACGCTGTCGAAGCACGCCATGGGCATGGCCGTGGACCTGAACACGCTTTACAATCCCTACTACCGCCGCTACCCCAGCGGAAAGGTGGTCATTCAGCCCACCACCGGCAAGCCCTACTGCGACCGCTCGAAGAAGTTCCGCTATAAGATCACCAGCGACGACCTGGCTTGTCGCCTCTTCAAGAAGCACGGTTTCACGTGGGGAGGCGACTGGAAGTCGCACAAGGACTACCAGCATTTCGAGAAGTAAACACAGTGTAAACATAACATAAAAAAAGCGAACTTCTGAGCTTTTTGACGACTATACAGAGAGAATCAAAGAGAAAATAACTATTTTTGCAGTCGAAACTTATTAATAAAACAACACAACAGAAAATGAAAAGACTTTTTTCACTGGCTGCACTACTGGCAGCAGCACTGCCTTTCATGGCACAGACACAGTTCACCGTGAAAGGTACGGCTCATAAAGACGCCAAGACACTGGCCTTGATGGAGATAGGCACGAACCAACAAAACGAGACCATCAACGTGACCAACGGCACTTTCACCATCAATACCGACAAGCCCGAAGGCACGGTGATGGCTATCATGGATGCTGAGCACAAATTGTTCAACATGTTCGTGGTGGATGGCAAGGAGCTGACGCTGGATATGAACACCGACGAGGTGAAGGGCTCGGCACAGAACATGGCTCTTGCCAAGTTGGCGCTCGCCATGAGCAAGGCAAAAACGGAAACAGAACAGGAAGAGGTACTGCGCCAAGGACTGGCTGCTAACCCCAACAATGCTGTGGGCGCCTTCGCCATGTCGCAACTCATGTATGTCATGAGCTACGACGAGCTGAAAGCAGAGATTGAGAAAGATGCGCCCTACCTGAAACACCCCCTGTGTGCCAAGGTAAAACCATACTTGGAGTCGTTGGCCCTGCGTGCACCCGGCACCATGTTCAAAGATATTGAAGAGGCCGACACACTGGGCAACAGCCACAAGCTGAGCGAATATGTGGGCAAGGGCAACTATGTGCTGATAGACTTCTGGGCTTCGTGGTGCGGACCCTGCATGATGGAGATGCCCAACGTGAAGGCTAACTTCGAGAAGTACAAGGCGAAGGGCTTCAACGTGGTGGGCCTGTCGTTCGACCGCAATGCAGATGCTTGGAAAAAGGCTATCGTCGAGAAGGGACTGAACTGGACGCACCTCTCAGACCTGAAGTTCTGGCAGACCATTGCTGCCCAGACCTACGGCATCCGCAGCATTCCTTCGAGCATCCTGTGCGACCCCACCGGTAAGATCATCGCCATTGACCTGCGTGGCGAGAAACTCGGCGACAAGCTGAAGGAGATCTACGGTTTCTGAACAACTGCCAAAACGCAGGAAAAGCTTAGCCTTACATGACATAAGGCTAAGCTTTTTTTGTTGGTCACAATACCTACTTTTGGTTAATCTGTTATGACATATAGGAAATGGCTTCATGAAAGCAAAACCATCTTTTTTCGGTATTGCACAACTCACGCAATCATCCTACCTTTGCAGCGCTTTTTTGAGCACCGGCACGTCGTTGCAATTGATACACATACAACATATTAATCATTTAAAATCAGGTATTAGCATGAAGAAGATTTACTCAACTATCCTTGCAGTTGCCATGATGTTTGGCATGCAGTCGTCAGTGATGGCAGAAACTTATCAGGCATGGGGTGCCGTGCTCTTTTCCTACATCACATCACCTATGTATGATGCAGACGAAACCATTGAAGTGACCAACGAGACCATTAAGTTCCACTCAGACACGTGGGGCGACGGCTCTTTTGCCACCGCCAACGGCGAAGGCACATTGACAATGGCCGGTCATGGCGAGCCAAAGCAATATGCTGCCAACATCACGGGGTCTGTGGAAAGCCAGCAGTTTGTGATTAACGTGCCCTCTGTGATGGGAGGAACGACCATCAACGTGACGCTTGGCGACATGCCCGCCACTGTTGCCGTTGACGGCACCTACAAGGCTGGCACCTATGCCAATGCAGCCTACTTCAAAAAATATGCGCCCTCGGCCGACCAATCCATCGCTATCAAGGTCAACGAGGGACTGGAATCGGTGAGCGTGAGCCACACGTCAGAGACTTGGGGCACATTCACCTATGCGGCAGTGACGGTGACTGCCAACGAGGATGGTTCGTTCACGCTGCAAGGTGAAGGCACCTGCGCCATGCCAAGCATGCAGGGAGGCGACGCCAAGAACTATGCTTCTGATTTTAAAGGCACCGTGAAAGACGGTGTGCTGACGGCAGAACTGGTGGTGCCTTCTGTGATGGGCGGTGTGACCGTGGTGTTCAATCCTGCAGACTTTGAAGAGGTTCTGGCTACATCTGTCAGCGCCATCCGCAAGGATAATGCTGCAGCGCCCGTCTTCAACATCCATGGTGTGCGTGTGGATTCCAACTATAAGGGCATCGTTATCAAGAACGGAAAGAAATACTATCAGAAGTAATGAACAGACATCTACTTCTGTCAATGCTGGGAATAGTCGCTGTCATGGGACTATTCTCAGCTTGCGATATGATGGGAGACTTGTATGACGACACCATCACGGGCGGCGATGATCGCCAAGACGTGCCCGTCGTGGAGCAGCGCGAGGGACAATACTACATCGATGCCACCAGCTATACGAAGTGGGTTTACATCAATATGCACGGCGACTCACTGGCCATTACCGTGGCAGACATCAGCACCGAGGACCATACAGAGTCGGGAGCACCCGAGGAATGGGACTATGCCCACCACCGCTACGACGTGAAGACCAACGATGGCAGTGTGATGATGACCGACTGCCACTCCATCGAGCAGCTCGAAGCCATGGGGCTTCCTGCAGAGGCGACATGGACAAACGACGAATATAGCGAGCAGAGCATCACCGTAGATATGTCGCACATGTTGGAAGGCTATCTGGATTATGCCCCGGGGTTCAAGAACCGAGAGGCTGGTCGGTGGCTGGATGTGGACACCAGCTCGATGCCCCCCATCTACACCATGCACGACAACGTGATGCTCTTTCGTTTCAAAGACGGCACTTACGCTGCCGTTCAGCTGGTGAACTACATGAGTACAGACCGCTATCAGACCAAGGGTTGGATGACAGTAAACTACAAATATCCCATCTTTACGAACCAATAATCGATGAAGAGCTTATTCCTTATACTTTATATCATGATGCTGCCCGGCATTGTTCATGCTGAGGGAAAGGACACGCTGGCCACATGGAACAAGGACCCGCTGGGACTAGAGACCGTGGTGGTGACAGGCACCCGCACGCCAAAGACGCTGAAGGACATCCCCGTGGTGACACGCGTGATCAGTGCCGAAGACATCAAGAAGGTGGATGCCACCGACATCAAGGACATGTTGCAGCAGGAACTGCCCGGCGTGGAGTTCACCTACTCCATGGGGCAGCAGGTGATGAATATGGGCGGCTACGACGGCAACAACATCTTGTTCTTAATCGACGGCGAGCGCATGGCTGGCGAGTCGATGGACAACATTGACTTTTCACGACTGAACCTGCAAGGCATTGAACGGATAGAGATTGTGAAAGGAGCGGCATCAACGCTCTATGGCTCGGCAGCGATGGGCGGCGTGGTGAACATCATCACTAAGAGTCCGTCGGAGAAATGGGCTTCGAACATCAGTTCACGCTACGAGGGTGCTACGAAGGAGTGGCGCCACGGGGCAAACATGGACTTCACTGTGGGGCGCATGAACTCGTTCACGACCTTTCAGATGACCGATGCCGACGCACTCAATCTCAAGGGTGACGAGTCGTCCATTTCGACAGCCTATGCCTATAAGAGTTATCACGGAAAGGAACGGTTGACATGGAAACTGTCTGACGCCTTGAAACTGACGGGCAGGGCAGGCTATTTCTTCCGTGAGCGCAACGTCAGCGCAGAGAAGCATGAGCGCTACCGCGATCTGGACGGCGGTCTGAAAGTCAACTGGGACCTCTCTGCCCTGCAGAACATGGAGGTGGCCTACAGCTTCGACCAGTACGACAAATCGGACTTTGCGATGCTGACCAAGAAGGATGTGCGCGACTATTCCAACCGCCAAAACATTGCCCGGGCGCTCTACAACGTGAAGATGCCTGAATGGAAGTCGCAGTTGACAGCAGGAGCCGACTTCATGAACGACTATCTACTGTCGTACCAGTTTGCCGACCATCAGAAGTCACACGCACAGAACAGCTACGATGCGTTTGCACAATGGGACTACACCCCTAATGCACATTGGAACCTGTTGGCAGGTCTGCGCTACGACTATTTCAGTGCTGCAAAAATGGGAAAGCCCACATGGAAGATGGCGGGCATGTTCAAGACGGGCAAGCATCAGATACGTGCTTCCTATGCCTCTGGCTTCCGTGCCCCTTCGCTCAAAGAGCTCTACATGGACTTTTTCATGGGTGGCATCTTCATGATTTACGGCAACCCAGACCTGAAATGCGAGACAAACCACAACCTGTCACTATCGTGGACGAACTATGGATCTATCAGTGAGAACATCAAATACTGTGTAACGGCGACAGGCTACTATAACTTTTTCCGCAACTACATCACAACAGCTACCGTACAGCGCGACGGTGCCTACGGTCAGATGTACACCAACATCGCCAATCAGCAGATTACGGGGGTAGATGCCACCGCACAACTGCATCACCACAATGGACTTGGAGCCAAAGTGTCGTATGCCTTCGTGAAAAGCATCGTGGACAAAGGGCAACCCGACCTGACCGCTGCCCGTCCACACTCCATGACATGGCGACTGGACTACGACCGTCAGTTCAGCAAGGACTATGGTTTCCGTGTAGCCCTCTCAGGCCGTTTTCTGTCGGCTGTCAACGTGACGGAGTATGCCTCTACGCTACTCAACGACATGACGAGTGTGCACTATGACGGCTATAGCATCTGGAAACTGAGCCTTTCGCAGAGCATCATGAGTTGGCTGACACTTAACTGTGCCGTCGATAACCTCTTTAACTATAAGCCCAGAAACTATTATGCCAACTCGCCGACAACGATTGGCACAACCTGTACGATAGGCGCATCCATTGACATCGATAAACTTTTTTAAAATCATACACAGATCATGAGAATTTTCAAAGGGCATAAACGTGTGTGGCAGACAATAGGCATGGTGGCCTTACTGTGGCTGCTCTTCACGTTCTACAACCACTGGCTGAGTCGCACGAAAATTGCTTTCGTCAACTTCCAGCCCGTCACACTGCAAGCTTTCTCACAGGCCAACGACAATCCAATGATCAAGCTCTACGAGGTGAAGACCGACGAGCTGGACGAACTTGACGACTATGATGTGGTTCTGATAACAGGCATGGGACTGCAGATTACCGCTGAACAGCGGCAACAGATACAGGATGCGGCCAACAGCGGTGTCCCTGTCTTTACGTTGATGGCCACCAATCCAGACAATAACATATCGAACTTCACCATCGACGAGACTGTTCTGCTGTCGAAATTCATGATGAGTGAATCGAAGAAGAACTATCGCAGCATGCTGAACTTCCTGCGTCGCAACATTGACGGAAAACTTGTCTGCACCGGTGACATCGCGCTGCCAGAGCAAAAGCCAAGTGACTATCTGTACTATCCACTGGCTGACCAGCAGACTGGCGAGGATGAACATGAGTTCCTCAGCGTCGGCGACTATGAGAAGTTCATGAAGAAACAGGGACTTTGGTTCGAGGGCAACAAGAAGATTATGGTGACAGGACTCATCACCGACCCCACCGAACTGATCAAGTCGCTGGTGGCTCGGAAGTATAATGTCTATCCTGTCTCCTCGTTCCTTCATCTGCTCGACTTCGCCAAGGAGATACGCCCCGATGCCATCATCAACATGGCACACGGACGACTGGGTGACGAGATGGTGGAGTTCTTGACAGAACAGAACATTCCGCTTTTCGACCCGCTGAACGTGAATATGGAGATAGAGCAGTGGCAACAAGACCCTATGGGCATGGTTGGCGGCTTTATGTCGCAGAGCGTGGTGATGCCAGAGATTGACGGTGCCATCCGCACGACAGCAGTGTTCGGGCTGCGCAAGGATGACGACGGACTTCTGCATCCCTATGCCATACCTGACCGTCTGGAGAAGTTTGTCAAGACCGTTGACCATGTGATGGCGCTGCAGACGAAGAAGAATAGCGAGAAGCGTCTGGCTATTGTCTATTTCAAAGGTCCTGGCCAAGGCAATCTCACCGCCAGTGGCATGGACGTGGCACAGTCGCTCTACAACACGCTGGTGAACCTTCGGGCGCAGGGCTACAACGTCAGCGGTCTGCCCGCCACAGCTACTGAGTTCCGTCAGAAGGTCATGCAGATGGTCAACGACCCAGCCTCTTTTCCTCGCATTCTGTATGGCAACATCGCCTTGCTGCCTCAGCCGCTGGCTGGTGAAGGAAAGGATGTGTTTAAGATCATTCATGGCACAGGACAGAAACCGCCACAGAACTATATCGACACCTATCTCTGGATTCAGAATGACTTTAAGGCCGATGCCCTGTTGCATTTCGGCACACACGGCTCATTGGAGTTCACGCCTCAGAAGCAGGTTGCACTCGACAGTAACGACTGGCCCGATCGTCTGGTGGGCAGTCTGCCTCACTTCTATTATTACACCATCGACAATGTGGGCGAGGCTATGATTGCCAAGCGTCGCACGTATGCCACATTGCTGTCGTACCTCACACCTGCTTTCCATGAAAGTCGGCTGCGCCAAACTTATCAGAAACTGCAAGACAACATCTTTGCCTATCAGAATAACAAGGGTGACAAGCAGCAGTTGGCACAGACCATCAAGCTGCTGACAGAGCAACTGGGACTTCATAGAGACCTGGGCATTGAGAGTCCATCTTATTCAGAGGCAGACATTGAGCGCATCGGCAACTACGCTGAGGAACTGGCCAGCGAGAAGATTACGGACACACCGTATGTCATGGGTGTGCCCTATACGCAGGAGGATATCCGTTCTACGGTGTTCTCCATGACCGTCGATCCCATCGCCCACAGTCTCTATACCCTTGACAGACAGCGGGGAAAGGCGCCAAGCGGTTTGGATTCACAGCGCGCAAAGTTCAATGCCATCTACCTGAAACGTGCTGAAGCGCTGGTAGATCGTCTGTATGGCAACAGTCAGCCACTCACGATGGAACAGCTATCTGCAATCACAGGACTTAGTCCCATGATGATTGCTCGTGCCGACAGTATCACTGAGGCGCAGAATGCTCCGAAGGGCATGATGGCAATGATGATGGCGGCATCGAGAAAGAATGGAAACAAGACGTCTCGGGGTATGGGGATGATGGGTGACATGAAGAATGGCGCAACTACGATTCCCGAACCAAAGCGCAATCCTATTGCGAAGATGATGCAATGGAACATGCGCAAGATGATGGCAAAGAAAGATCCTCAGATGATGCTTGCCATTGCCAAAAAGATGGGAGCAAGCGAAGAGGCCTTGAAGAAGATGGAGGCTGGACTGAAAAAGCAGATGGGGGACCTCTCCCCCAATACCTCTCACAAAGAGAAGGGAGCCCAGGAAGAAAAGATTGTGGATCGTCGGGAACTGGAACTGGCTCATGCCGTCAACGAGGTGCGCACGGCTCTGAGTAACATTGGCCGCTACCGACAGTATCTGACGGAAAGTCCGAAAGAAGAACTGCAGGCACTGGTGAACGGACTGAATGGTGGCTACACGGCACCATCGCCAGGCGGCGACCTCATCGTCAATCCCAACACGCTGCCTACGGGACGCAACCTCTTTGCCATCAATGCAGAGGAGACGCCCACAGCAGATGCCTGGGAGAAGGGCGTGGCTTTGGCCAAGACCACGATAGCAGAATATCAGAGGAAGCACCATGGCGAATATCCCCGCAAGGTCAGCTACACGCTATGGTCGGGCGAGTTCATCCAAACGGGTGGTGCTACCATCGCCCAGGTGCTCTACATGTTGGGCGTAGAACCTGTCAGAGACCGTTACGGACGTGTGAGCGACCTGATGCTGATACCAACGGAGAAGTTGGGTCGTCCGCGTATCGACGTGGTGGTTCAGACCTCTGGACAGCTACGCGATCTGGCAGCGTCACGACTGTTCCTTATCAACAGGGCGGTGCGCATGGCTGCAGAGGCAGTCGATGACCAGTATGACAATCAGGTGCGGGCTGGCATTGAGGAGAGCGAGCGCTATCTCATCGACAAGGGCATCTCACCCAAACAGGCCCGTGAGATGTCTCAGTACCGCGTCTTTGGAGGCGCTGGCGGTGGCTATGGCACAGGCATACAGACAATGGTGGAACAGGGCAATGCCTGGGACAACGATCAGCAGATTGCCGAGGTCTATATGAACAACATGGGAGCCTTCTATGGTGACCAGGAGCACTGGATGAGCGATATGCACGAAGCGTTCTCGGCTGCCTTGACACGCACTGACGTGGTGGTGCAGCCGCGACAGAACAATACATGGGGTGCCCTCTCGCTCGACCATGTCTATGAGTTCATGGGTGGCATGAACATGGCGGTGCGTCAGGTAACGGGTAAGGATCCTGATGCCGTGTTCAGTGATTATCGCAATCGCAACAACTACCGCATACAGGACTCCAAGGAGGCCATCGGCGTAGAGGCCCGCACCAAACTCTTCAATCCGTCTTATATCAAAAATGCGCTGAAAGGTGGCGACCTGCATACCGACGAGATTGCAGAGATGGTGCGCAACACTTACGGCTGGAACGTGATGAAGCCCAAGAATATTGATAAGGAGATGTGGAATGAGGTGTACGACGTCTATATCAAGGACAAATATCATTTGGACATTCAGCAACAGTTTGCCGAGGTGAATCCCGGTGCCCTGCAAGAGATGACAGCAACAATGATGGAGACGGCGCGTAAAGGCTACTGGAAGGCCACACCCCAACAATTGGCAGACATCGCCGCACTGCATACCGACCTCGTCAATCGTTTTGGGCCTACAGGTTCGACCTTCGAAAGCAACAACCCCAAACTTCAGGCGTTTATTGCCCAGCAGGCTCCACAGGCGCAAGGTAAAGCTTATCAGCAACGTATGAGTAAAGACCTTAGCAAGGCAAAAGGTATGGTGATGGAGAAACAGACCACCCAAATAGGTGAAGCTGAGGAGACAGGCAGCGCAACGAGCAGCATTCTCGTGGTGGGTATTGTCTTGGTGCTCTTTGTAGCACTGGTCGTCATGCGACGTAAACGTAAGTGATTATGGAACTGATTATCGATGTACTCATCCTCTTTATCGTATTGAACTGCGTGTTCAAGCTCAGCCTATGGCGCTTCTGGCAGCGACTGACATACAGTCTGCTGCTGGGAGTCTTCGCCTGGTGGAGTGTGCGCTATGCCGTGTTGCAGTCGAAGACACAGATTTCCGACTTTCTACAAGACATCTCTGCTTTACAAACGGTGGCCATTCTCGTTACCATCGAGTCGGCAGTGGGGCTGTCGTTCTGTCTGAACAGACTGCAGGACGGCGGTCGCAAATGGTTGCGGGCATTGCTTTATGCCTATCCCAGTCTGCTGATGTTTCCCGTCGTGTTCTATCTGCTCACTCAGACGATATTCGCAGCAACAGGAGTTGACTTCAGCACGACGGCAATGGTCTTCGCTGTTGGCATCATCATCTTGTTGCCGATACTATCGAAAGCTGTCTGCTGGCTACTGCCTGACGAGACAGGCCGGTTGGAACTTCATCTGCTGCTCACGGTCTTCGTGTGCATCTTGGGGCTCATTGCCACAGAGCACGGACGCATGGTCTATGCCATCAAGGAGGCTCCCGTTGACTGGCTTTCGTTGGTCCGAACGCTTGGTCTCTTCCTACTACTGACGGTAGCAGGATTCTTGCTTAATCGTTTCAAATGGTATATAACAAATCGTAAAATGTAATACTGAACTATGGAAATTATATCAAAAGGGTTGTTTGGAATAGCCAATTCGCTGCTGATTCCTGATGTTATTCTGCTAATCTTATTCTTTATCCGCGCACTCATCATGCTGGGCGGCACGTACAGCCAGTTCATGATTCGCCGCAAGAACAGCCAGTTGCTCGATGATACCATCAAGGAACTGCGCCCGGAAGGTATCAGCCACCTGCGTAGCTTGTTGCCAGAAAAGCCCAATGCGCTGTTTACCAAATATCTGAGCGACCTGCTCAGTCATCCTGCAACAGAGGAGTATGCCGACTTCATCATCAGTCATTATGAGACGGAGGCCGCCAAGGATGTGAACCTATCTCGTCTGCTGACCAAGCTGGGACCTGTGTTGGGACTTATCGGCACACTCATTTCTATGTCGCCAGCTCTGGTCGGACTGTCAACAGGCGACATCTCCGGCATGGCCTACAACATGCAGGTCGTGTTCTCGGCCACCGTCGTCGGTCTGGTAATCTCTGCCGTCGGCTTATTTACCCAGCAGCTCAAAGCTCGGTGGTATGCCAAGGATGTGAACCGCTTGGATTATGTTTCACGAATTTATCAGCAGAATCATGAGAAAGAGGCGTAACAGCAATATACTGCAGGAGGACGATGGCGATCCACTGAGCGTGGTGGTCAACCTGTTTGATGTGGCAATGGTGTTTGCCGTGTCGCTGATGGTAGCCATGGTGATGCACATGAACATGACGGAGGTCTTCGGACAGGAAGACTTTACAATTGTCAAGAACCCTGGCAAGGAGAACATGGAGATCATCACCAAAGAGGGCAAGGAAATCAACACTTACAAAGCCAGCGGACAGACGACAGAAGGCGGCACGCAAGGACGTCGTCTCGGTACTGCCTACCAGTTGGACAACGGTCAAATAATCTATGTGCCAGATGAGTAGTCTGGGCTCAGTAGAAATTTAGTGAACTCAGTTGCAATTGCGTAGGTTTCGCGATGCTCCCAGAGTCTTGAATTGGCATTTCCAGAGTCTGGAGAGGGTCGTTTTTAAGTCTAAAAGCACGTATTCTAAAGTCTAGAAGAGGCGTTTCTGAAGTCTAAAACCTAAGCTATCATTTCTAGTCTAGCCCCTGGATGCTCTACATCCAGCCCTTAGAACAACCGCATCCAGGGGCTAAAACGACCCGTTCCAGGGGCTGGATGCGCCACATCTAGGGGCTGGACGGAGATCAAAAGTTAAGCTATTACAACGCAAAAGCGAAACTATAACAAGACGAAAGCAGCACTATGACAGTGCAAAACCGTTCCTATCCCGATGATTTTTCGCTTGACCCGTAGTCTGGCACACACAAGGAAATGCTGGTGAACCTAAAATCCCCCAGAAGTCATTTGCCTGACTTCCGGGGGATTACTCAAAATGGGCATGCCCTCTGTCAGGGCTGCAACCATGTGGGCTGATTTACTTAGGCTGCTTGCCGATGTAGGCCAGAATACCACCATCGACATAGAGCACGTGACCGTTGACGGCATCGGACGCATGCGAAGCCAGGAATACGGCGGGACCACCCAGCTCTGAGGGTTCGAGCCAGCGACCTGCTGGAGTCTTGGCACAGATAAACGAGTCGAACGGATGACGGCTGCCATCGGGCTGACGCTCGCGCAGAGGTGCTGTCTGAGGTGTGGCAATATAGCCCGGGCCAATGCCATTGCACTGGATGTTATACTCGCCATACTCTGAACAGATGTTGCGAGTCAGCATCTTCAAACCACCCTTAGCGGCAGCATAGGCGCTGACCGTCTCGCGACCCAGCTCGCTCATCATTGAACAGATGTTGATGATCTTACCCTCGCGGCGCTCCATCATCTCGGGAATAACAGCAGAAGAGCAGATGAACGGACCAACGAGGTCGATATCGATGACCTGCTGGAACTCGGCACGCTTCATCTCATGCATAGGAATACGCTTGATGATACCAGCATTGTTGACCAGAATATCAATCTGACCTACCTCCTCGTGAATCTTCTCAACAAGTGCCTTGACAGCATTCTCATCGGTGACGTCGCAAACATATCCCTTCACGTTCTCGATACCTGCCTCCTTGTAATTGTCCAATCCGCGCTGCAGGGCAGCCTCGTTGATGTCGTTGAAGATGATGTTCTTAGCACCGGCAGCCACAAAAGCCTTGGCGATGTTGAAACCAATACCGTAGGAAGCGCCTGTGATCCAGGCATTCTTACCCTCTAATGAAAAAATGTTAGCCATAATTAGTTTTATTAAAATAGTAATTGTTTTCGATGGGCAAAGTTACAAATTAATTTCCAACCACCACCACATTTCACGTCTTTCTTTAGAAAAACTTACTTAAAAAAACTAATTTTTGACCGATAGGACAAAATAATTCATAATTCATCGTGCTATATTCATATTTATTTTCTAACTTTGCACGGCTTTTTAAGCACGACTACACATTATAAATAAAGAGAAAGAAAAGAAATGGATAAAGTAAGCTACGCCCTGGGACTGGGTATTGGACAGCAGTTGGCACAGATGGGTGCCAACGACCTGAACGTAGATGACTTCGCACAGTCTATCAAAGACGTGCTGGCTGGTAACGAACTGAAGGTTTCGCACCGCGAAGCACAAGAGATCGTGCAGGAATACTTTGCAAAGAAAGAAGAGAAAATGAACGCCGAGCGTGCCGAAAAGGGCAAGGCTGCCAAGGCAGAAGGCGAGAAATATCTGACCGAGAACGCTAAGAAAGAGGGCGTCATCACCACCGAGAGCGGACTGCAATACCAGGTGCTGAAGGAAGGAAATGGCAAAAAGCCTTCAGCAAAGGATTCGGTGAAGTGCCACTATGAGGGTTTCCTCATCGATGGTACCGTGTTCGACAGCAGCGTACAGCGCGGCGAGCCCGCCACCTTCGGACTGCAACAGGTCATCGCAGGATGGACCGAGGGACTGCAGCTGATGCAGGAGGGTGCCAAGTACCGCTTCTTCATCCCCTACCGTCTGGCTTACGGCGAGGGTGGTGCAGGTGCCATGATTCCTCCTTTCGCTACACTGATCTTCGATGTAGAACTGCTCGAGGTCGTGAAGTAAGCATGATTCAACGAAAGAACGAAACAACGTAATAACAATAACAAATAAAAACAATGAAGAAATTAACATTCGTGGCCGGTATGGCCATTGCAGCCGTAGCACTGGTTTCGTGCGACGGCGGTGCACCTAAAGCAAGTCTGAAAAGTGACATTGACACTCTGACCTACGCTATTGGTGTTGCCAACTCTCCCTACATGAAGCAGATGATTCAGGACTCCACCTACACTGCCGAATTTATTAAGGGTATCAAGGATGGTGCTAACGCCGGAGAAGACAAGAAGAAGGCTGCCTACTTTGCAGGCTTCCAGCTGGGCCAGGAGATTGGCAACCGCTGGAAGAAGGGTCTGAACGAGCAGATCTACGGTGCTGACACCACCAAGACTATCTCTATGCGCAACCTGCTGGCTGGTTTGATTGGCGGCATCAAGGGCGACGCTACCATGACTCCCGAGGAAGCTGGCGAGACTGCACAGCGCCTGATGGACCAGATTCAGAAGACACAACAGGAGAAGGCCAAGGCCGACGGAGAGGCTTTCCTGGCTGCGAACGCTAAGAAAGAGGGCGTGAAGGTGACCGAGAGCGGTCTGCAGTACAAGGTGCTGAAGGCTGGTAACGGTGCCATCCCCAACGATTCTTCTATCGTTCGCGTAAAATACCGCGGCACTTTGGTTGACGGAACTGAGTTCGACTCTTCAAGCAAGTATGGCGACGAACCCGCCACCTTCCGCGCTAATCAAGTGATCAAGGGTTGGACAGAGGCACTGACCATGATGCCTGTAGGTTCTAAGTGGGAGCTCTACATCCCCTATCAGTTGGCTTACGGCGAGCAGGGCTCACGTGGCATCCGCCCCTACTCTGCCCTAATCTTCGAGGTTGAGTTGGTTGAGATCAAAGACGCTGAATAAATATGAAGAAATCACTGATAATTGCACTCGCCATCATGGCGGGTGCTTTCTGTTCTACTGCACAGGCAGGTAAAAAGAAAGATAAGAAAAAGAAACAGGAGAAGACCGAATGCTGCGTGGTTCCTGTGACACTGACAAACAGTCACGACACACTGAGCTATGCTGCCGGACAGATGATGACCAACGGTCTGAACAGCTATCTGAAAAGCCATTTTGACGTGGACGACAGCCACATGGCTGACTTCGTGCGTGGTTTCAACGAAGTGGTGAACGCTGCCGAGACTCCAGAGGCGAAAGCCCGCCTTGCCGGTATGCAGATTGCCACACAACTGAAACAGCAGATGCTACCTGGTATCATGAGGGAATTCACAGACACCCCCGACACCATTGTCAAGGAGGTGCTGTTCCGTGGTTTCACAGATGCACTGCTGAACGACAGCACCGTAAAGCTATCTAAGCCAGCCGACGAACTGTTCCGCGACTTGCAACAGAAGAACAAAGAAGCAAAAAGCGAAAAGCTGAGCGCCGAGGGACGCAAGTTTTTAGAGGAGAACAAACTGAAAGAGGGCGTCATCACCACCGAGAGCGGACTGCAATATAAGATTCTGGTACGCGGAGAGGGCGAGGTTCCACAGAAAACCGACAAGGTGAAGGTGCACTACGAGGGCCGACTGATTGACGGCACCGTGTTTGACGCCTCGTCAAAGCATGGCACCGAACCCGCTACGTTCCGCGCAGATCAGGTGATCAAGGGGTGGACAGAGGCACTGACCATGATGCCCGTAGGTTCAAAATGGCAACTGTTTATTCCTCAGAACCTGGCCTACGGTGAGCGTCAAGCCGGACAAATACCTCCCTACTCTACACTGATTTTCGATGTAGAACTGGTAGGTATTGAGAAGTAACAATATGCCATAAAGACCTTCTTGACCCTTGATTTTTGTCAATCGTATGTAGTTTTTGTCCATTTAATAACTTTTATTCTTCATGGTATAACAATGCAGAGGATTTATATTAACTTTGCAGAAAAATAAGGAAGAGAACAAAAACAACTACGAAACGATATAAATGGTTTTAGAACCGAGAGGAAAAAAGAAGCAACAGGAAACAGAAGAAACGATAACCCAAGCCCACAACAGGTAGGAAGGTTATCGTTTCTTCGTGTTAGTAAGAACACCGTTTTTCGAAAATTATTTAGCAAAAAACTTGCAATTATCATTTCTTTTACTTACTTTTGCTTTCAGAATGCTAAATAAACAGTAAAAGAATGGAAAAAATAGACAACTTAGACAAGCGAATATTGAGCATCTTGTCAAAAAACGCACGTATCCCATTCAAAGATGTTGCCGCAGAATGTGGCGTATCAAGAGCCGCTATCCATCAGCGCGTACAACGCCTGATAGACAATGATGTCATCACGGGTAGCGGATTCGACGTTAACCCTAAGTCGCTGGGCTACAAGACATGTACCTATGTTGGTATCACACTGGAGAAGGGATCGATGTATAAGGACGTTGTGAAACGTCTGGAACTGATTCCGGAAGTAGTGGAAAGTCACTTCACCACGGGTCCATACACGATGATGGTAAAACTCTATGCACGAGACAACGAGCAGCTGATGAACCTGCTGAACGGACAACTGCAGGAGATACCCGGTGTGGTAGCTACAGAAACTCTGATCTCGCTGGAGCAGAGCATTAAGCGAGAGATACCGGTACACTTTGAAGACGTAGCGGAATGAACACATTTGACCTTAAGTCGCAGACGGCCGATGCCTACAGACAGCTGCATGCTGCAAAGGAGCGGCCCGTCATTGGTATTACGGGAAACTACAACGAACTGACTTGCAAACTGGCTGAGGGCTATTATAAACAGATTATAACAGCCGGCGGCACGCCTGTTATCATACCACCCACGAGCGACAAAGCTGCGATCATGAGCGTCTTGGAGGGCATCGATGCACTCCTGCTGAGCGGCGGTGCAGACTATAACCCACTCTATGCTGGCGAGGAGCCATGTCCAAAACTGGGAGGCATCAACACGGAGCGCGACTTACCTGAACTGCTGATAGCGCAACTGGCCTTCAACCGCCAGATGCCTATACTGGGTATCTGTCGAGGTATTCAGACATTGGCTATGGCACTGGGCGGACACGTGAAGCAGGACATATCAGACATTCAGACGGTGAAGCACTCGCAGGATGCCGACCGCACCACGGCCACGCACACAGTCACGCTGGAAGAAGACAGCACGCTTTATGCTATCTACAAGCCGTTCTTTGGAAGTGAAGAAGAAAAAAAACTCGCAGTCAACTCGTTCCACCATCAGGCAGTGGACGCACCAGGACCACACTTCCGCGCTGTGGGCCATGCCGCTGACGGCATCATTGAGGCGATCGAGAGTACGGAGTTTAAGTCGGTGATTGGTGTGCAATGGCACCCAGAATGTATGGGTGACGATGGACTGCCACTATTTCAGTGGTTGGTGAGCATGGCTAAGGAGTTCCGCCAGGTGCAAAAGGTGCACGACCGCATACTGACATTAGACACACATTGCGACACACCGATGTTCTTTGACCTAAAGGTACAAAGCGGCAAAGCCGAGTGCTTTGGACAGAACATCCACTTCGAGCAGCGCGACAAGCGCATCTTGGTGGACTTGCCCAAGATGACCGAAGGACGACTCGACGCAACCATCATGGTGGCTTATATCCCACAGAAAGGTCTGGAAGAGAGTCCAAAGGCTTATGCCGACGGCATCTTTGACCAGATAGAACGTATTGCAAAGGAGAACAGTGCTTACCTGAGCATCGCCCGTACACCAGCAGAACTGCTTGTCAACAAACAGGCAGGACGAAAGTCAATCATGCTGGGCATCGAGAACGGACATGCCATTGAGGGAAGGATTGAGAACTTGGAACACTTCGCTCAGCGCGGCATTGTCTATATGACGCTATGCCATAATGGCGACAATGACATCTGTGACTCGGCCAAAGGCAGCTCAACACACGGTGGCGTGAGTGCCTTCGGCGAACAGGTGATTCGACGTATGAACGAGCTGGGCGTAATGGTAGATCTAAGCCATGCTGCTGAGACCAGTTTCTATGATGCCCTGGAGATTAGCAACACACCTATTGTGTGCAGCCACAGCTCGGCTAGAGCATTATGCAACCATCCACGCAACCTCACCGACGAGCAGATGCTGGCGCTGGCCAAAGCTGGCGGTGTGTGCCAGATTACACTCTATCCAGGTTTCCTGCGCACCGACGAGAAAGCCACCATCATGGATGCTATGGCACATCTAGACCATGCCATCAAGGTGATGGGCATTGACCACGTGGGGCTGGGCACTGACTTCGACGGCGATGGCGGAGTGCCAGGGCTTGCCAATGCGAGCGAGCTTTCAAACTTTACACGCCAACTACTACAGCGCCGCTATAGCGAGGCTGACATACAACAGATATGGGGAGGCAACTTCCTAAGGGTGATGCAGCAAGTGCAGCAACAACATTAAGAGTAAAAGAGAAAGAGAACCTAAGCTTTCGGATTGCGCTGACGTACGGCCTCAAAAAGCAGGATGGCAGCGCTGACAGACACATTCAATGAGTCAAGACGGCCCAACATCGGAATACGGATGTGGGCCGTCGCTGCTTGACGCCACTGGTCCGTCAGACCAGTTGACTCAGTTCCCATCACAATAGCCGTAGAACGACACATGTCGGTATCATAGTAGAGATGCGAATCCTGCAATTGCGCTGTCAGGATGCTGATGCCTCGCTGCTGCAAGAAACGGATACAAGCATCACTGCTGCATGCCACGGTGGGCACCGTGAAGATGGCACCAATGCTGCTACGAATAAGGTTGGGATTATAAAGGTCTGTCAGTGGATCACAAACGATGACAGCATCGGCCTGTGCAGCATCGGCTGAGCGAAGAACAGCACCAAGATTGCCAGGTTTTTCAACTCGCTCAAGCACAACAATGAGAGCATTCTCGCGGAGCTGAAGGTCTTCTAACTGAAGCTGACGGGTCTTGACCTCGGCAATCACACCTTCGGTGGTGCCACGATAGGCCACCTTCTCATAGACTTGCGGTGTCAGCTCGAAGATGTGAACATCAGCAGGAAGCGAATGCATCAGCTGTTCGGTCTGTGCCTCATCAACATAGAGCGAAGGACAAACGAAAAGGGTGTCGAGCTGATAGCCTGCTTCGACACAATGTTGTACCTCGCGCAGCCCTTCTACAACAAAAAGGCCTGACTGTCGGCGTTCTGATGATTTCTGTTGAAGTGCCAGCAACCGCTTCACCTTGGGGTTCTGAGCACTTGATAAAACGGATGCTGCTGCCATGTCGTAATCAGTTTTTAAGGTGTACCCCGACCGAGAATCGAACTCGGAACTAAGCTTTAGGAGAGCCTTGTTATATCCATTTAACTATCAGGGCAACATGCTTAAGTGAATGCAAAGGTACGAATAAAAAGTGAAATGCAAAAGAAAAGCAGCCTTTTCTTTTGCATTTCACTTTAATAGGAATAACGTTAGAATGCGACGTTCATACCCAAGTTAATATTCATGTTCGACTTGAGGGGTACACCCTGCTTAGCCACCTTACCCATGATATGGTCCATACCAATAAAGATATTAGCGCCAACAGGATGGATATTGAGAATCCAACCAGCACTGGTCCCGAAATCGCTGACAGCCACATTGACACCACCATCGAGCCACTTCAAGGGCTTCCAGTTAGCGCTCAGGCGACCTTCTGTCCACGAGAAATCGCCATTGAAACGGCGGGTTCCCAACAAGCCGAACGACAGTTGGCGGTACATGGGCAGTTCATACTCTACGCCTAAACGTGCTGTTGCACCAACGCCAGTGGTCTTGCTGCCCTTCTCGCCCGTGTCACGCAGATTGGCAAATTCGGCCAGCTGATCTCCGTATTCATCAAGGCGATCATCGAAGGTATCGCCATTGCCATCGTCTTTCACAGACATATCTTGGAAGCCATTGAAGATAAACTCTTTATTTGGATTAACTGCCGTCGCATGCTCTGACCAGTTAATGAAACCGAGATCTGTCACAGCGGCACTGACAGTCAACTCATCCAGCACCTTGTAGGTGGCACCAAGATCGACGGCAAAGCCAAAGCCACCAACACCGCCACCGTCAACATCGACATCATCAATATGCTCGTAAGTGCCTGGCTTGGTCTTAAACTCTGAGTTCTTTGACTTGAACTGGAAACCCTTCACCATAACGTCGGCCTTGGCATCGGCTGTGATACGCCACTGCTGAGCATTAGGCAGCAGCTCAGCATGAACATTATTCATGGTGAAGTCTGCACGACCAGCACCTATCAGGGCTTTCAGCTTGGCACCAACACGCAGCTTATCGTTGACACGATGAGAGTGACCGAGAGCGACTTCTGCAAAAGAGTGAGCATGCATATCCAAATCACTGAAGTCATAGACATTGTTGCTCAGATCCTTGGCAAAACGGAAGAAATCGTAGGGCAACGACATGCCCACCATCGTACGCTCGTTGACTTCAATGGTATTGTAGCCACCAAGGCCTTTGAATCCAATACTTATGAGGGTGAGACGAAGATCGAGATTGAATTTGTTGGCACCGTCATGGAAGCCCTTCAGCGCCTCATCGACAGACACATCGGGGTGCATAAAAGTGCGATCGTATTTGCCAGTGGCTGGATTCATGAACAGCAAGTCGCCCAAGCCAAAGTTTCCTTGGGTACGAACATTTAAGTTGCCCAAGACGGGGATGGCTACATAGCCTTGGTCGTTGCCAAAGGCTGGGTTCATGTCATGACGATATTTATAGTCCTGCGTGAAGTAGGCAGAATTCAATTCTTGTGCCACAACCTGTGTTGACAGCGCCATGACAGAAGCGGCTAAGATATACTTATATAGTTTCATAGTCTTTTCGATGTTTGAAGGGTTAATTTAAATCGAGGATGACGCCACCGACCAGTTTGATAGAGATATCCTTTAACTGGATTTTATGGGTCTCCTTGTTCAGCGTAACACCAGGTGTGGGTTTAGCCACCAACTTATAACGCAGACCGTCTATCTCTTTTAACTTATCATTAGAGTAAAGACCATTAGCATCGGGGGTTGGATTGATTTCAATCTTCAGATCGGTGACGCCATCAACAAGGTTGCCAGAAGCATCCTTGGTTGCGCCTGCCACAACGCCAGCCTTGGGATTGGCGTCATCCTTTGGCGTGATGACCACTTGAACATCGTTGATCACAGAACCATCTTTTCCGATAGCCTCTGCCTCGACAGACATTGAAGCAGGAATGCCATTGATGGCCTTGGCTGTGAATTCTATCTTAAGGTTGTTCAAGTCCATATCATCGGGCATATCCTCGGCCCAACCATCGAACTTATCATCGTAAACAATCTGAGCACTATTGCCAAATGCCAGGGGTACGTTGACTTCATAGTTGATATCCTTCATGCTATAGGTGCCGAGAGCTACCGTATGCACGTTATCCTCATCGGCTTTTGCATCGATCTTCACCTCAATGCGATAGGGCATCTTTGGCAAGAAGATCTTATTCAAGTCGGCAGTCTTCACATCAGTACAACCTTCTGGGATATCCTCGTTCAGCTTGGCAATACAGATCTTATTCAGCTGGTTATTGCCTGCCAGAATCTTAATACCGTCAACGACAATCTTACGCGACTGACCATGCTCATCCTTTGACTCGGTGCCATCTTCCTCCATTGGGATAATCGTAGCCTTGATGGTGCCAGGCAGAGGCAGTGAGGTCTTTGCATTAAAGACAATCTGTGGGTTATACAGATCAAGCTTCACCTCGTCTTTGGTCATGAAGTCAGGCAGGTCGTCCAGATCAATCTTACTTTCATCAACATTGATAGTAGGTGTGAACTTTCCCTTGACCTCCGACACAATCAAATCCTGGGTGGTTACAATGGTATTAATTTCATAGTTTTTACCATCATCAACCGCAACATTCTGGACCTCCAAATCACCAACGGTCACATCGATATAGACATCACCCTTCATGGAAACACGCGACTCGCCAGGCTTGCCTGTGGGCGCCAGAGTGATAGCGCCATATTTCGTTGTCTGACGATTGGCACTGAAATCAACACCGACAATCTGCAAGTTTAAATAGATATCGTTCATTGGCGACAGGTTCGAGAAGGTAATCCTGCCAGGATGATTGGTATCCAGCACACCACCATTTGGATTGTCTGTAGCAGCATTCTTGAAGGCTATATCAAGATAGGTTGGGAGCTGCACTTCGATCTTAGAGAAGCTCTTGATATAGCGCTTAACTTTCTTCGAGAAATTCAGCCTTACCTGTATGCCACCGTTCACGCTGGCATATTCCAACTTAGAAACATAGTCCTGAGCATCTGAAAGGTTACTGAAAGTACCGGCATGTTCATTAATCGATGGACCTGTATAAGTTGCCGACTGCCCTACACTGAGCGACTCAATAGAAGACGGCATATTGGGGATTTCGATATGATAAGAAGTAGGATCACTCTTAGACACCTTAATCTCACCGAGATCTACCGTTACATCGTCAATATCCGATCCCGTCTCATGATATACATAGTCGCCATTAGCATCGGTGCTTATACTGCTTGACTCGTCAAGATCCATAAAGTCGTCAAGCGTAATGTTCTTCACAGAGTTGTTGGTAGGTAGCTGAAGACCACTTCCACCAATGCCAACTTTCATGTCAAGATTGTCTAAATCATACTTATTATCCGTACAACCAGACAACACATAACCGCTACCCACAGCCAATAGCCCTGAGAGCAGAAAAGCGAGATTACCGTTGTGTTTCATTTTAATCTTATATTTAGATTGAGTTTTATAATCATTGGCTAAAAGTTCTGCAAATATAGTCAATATTTCTTAAAAACAAATTATAATTCAAAAAAAATGTTCAATTATTATTATTTTTCGAATACAAATGGGAATTTTCATCCCCAAAAAGCACAAAAAGGGCAAGGAATTTGAAAGATTCCTCGCCCTTTTTAATCATAAACTCTAATTGTTAGTCTTTAACCGTAATCAGATAATAGTTCTTTTTGCCTTTCTGAGCCAAAAGATACTTTCCATCTATCAGGTCGTCGGCAGTGATGGCACGATTCTGGTCGGTGAGCTTTTCCTTGTTCAACGATACGCCACCGCCCTGTACCATCTTACGCATCTCGCCCTTCGAAGGGAATACTGGGGCCACCGTTGTCAAGAGCTCAATGGCTGGTTGACCGAGCTGATCTTTTGAAATCTCAAACTTCTCTACACCATCGAACACATCGAGGAAGGTCTGTTCATCGAGTTTCTCAAGAGCCTCCTTGGTGGACTTACCGAAGAGGATGTTTGAAGCCTCAATGGCCATATCCAGCGCCTCCTGTGAATGAACCAACACAGTCACCTCTTCGGCCAGGCGCTTTTGCAGCACACGACGACCGGGATCCTGCTTGTGTTCCTCAACAAGTGCGTCAATCACATCCTTCTCCAGCGACGTGAAGATCTTGATATAGCGCTCGGCATCCTCATCGCTGACGTTCAGCCAGAACTGGTAGAAGCGATAAGGTGAGGTACGCTTAGGATCCAGCCAGATGTTGCCGCTCTCTGTCTTACCGAACTTCTTACCGTCACTCTTGGTAATCAGCGGACATGTCAGTGCAAAGGTCTCTACCTCGTTGCCCAGCGTACGGCGAATCAGCTCAGTACCTGTGGTCATGTTACCCCACTGGTCGTTACCGCCCAACTGCAACTTCACGCCCTTGTGCTGATAGAGATACAGGAAGTCGTAGCCCTGCAACAACTGGTAGGTGAACTCGGTAAAGCTAAGACCATCGCGAGCCGTACCGTTCAGGCGCTGCTGCACGCTCTCCTTAGCCATCATATAGTTCACGGTGATATGCTTACCCACCTCACGTGCGAAGTCAAGGAAGGTAAAGTTTTTCATCCAATCGTAGTTGTTCACCATCTCAGCAGCATTAGCTTCTTTACTGTCGAAATCCAGGAATTTTGCCACCTGAGCCTTGATGCACTCCTGATTATGACGCAGGGTTTCATCATTCAGCAGGTTGCGCTCCTGACTCTTTCCAGAGGGGTCGCCAATCATACCTGTAGCACCACCCACCAGGATGATGGGTTTATGGCCACAACGCTGCAAGTGGCGTAGCATCATGATGCCACACAAGTGACCGATATGCAGTGAATCGGCAGTAGGGTCTGTACCCAGATAGGCAGTCACCATCTCCTTCTGCAAGAGTTCTTCTGTGCCGGGCATAATCTGTGCCAGCATACCGCGCCAGCGCAATTCTTCAACGAAGTTCTTTTTCATCGTATATGCTTAATTTTTCGTTATTTATCTCTGAGTGTGCAAAGGTACGAATAAGTGAGAGAAAAACCAAATTAATTTGAGTTTTTCCGAACGTGAGTACCTAAGAACGAAGTTCAAAGGTACGAAAAAGTGAGAGAGAAAAACCAAATTAATTTGAGTTTTTCCGAACGTGAGTATCTAAGAACGAAGTTCAAAGATACGAAAAAGTGGTCGGGATAGGAACGGTTTCGCACTGTCATAGTGCTGCTTTCGTCTTGTTATAGTTACGCTTTTGCGTTGTAATAGCTTTACTTTTGATGTCCGTCCAGCCCCTAGATGTGGCGCATCCAGCCCCTGGAACGAGTCGTTTTAGCCCCTGGATGCGGTTGTTCTAAGGGCTGGATATTGAGCATCCAGGGGCTAAATCTGAAATGATAGCTTCGGTTTTAGACTTTAGAAACGCCTCTTCAAGACTTCAGAATACGTGCTTTTAGACTTTAAAACGACCCTCTCCAGACTCTGGAAATGCCAATTCAAGACTCTGGGAGCATCGCGAAACCTACGCAATTGCAACTGAGTCCACTAAATTTCTACTGAGCCATTAAGGCACGTAACCTATGCAATAAGAACGTAATATCCAAGCGGTTGCTTGGAGTCTAAAGCCGGGATTTATTTCAAGAGAATAAGTTTTTGCCGTTCAAAAGCAACCGTTTTACAGCTTAATACAAAAACTTTAACGATACAAAACCTGCCGAATAACGTCACGCCAGAGGGCTTAATGTTACCATAGAAAGCGAGCAACTTAGGGAGAAAAAAGTGTGTCATGGCACTGGGTCGTAGCCAGAACCGCCCCACGGATTGCAACGCAGGATGCGCCAAACGGCTAAAGCCAGCCCCTTAAAGGGTCCATGCTTGATGATTGCCTCTTTGGCATACTGCGAACAGGTGGGGGTAAAACGACAAGAGGGGGGCGTAAACGGACTGATAACTCGCTGATAGAAGATAATGGGCATCAGCAACAGCCATTTCAATACAGTCAGGATGATGTTACGCAAAGTCTTCATACGCCATACTATTTAGAGTCTGCGACACGCCACAGCATGCTATTCATGCGTAGCGTCCTGCTGCTCGGGCGCAACGCCCACCTTCTTTGCAATACGCGTCAGGAGATGCTTCACACGACTGTCCACCTCAGCAGAAGAGAAATGTTGGTCAGACATCCAAATGAATGCCACAGCCACCATCATCCCCTCGCCCACTTGTTCGGTCAGCAGCTGCTTCTGCTTGCGATAGGCCTCGCGCACCTGGCGCTTCACCCTGTTGCGATCCACCGCATGCTTGAAGTGCCTCTTAGAAACACTAATGAGCACCTCGACCGGCACTTGCCCGTCAGGGTGCTCTTTAGCTAAATAGACGGCTTTCAGCGGAAAGGCAACCACGGCATGACTGTGATTGCCATCAAAGAGCTCATCCATCAGTTTCCGGCTGACGATTCGCTCCCGTTTTTGGAATATAGCCGAAGCCGTCACCATATATATAAATATAATATGCTTTTAATCTTCTTGCATGATCAGGAAATGCTGCAAGGCACTTGTCATAGAAGGATACTTCTCTGAAGGAGCAGACAAGTCCAAACGCAGACCCGCATCCTGCACTGCCTTTGCCGTGGCAGGACCAAATGTAGCAATCGCAATATCACCCTGATTGAAGTTGGGGAAGTTCTTGGTCAGCGACTCGATACCGGCAGGACTGAAGAACACCAGCATGTCGTAGTCGAAAGCCTCAATCTCCTCGGGAGTAAAGTCGTTGCTCACCGTCTTATACATCACGCACTCAGTGTGGTTCAGCTTCTTAGAATCCAGCAAACGAGCCACAGAGTCGTTGTGAACGTCGCTCATAGGAACAAGATACTTCTCTGTCTTATGCTTCACCATGGTTGGAATCAGGTCGTCAATCTTACCTGTTGTACCAAAGAACACCTTACGCTTACGATACTGTACGTATTTCTGGATATAGAGTGCAATTGTCTCTGTTACGCAGAAATATTTCATATCCTCAGGGATAGCAACACGCATTTCCTTTGCCAACGCAAAGAAATGATCGATGGCATGGCGAGAGGTGAACACAATAGCTGTATAGTCCAGAATACTGACCTTCTGTGTTCTGAATTCACGGGCGCTGATACTCTCTACCTTGATAAAGGGGCGGAATACCAACTCCACGCCAAATCGCGATGCGATATCAAAGTAGGGTGATTTCTCACTCGTAGGCTTCGGTTGTGAAACCAAAATCTTCTTGATCATCTCTTGTCCAAATATTTTATTTTATAAAGTCTCCACAATCTTCTCCATTATACCTACCAAGGCGACAAGTGGAGCGATTTCGAGGGCACAAAAATACAAAAAAGATTGCAAAAATAAGCCCTTTTGAACAAAAAAGATGCTTTTTACCTTATAAAATGTTATGATTTTGAGCAAAAACAAGACTAAAATAAAGAAAACAGCCACTTTTTCTATTGCTAAGTCAAAATACACCAACAGCAATATAACAGGGTGAGTTATAACACCTTCCAACACCCAAAGGAAGCGTTGAGCCCTCATCCATTGTAAATTTTCTTTACTTTTATAAAAGACAAAATTAACACAAGAATAGAGCAACCACTTGAACACGAAGTACTGCACAAAGCTGATAAAGGCTAACAACAGGAACAGTGTGCGGTTATCACTAAGAAATGTCAGCCCCAATTTCTGGATAGCCCAACAATAAGAGAAAAAGGCCAGCATCAGACAGTTCACCGTGATGAGCGATATCTGAAAGAACTTCTCGTCGCTGGTATCGCCTAACGAATCTACTTCATGCGAAACAAAAAGCAGTTCTCTCAGGCGATGGCCTGTATAGCTGATGGAACGCGCAATCGAAACCACATAGACCATAAAGCAGACCAGCAACAACAGCGTGAAAAACACGCTATTAGTAATAGTGTCAGGGATAGGGTCACCTGCAACACCCATTCCTGACACCATATATATAGAATCTCCCGAAACGAAGTTCGCGATATCCAACTGACCAATGCCAGTCTGTGCCGCTACTTCCACGGAATCATTCATAACGAGAATTCGCGCTTGATATCATCCACACGGTCCAACTTCTCCCATGTAAACAATTCCACATCCACCGTCTTAGTTTCGTGATAATGACTGGTAAAGGTCTTCGTCACAACCTCCGACTTGCGTCCCATATGACCATAAGCCGCTGTCTCCAGATACATTGGCTGACGCAATTTGAGACTACGTTCGATTGCTTTCGGGCGCAAATCAAACAGTTTTTCAATGCGCTGTGCAATCTCGGCATCGCTCATATTCACGTGAGAACGACCATAAGTGTTCACATAGATATTCATGGGTTGTGCCATACCAATAGCATAGCTCACCTGCACCAGCATTTCGTCGGCCACACCTGCAGCCACCATGTTCTTTGCGATATGACGAGCGGCATAAGCAGCAGAACGGTCCACCTTCGAGGGGTCCTTACCACTGAAAGCGCCACCACCGTGAGCACCCTTACCGCCATAGGTATCAACGATAATCTTACGGCCTGTCAGACCCGTGTCTCCATGAGGACCACCAATCACGAACTTACCAGTGGGGTTCACGTAGTATTTGATATCATCGCCAAAAAGGGCCAACACCTTCTCTGAGTGTATCTTTGACTTTACACGAGGCATCAAGATATTGATAACGTCCTCTTTAATCTTAGCTAACATCGGTTCATCCTCGTCGAATTCATCGTGTTGTGTAGATACCACAATCGTATCGATACGCTCGGGGATACCGGCATCGCTGTATTGAACGGTGACCTGACTCTTTGAGTCGGGACGGAGATAGGTCATCACTTGTCCCTCTTTTCGGATCTCAGCCAGCGTCATCATAATCAGATGAGCCAAATCAAGCGAAACAGGCATATAGTTCTCTGTCTCGTTGGTGGCATATCCAAACATCATACCTTGGTCACCAGCACCTTGATTCTCGTCGTCCTCACGCTCCACGCCACGGTTAATATCAGCACTTTGCTCATGGATAGCCGTCAGGATTCCACATGAGTTTCCATCGAACTGATATTCAGCTTTTGTATAACCAATCTTCTTGATCGTTTTTCTTGCAATAGTAGGCAGGTCGATATACACATCACTGCGTACCTCGCCCATGATCACCACCTGACCTGTCGTCACGAAGGTCTCGATAGCACAATGAGCCTTTTCATCGTAGGCCAAAAACTGATCCAGCAGTGCGTCACTGATCTGGTCGGCCACTTTATCAGGATGTCCTTCCGACACTGATTCTGAAGAAAAGAAATATGACATACTTATTCTTTACTTATTTAATTATTAACGATTTCTGGGTGCAAAGTTACTACATTCTTTCCACACCACAAAGGAATGTCCCCTTATTTTATTGTTCGTAACCTCCAAAACTCTCGGTATCTTCCTCACCATTTTGCATCTCGTCGTGCCCCAGACGTTTCTTCTGGTTCATATTACCAAAGTTCCACGTCAGTTGCAAATTGATGCGGGGGTCGCGCCAGTTTTTCTGATGACGCCAGAATGTAGGCCCTTCAGTATAGTTCTCAAACTGACGGGTATTAAACACGTCGCGCCAGTTCAGTGCCACAGCAAAGGTCTTGTCAAGGAACGTTTTTCTCACGCCCAGATCCAGACTGCCGTTGGCCTTGCGGTAGCCCTGCGTGATAACCGAACGCGAACGATAGTTGCCCGTGGCCTGCAGCGAAATGCTGTAAGGCAGGATGACCGATGCCAGCACACGAGCATCCCAAGCAAAGTTCTCATCGCTCTCGCCCGTCACCACCTGTCCCTCGACCAGTGTTGAGAAACCATCCAGTTTATAATAGTATGCATTCAGGGTGGTGGTCAGGTCAAGAATACGGAACAGCTTATCCTTCAAGATCAGTTCTGCACCTGCACTTTGACTTTTTGCCACATTCAGGTTGGTCATAAACATCACTGGTTGTCCACTGTAGGTTCCCTGATAGCGCACTCGCTGCATCACGTCGGTCGTCGGACGATAATAGGTGCCCAGCGACAACGTATGAGCAGCCCACGTCTTCAGATAATTCACAGAGAACGAATTGGTATATTCGGGCGTCAGTTCAGGGTTACCGAACTCTATCATCGAGGCATCACGCGTGTTCTTAAACGAGTTCAGCTGACCGCCCCATGGACGACGCAGGCGACGTGTGTAGTTCAGCTGCAACTGCGAAGTCTTTGTCAGTTCATAGTTTAAGAACAGCGAAGGAAACAGTTGGAAATAATCCTTCTTAAACGGTTCTTCAACGCCATAATAGTCACGGCTCTTGGTATCCACGCGCCAATACTCTCCACGCAGTCCAGCCATAATCCCCATGCGGCCCATCTTCAGATTACCCGTGGCATAAAGCGCATGCACATCCATGTCGTAGATAAAGCGATTATAGAAATAAGGCTCATCCTCATATTGCTGGGTTGTCTGATTCCACATCTGCGACTCCTGCGGTGTGTTCTCATGCGAGAAACGTCCGTTATAACCAGCTTCCAATTTAAGGGCTTCGTTCAGTTGATTCTCATAATCCACCTTTGCCTCCCACGCTTGGTTATTGATATTCATCGGACGAAACTGTAGGCTGTAGGTCGGAGCGCTACCATCGAAATAGGTTGTATCATTGCGATAAGTGTTCGAACCATCACTGGTCCACTTATTGAATGACAACGAAGCATCCAACTTATGCGTCCCCTGCTCGTTGAACTTATGCGTAAAAGACAGTTCGCCATTATACATACGATGGTCGCCATCCCCCTTTGTGGTGCGTAGCATCTGTCGGTCATCACCAGTTGCCACGTTACCATAGCGATAACTTGTCTTATTGTCGTTCGAGTGGTTGCCATTCATCATCATGCCCGTCAGCGACAGGTCGTCATTTTCGGTCATATGAAAAGTAAATCCACCCCGCATAAAAAGTCCACCGCCACGATTATTGTCTTCACCATCTATCATCTGATAGTCACTACGGTTACCGCTGGCATCCTTGTAGTACTGTTCGCTTCGGTTGCCTCCGTCACCCTTACGACGACGATAGCCCACATTAGCAAACGCATCTATCCACTTCGACGAGTAGTTAATATTACCGCCCAAGTTCCAACCGCCTTGCTGGTTCACACCCGTCTGCACCGAACCATAATAGCCAGCACGACGATCACGCTTCAACACGATATTGATGATGCCAGCTGTTCCCTCGGGCGAGTACTTCGCACTGGGATTGTCTATCACCTCAATACGCTCAATGCTCTCGGCAGGAATCTGCTGCAGAATCTCTGCACGGTTGTCTGAAGTCAGTCCACTCGCCTTCCCATTGATCCACACTTCTACACTCGAGTTGCCACGCAGCGATATCTCTCCGTCTGTGGTCACCTCCACGCTGGGAATATTCTCCAGCAAGTCCGTCACGCTGCCACCAGCAGCTGCCAACACCTCATCAACGGTGAAGGTCTTACGGTCCACTTCCAACTTCATCTGTGAGCGCTGCCCCGTAATCTGCACTTCCTTCAGCGTCTGTGCATCTACCATCATAAACACACGGTTGAAGTGAGCCGTACGTTTCTGCGGCGTTATCTGAAACGTCCTGTTAACGGACTTGTAGCCCACAAACGACAGCTGCAAGTTATACTCGCCGTCCTTCAATCCACTAACTCCGAAATGGCCCTTTTCATCGGTCATTCCTCCACCTATTAACTTACCATTAGTGTCTGTCACGCGCACATTTACAAACTGCAAGACC
Source organism: Prevotella sp. E13-17 (assembly GCF_022024035.1). NCBI lineage: Bacteria > Pseudomonadati > Bacteroidota > Bacteroidia > Bacteroidales > Prevotellaceae > Prevotella > Prevotella sp. E13-17. Next base: position 3,161,603 of record NZ_CP091787.1, read on the forward strand.
TCATCAGTCTGCTTGTCTGCCACTATTCCGCGCACCATTCCCTGAGCACTCATGCCCATTGCGGAAACCAAAAAGAAAAAAAAGAATAATAACCTAGTCATTAATGTATAAATAGAACATAATTGCTGTATACAACATCAACAAGTAGCTACAGCCTTTCCAAATTTTTCCAAAGATATAACAAGCTATCATTAACACAACCAACCAGAAGACTGTTTCAGCCGTCACGGTTGTAGATATAAGCTCCAGCAAGTCCGTCGGAGGTTCCTCTAAACCCTCCGTCACCTCGGGCATATCCCTCATCGACCTTGGCACATCCCTCAAAGAGCGACTTCTTAATTCATATTCCCCTTCATCTTTTTGAGCCAGCATGGTGGTCCAACTCAACAAAGAGCAGAACAGAAAATACAACCGAGAAGGTATTCTTATTATAGTCGATCGTAGATGCATCATCTAGTTTTGGTGCAAAGGTAACTATTAATCACAACATCCGGAAATCTTTTAAGAATATTTGGATTTTTATTCTTTTAGTCTTTATCAATTCGCCACGACCATCCGACCCGTCCTTGGCGAATGCCAAAGAACAATAATTCTCAACAAACTTACATATTATTATAAATTTACACAATTACACTTTCAGATTGTAATAGTTACTACAATCACAAATTACACTTTGTCACTTTTTGCCTTTTTCAAGATAAAAGTACACGAATGTCATTCCTTTTTTGCATAAAAAATAAGTAATTTTGCATCCAGAACCTCGGTTCTGCCCCATAAAATCCATTGCAACACAACACAAATTAAATAAGATTGGTGCAAAGAAACGAGATATAATTCGTATCTTTGCACCATCGTTTTTGATTAATACACACCGCTTATGGCACTAGTCAACGAACACTTCCTGAAGTTGCCCAACAACTACCTTTTTGCCGACGTTGCGAAAAAGGTGAAAGTATTCCGCACCATGAATCCACGCGTCAACGTCATCACCTTAGGTATAGGCGATGTCACCCAACCCATCTGCCCTGCTGTGCGCCAAGCCATGCATCTGGCAGTCGATGAGATGGGCACTGAGAAAGGGTTTCACGGCTATGGTCCCGAGCAGGGCTATGACTTTCTGCGCGAAGCCATACTGAAACACGACTTTCTTGCACGTGGCATCCATTTAGACGCCGACGAGATTTTTGTCAACGATGGCGCCAAGAGCGACACAGGCAACATTCAAGAGCTGGTACGTTGGGACAACAGCATCAGTGTCACCGACCCCATCTATCCTGTCTATATCGATTCCAACGTGATGATAGGCCGTGCCGGTACTGTGGAGAACGGTCGTTGGTCAAACGTGTTTTATATTCCCTGCACAGCAGAGAACAACTTCATTCCTGAGATTCCCAAGCAACGAGTGGATATTATCTACCTGTGCTACCCCAACAACCCCACGGGCATTGCTCTCAACAAGCAGCAACTGCGCCAATGGGTGAACTATGCCCTGCACAACGATGCCCTAATATTCTTCGACGCAGCCTACGAGGCCTACATACAGGATGCCGATGTGCCCCACTCTATCTACGAGATAAAAGGTGCACGCAAGTGTGCCATCGAGTTTCACAGCTACTCAAAAACAGCAGGTTTCACTGGTCTTCGTTGCGGCTACACCGTAGTGCCCCATGAGGTTACAGCCTCAACGCTCAGCGGCGAGCGCATCCACCTGAACCACCTGTGGTACCGCCGTCAATGCACCAAATTCAACGGAACCAACTACATCACTCAGCGTGGCGCCGAGGCCACCTACTCGGCCGATGGCAAACAGCAGGTCCGCGAAACCATCAATTATTATATGGAGAACGCACGCCACATGAAAGATGTGCTCACGAAGTTGGGCATTGAAATCTATGGCGGTCAAAATGCGCCCTACTTATGGATGAAGACACCCAACGGAGCCTCATCCTGGCGTTTCTTTGAAGAGATGCTTTATGGTGCCCATGTGGTGTGCACCCCGGGTGTCGGGTTTGGTCCCAGCGGCGAAGGCTATGTCCGTCTGACGGCGTTCAACAGTCACGAGCAGACCGAAATAGCCCTCGACAGGCTCAGCAAATGGCTGGGGTAGCAGCACGCTTCTGCATCATGCGGCGCCATTTAAGATAGCCCAAGATGGCTATCACCACACTGATGGCATAGTAGCTGCCCTTCACCGGGATACCTTTATAGGCATAGAGAGCCACCTTGATAGCATCCACCACCACCCAGATGAACCATTGTTCGATGTATTTTTTCGACAATGCCCATAAGCCAACGATGCTCAAAGCATTGACAAAGCTGTCACTGATAGGCACGTTTGATGGAGTGCCATACGTCAGCCATAGCCACACCACTGCCCAGATTGCCACGAAAGCCAGCGCTACAGGCAACAGACTTGCGACAGGAAAATGACTGATCTCCAAGTGTCCTGCCTTCTCTTTAGAGACATTTCCCCCTTCCTTTTTCCCCCACTGCCACACACAAAAGCCCCAAATGGCAGCCACAGCATAGTAGCCATCCATCACCGAGTCGGCATAGAGTCCGTTTTGCCAATACAGCACAATGTCAACCAGTGGCATCACGATACCCACAAACCACAGCAGGATGCTGGCACGATACTCGCACCAAAGATACACCAGCCCCAGTGCCATTGAGAAGCACTCGAGCTGGTGTGTCTGTATATAGTCAACAACCATCATCTTTGATTAGAATCTCAGCGTCAGGTTGGCCATTGCCGTACTATTAGCCATGGGGAAGAAGTAGATCTGATAGTAGCGGTTGTTGTTGGGATGATCACCGCTGGCTATGCACGAATAGACATAGGCAGCCGTAGCATAGTGAGCATTAAACACATTATTGAAAGTCAGTCCCAGTTCCACTTCCTTCAGCGGAGCCACCTTCTCAACCTTCGAGGTGTAGCTCAAGTAGAGATTGCTAAAGGTATAGGCTGGCAACGAGCGGTCGCGGCACTCGGTGTTGTCCAAATACTGACGCGACACGTAGTTGGTATGCCAGGTAGCATTGAATCCTTTATAGTGGAAATCCACAAAACCATTCAGCACTGCCGATGGCGAACAAGCCAGCGTAGAGTTGTCGTAATGGAAGGTCTCCGTAGAACTCCAATCCACGCTCACCACCTCGTCGAAATTCTTAATCTTGTTCTGACTCAGAGCGGCATTGCCCTCGATGGTCAGCAGCGGACAGATGTCCCAGGCAGCGCTCAGTTCCACACCCATGCGATAAGAATCCTTGATGTTGGTGGTCAGTGCCTCGCCGATATCACTCATGGCGCCCGTTTTCACAAACTGGTCGGTGTAGTCCATGTAGTAGAAGTTCACGCCACCACGAAAACGACGTGATGAGTAGTTATAGCCCAGCTCATAGTCTATCACACGTTCTGCCTTGGGGAAAGGATAGTTATAGTTGTCCGTGAAATTATTGCGCTCCGGCTCGCGATGACTCATAGCCACCGAAGCATAAGCATGATGCGGACCCTTGTTGTAGCTCATGCCAGCCTTCGGATTGAAGAAGTTGTAAGTCTCGTCAACATCCAGTCGCTGAGCCTCCAGCTGACCAGCTCCGTTGGTATAGAACGCATCGTTTGTTCCGTCAGTCTTATAGCCCACATAGCGATACTGCGCATCAGCAAAGACGTTCCAGTTCTTGGCAAACTCATAGGCCGCCTTCAAATAGACGTTGGCATCATTCTTCGTCGCTTCCGAGAAGTTTATGTCGTATCCGTCGCGACCGATGCGGGCATCATGCAGTTCCTTGTTCTCAGCATAGATCAGCCGACTATAGTGGTCGCCCTTAAACTGCTGCAGCGAGAATCCGCCAATGATGTTCCAGCGTTGGTCCTTATAGTTCACGTTGCCCAATGCACCATAGGCATCCTGACTCATACCTTTCTTACGGATGAACGTATTCGTCTTCACCTGGTTGCCCTGTGCATCATAGAAAGGCTCCAGTCCGTACTTGGCCAGTTTTTTGTCGTATTTTAAGTCCTGATAGTAGCCATGACCATGAGTATAGTGTGCCGTCAGGGTAGCTGCCCAGCGGTCTGACAACCGGAAAGCGCCGGTCAAGATGTTGTGCCCCTGCCAGAAGTTGTCGGTTGCACCCTTCCATAGCGAACCATCGTTCAACTGATAGCGCTCTGTGATGTAACGACCATCAGCATCACGGGCAAAGGCAGACCCCTCGTTCACCATGTGTTCATACAGGTCGTTATAGCGTCCCAGACCAGCCTTGTTAAGGTCAGCATAGTCCTTGATGCCAGTATTGGCGCCCCAGGTGCCGTCCATCAACGACAAATCGCCGTCACCGGGAGTAACACCATTCCAAGCCTGCCCGGTCTTTTCGAAGTTACCAAAGTGCTTATAGCTGATCTGCATGCGGTCGTTCAGCCAGGTCAGTCCACCATAGTAAGAGCCCGAACGGCCATCCGTGCCGTGCACATAGCCATCCGTGCCGGTGGTGTGATAGGCCACGTCCACGACCAAATGATTGAGCATCAGTCCTGTGGTAAACTTTCCACCTATATTATAGGTATTATAGCTACCGAAGGAGCTATTCCATTCTGCCCCTGCCTTCATCGATGGAGCCTTCGACTGCAGTGCCACCGTTCCGCCAAAAGCGCCGTCGCCATTGGTCGAGGTGCCCACGCCGCGTTGAATCTGTGCCGACCCGAGCAACGAGGCATACGAGTTCATGTTGGCCCAGAAGACACACTGGTCCTCGGGCGAGTTGAGGGGCACACCGTCTAACGTCACGTTGATACGCGAGTCACCAGCACCGCGGATAGCCAGCTTGGTGGTACCAGTGCCCATACCGTTTTCGCTCCAAGCCATCACGCCAGGCGTACGAGCAAACAAGAAAGGCAGTTCGCGTCCCGAAGTTGAGAAAGCGCTCAACTCCTTCTGTTTGATATTAGCCACCGCATAAGGAGCATTCTTCTGCGTGCGTACACCACTGACAACCACCTCATGCAGTTGTTCCATTTTCAGCGAATCAACAGGTTCGGCTGCCATCGCATTCACAGCTATGAATGCAGTTAATCCCAAAAGAATCTTTTTCATTCTTGAAAATTATATTATTAAATCATGTTACGGGGTGTGTGCCAGCTGCCAATTCCATCCCTACGTCGGTATGACCCGCATCAGGTTTAGAGGGTATTATCTCAGCCGGCCAACAGAATCCGGCACCCCTTGAATTCCTGGCGCAAAGTTACACATTATTATTGTAACCACAAAAATATTAGCGGCAAACTTTTTTCTACAAGCGATTTACATCCTGTCAGAATCGCTTGTTTTCCTTTAATTAAACAGACTTAAAATACATCAAATAATACCCTTCTGCTCACCGATGTTTCAGAATTATTTCGTACCTTTGCAGTCGAATTCAGGTATAATGGTAAAAAGATTATATGAAGCAGACTAAAATTGTAGCATCGATCAGCGACAGACGTTGTGATACGGAGTTCATACGCTCGCTCTTTAACGCAGGTATGAATGTTGTTCGCATGAACACCGCACATGCTCCAGAAGAGGGCATCCGCCAGATTGTAAAGAACGTGCGCGAGGTGAGTCATCACATCGGCATCATGATTGACACCAAAGGTCCCGAGGTGCGCACTACCGCTTGCGCAGAACCCATCCACTACAAGACGGGCGACGTGGTGAAAATCTTTGGCCGTCCCGAGATGGAGACCACCCATGACATTGTGAACGTCACCTATAAGAACTTCGCTGCCGATGTTCACGAAGGCTGTCATATTCTCTTTGACGACGGTGCACTCGACATGCAGGTCATTGGCATCAGTGGTCCACAGATCATGGCACAGGTGAAGAACGATGGTGTGCTGGGCTCACGCAAGAGCGTCAACGTGCCTGGCATTCATATAGACCTGCCTGCACTGACCGAGAAAGACCGCAAGAACATCATGCTCGCCATCGAGCTGGACATCGACTTCATTGCGCACTCATTTGTTCGCTCGGCTGCCGATGTACGTGCCGTCCAGGCCATCCTTGATGCCTACAACTCTGACATTAAAATCATCTCGAAGATAGAGAACCAAGAAGGTGTGGACAACATCGACGAGATTATCGAGGCTTCCTACGGCATCATGATTGCCCGCGGCGATTTGGGCATCGAAGTACCCATTGAGCGCATCCCCGGCATTCAGCGCCGCATCATCCGCAAGTGCGTGCAGGCCAAGAAGCCCGTCATCGTGGCCACACAGATGCTTCACTCCATGATACAGAATCCTCGTCCCACCCGTGCCGAGGTGACCGACATTGCCAATGCCATCTACTACCGCACCGACGCGCTGATGCTCTCGGGCGAGACCGCCAGCGGAAAATATCCTATCGAGGCCGTCACCACGATGGCACAGATTGCCGAGCAGGCCGAGCGCGACAAGTTGCGCGAGAACGACATTGAGATTCCGCTCTCTTCCGATTGCGACATCCGCGAGTTCATGTCGCACAGTGCTATCGAGGCCACCGAGAAACTCGGCGTAAAGGGCATTATCACCGACTGTACCACGGGTCTCACCGCCCGTTCGCTGGCAGCCTTCCGTGGTCCCAACCCCGTGTTGGCCATCTGCTACCACGAGAAGGTGCAGCGTCTGTTGAACCTCAGCTATGGCGTTATCCCCGTCTATCAGAAGGAACACATTGACAGCGAAGAGCTCTTCCTGGCTGCCGTGCGCATGTTGCGCCAGAAAGGATATCTGGAGGACGACGACAAGATTGCCTATCTGAGTGGTAATGTTGGTGAGTGTGGCGGCACCAAGTTCTTAGAGATCAACACCGTGAGGGAGTTGTTCACCAACAAATACCGATTCCATCTTCCCCGGAAATAAGACATCGTTTTTTAAAACTCATAATAAATGATTGCCCCCCAGAAGTACATCGCATGGCTTTTGGGGGTTATTCATGCCGCGATGCGCTTCACGGTCAACTTATTGATGGCGTTCGACAAGTCCACCGTTGCGGTATTGGTCTTTCTGTCGGCCGACTGCATCAGGTGGTTCAGCGTGATGATGTGTGTGCTGAATGCTATTTGAAGTAGTCGTTATAGATCTTGATGGCAAACACGATGAGACTGCAAGAGCTCGTCACCAGATTGGTGAGAAACAGCGACCAGATGATGTCGGGCTCATGAAGCAGCCCCTGCAACATGAAAGCAATGCCGCCGATGCCCATCATCAGGAAGGTGGGCAGCGCAATGCCGTCGGTATTGCGGGTGCGTATGGTGGTGATGGCCTGAGGCAGATAGCCCAGAACCATACAAATAGTGGCAACATATCCACATATCTCTACAAATGATCCTTGTTCCATAGTCATCAATAAAAAGTTAATCGTACTGGTTGCAAAAATAAATAAAAATTCCGATAAACCTCACGATTCATCGGATTATTTATCTCGAAGCACCGCTATGACGACCTAAGAGCCTTACTCTTGCAAACCAAGAGTGCCCCCTTCAGCTTGCAATAGTTATACTTTTGATGTCTGTCTAGCCCCTGGAAAGGCCACTCCCAGCCCCTGGACAGCACCCATCTAGCCCCTAGACGGACCCATTCTAGGGGCTAGAAACGACTCATCCAGGGGCTAGAATGGCATCAAGAGCAAAGCTATTGCAGCACAAAAGTAAAGCTATGGCTGGGCAAAAGTAAAGCTATAGCAGGGCAAAAGTAAAGCTTTAACAAGACGAAAGCAGAACTATGATAATACAAAGAGAGGATGCGCAAGGGCGCATCCTCTCTGCAATGATATGACGAGGTTCACTTAGAACTTCTTTGTGGTCAGGAACGACGAGGTGCGGGTGGGACTATACATCTCCCACAGCGATGCAACGGTCCAGCCGGGGGCGAAGATGTCGTTATAAAAGCCCTTACCATTGCGACCGTAGTCCCAGTTGGTGTGCTGTACCACCTCGGGGTTGAAGCCCGGTACGCCGATGCCGCAGAGGCGCTCGGGTGTGGGCAACAGCTGATTGAGCGAAGAGTAGATGAGGTTGTATGCCTGTGTGAAGCGCTGCTCACGCAGTTCCTCGCCCAGCCACTTCACGATGTGGGGCAACTCAAAGACGAACACGTCGATGTGGTTGTTCTCCACAGACACGTTACCCCAACCGCGGCTCTTGAAGCCCAGGTCGCCCAGCATCTGTCCCTTAGCAAAGGGTACGTCCCAGAGGTAGTACCATGACAGGGCGAAGTAGGTGGCCTTCTGACACAGGTCGATGTAGTGCTGACGTTCCTGCTTCTTGGTGACCATCGCCATGTAGTAGGTAGCGGTGACGGCGCTGATGGCAGCCTCCTTGTCCTCGCAGTTGGCATCGAGGGTAGAAGAGAAATAGTCGCTCTTAGAGATGATGTTCTTCTCCAAGTAGTCGATGGTGCGCTTGGCAGCAGCCAGATAGCGCTTGTCGCCAAAGAACTTATAACCCATGACGAGCGTTGAGGTGGCACTGGGGGTAGAACCGCCCGAGGCGTCAACATCGCTGTGGTCGTCGCGATACTTGCGGGGGAAGCTGCCGTCGGCCTTCTGCAACTGCAGCATCTGGTTGAGCAGCGTGCGCATCTTCACCTCCCAGTCCTTATGCTGGCGGCCCTGCTTCTTCTCGTAGGCCAGGTAGTGGAGCACGGCATAGACAGCCTCTGACTGCTGGCGGATGCTATGGATGCAGTCCTTGTCGGCAGGAATGCCACGAGCAATGTGGAAGTCCTCCTTGAAATAGCCACGAGCGGTGAAGCCATGCTCCAGCCAGCTATTGAAGATCTCCTGTCCCATGCGTACGAACTCGGCATTACCCTTCTGTTCGCCATACTCCAAGGCATTGAAACCGTTGAGCAACACACGACCGCAGAAGCCCAGCTGCACATGATCCACGGGGAGGCAGTCGTCGCAGCGCAGACCGTGACCTGAGTGATACTTCAGGGCATACTTGTCAACATAGCCCTTGGCAAAATAGTTAGACAGCTGTGCTTTCATCTCGTCAGCGGTGTAGAGCGGCTGAATGGGCTGAGGGTTGATCTCGTCCATGCAGAAGTTCCACGTATCAGCCACAAACTGACCGAAGTCCTGAGCCTTGCCACGGGTGATGACCCAGGTCACGCTCTGCTTCTCGCCCTTCTCCAGACAAGCAAAGGCCTGGATGGGAGCCGTCAGCGTCAGCTTGCGGATGTAGCGCTTGGGGGTCTCCATGTAAGGATAGCCGAAGGTCAGGCTGGCTTTGCCGGTGGCATTGTCGAAGCCCAGATAGCCCAGCGAGGTCTTGCCACTGACGATGACCTCACCCTCCTGATGGGTGGTGAGTGCCTCGACAGGGGCATCCAACTGGCGCAGCACGGTCAGCGTGCTGCCACTCTTGGCATCATACACACCGGTGAGGGGCGACGACAGACGGTCTTCGCGCACGTTCCAGCTCTTTGAGGTGTGGAACGAAGGTGCCTCCTTGGGCGAACGAAGGTTCTTGTGATACCAGAAACCCGGCAGATAGAAGTCGCAATCGTCGGTGGCAAACTCCGTAGGGAGCATGGCACCAAAGTTGAAATAGACACGCTCCTTGGCCTGGAAAGTGACGGTCAGCAACTGGCTTTCGCCCTCCTGCTTCACATTCTTAGTGATGGTCAAGGGCAGTTCTTTGGCTGCCTTCAGCTGTCCCTGTTGCTCGCTGAGCAGATAGGTGACGGCATTGTTGCCTGGTTTCTTGATACTGATGTTGAAACGCTGTGCTGCACCCTGCATGGCAAAGGCAGCAGCTAACGAGAGTAAAGCAAATCTGTAGTTCATAAAATCAGTTTATTATATAATCATTATTGAATTGCAACAATCTTGCCTTCGAGCAACTCCACGGTGTTCTTGGTACAGGTAGAGCCATTGTAATAGCTGTGAGAGTAGAGCAGCCAGATGGTTTCGCTATCCTTCTGGAACAGCGAGCCATAGTAGGCGCCCTCACCACGTGGCAGGCTGGAGAAGGGGATGGTGCGATACTTGAAGTTGTGACCAGTATTGTCGCCCACGCAAACCTTCAGGCGGTTGGTCTGCCACACATCGCCATTCTGGTCGAGATGGCCCATCACAACCACCTCGCCGGTTTCCAGCTGCAAGGCATAGGGGGCGCATCCGCCAAGGATGGGATCTGCCACCCAACGACGATCGTCGATCTGCTCGTCCCAGTCGCTGCTGTCCCACTCGCCGTCGAGCGGACGCCAAGAGATAGAGGGGTTGTTGCCACTGCCAATGCTCTCGTAGCTGAACAGGATACCCTTGTTGCCCTGCAGCATCACCTGCACAGGCATACCATCGCGCTTGCCGGGATTATAGCTGGCACGCTTTTGTGCGGTCCATGTCTCGCCATTGTCGGTAGAGCGCGACACCACGATTTCCTGATTGAGATTGCCGCCAGTGCCCCACCATTGTTTCTCGCTTGACACGAGCAGTTCCAGTTCGCCGCCGGGCAACTGCACAATCTGTGGTTCCCACACACGGCCACGCAGCACGGTGATGGGGTCGCCCCAGGTCTGACCGCCATCCTTAGAGATCATGACAAACACCTGACAGTTCTCGTTGGTCTCGGGATTGGCATTCGATGACCACGTCATCAGAATCCAACCGTTCTGCAACTTCACCATGTCGGCATTCGTGAAGCGATACCAGCCATGAGTCAACCAAGTCTTGGTCTTGTCGAGAATCTTCTCGGGGTCGGTCCAGGTCTTACCATTATCGGTAGAACGGCAAATATAGATATTCTGCCAGTGGTCGGTAGAACCGGTGCTGCCATCGCCACCATGATAGGTCAGGATGAGGGTATCCTTGCTAACACGCAGCACACGAGGATACTCAGCCTGGATGTATGAAGGATTGAGCTGAATGGCTGTAGTGCGGTTGTTCCACTGGATGCGGTGAGACACAGGCTTCACGGTCTCATCTACCTCATAGGTACTATAGTCTGTCAGTGTACGGACGGTCTTCTCGATGACCTGCTCATCGCCGTCAATGTCGGCAGTGACACGCAGGTAGTAGGTGGTGCCAGACTTTAAGGATCTCAGGAGGTTTGACTTATACTTATGCGCATCAGCATCGACCGTTGAAATATCCACCGTGCTCATATTGTTCTTATCCGTGCCATACTCGAACTTCATCGTTGGCTTGGCATCCACATAGCCAGAGATTTTGAACTGTGGCTGAAGCATGTTCTTGGTGATGGTCCAATCCTCGCTGCTCCACTCCAGTCCTGGCAGAGTTTCCACCAGCTTGCCCGGACCATAGATAAAGGAACCGTCTTGGGTCTTGATATAGAAACGGATGCTATAGGTCTTGTTGGGAAGCAGACCGGGACAGGTAGCCTCAAAGTCTGTACCCGGAATCTGGGTGCCCACTGCCACATGCTGCATACTGCGGTAAGCACGGTTCACGCCGCTATAGTTATAGCAGAAGCCATACTCAGCCACAGCCTCAGGAGCAATGGTACAACCTGTGATCTCAAAGGTGGCCTCGTTGCTCAAAGCCTGCGACAGCGTTGCATTAAAACTAAAGACCTTGATAATATGGGTCTCGGTAAGCGGGGCGCAAGCCTCATCGCCATTGACGACAACGCGCAGATAGGTATCGGACGTAGGTGTTACCTCATACTCACGACTGGTGGCACCACTGATATTGGTCCAAGTCTGACCCTGATCCATAGATCTCTGCCACTGGATAGTGCCATAGTTGTCGGTGTTCCATGCCAGACTAAGTGTAGTCCTCATGCCACTACGTGCATAGCTAGTGATGGTGCGCTGAGCCTGGATGCCCATACTTACGAACAGGGCAAGAAGAGATATGAGGAGAGATTTATTTGTCTTCATCATGAGTTACTTTTTAACAGTGATTTTCTGGACAGACTCGGTGCCATCGGCATAGATACGACAAAGCACATAAGTGCCGTTCTGGAGTCCATCGGTATATGTTGTGATTGAACGAGTATTCTTAACCAGACGGCCCTTCAGGTCGAAGAGCTTGATTTGTTGTACATCCTGAATATTTGCGGGGTCGATGCCGGCAGGATCAGTGGCAGAGAACATCACGCTGACCTGACAGCCGTGACCATCGGTCACCTTCAGATAATAGTTGCCCCAATGCTTGATCTCGAAAGTCTTCTGGTTGCCCACCTGCTGTCCGGCAGCATTGGTCCAGAGATAAGTGTAGGAGCCGTCGCCACCTTCCACGCTGACGTCGCTACCCACAGTGATAGCGCCCTGCGAGACATCGACAGTGACCGTCTCGGCAACGGCTTTCAGCGGTGGATATTGATCTACTTTAACGGGAATGACGGTCTGTGCCACTGCTGAAGCTGCGCCCAGCACCATCATCATCATGACTGACAGCAATAGTTTCTTCATATGAGTTCGGTTTATATTGTTTTGTAGAAAAAGAGTTAAAGTGGGAGACGCTCTCCCACCCTAACTCTTATTTGAAAATAATTACTTCATGACTTTGCGAACCTCGCCATTAGACATCTTCACGATGTTGAGACCCTTCTGGGCAGCAGCCACACGCTTACCGTCGATGGTGTAGATGTTGGCAACAGCTGCCTTCTGGCTCATGTTGTTGATACCGTTCAGCTGCCCGGTAACAGTGAATGTGCCAGTAGCAAAGGTAGAACCCTGCAGGTCGGCAGCAACGGTCTGAACACCCCATGTATATTCGCCAGCAGGGATATTGTTCAGGGTCAGATTAGTGTTCATGAAGGCATTACCCTCGCGGAGCACCTTGCGCACACCGTCCTTGTCGCCACCGATGAATGAGGTAGCACCATTGTAGATCTTACCCTGAGCGTCCTTGATGAAGTACTCGTATGTAACGTTCTTCTGAGCAGTAGCAGCAGGAGTCCATGACAGTGTTACAGCATTGTCGTTAACCTCTGCCTGGGGAGCTGTAGGAGCAGCAGGACGTGCAGCCTTTTCCCAAGGATTCTTGGTGAAGACAGCGTTACGTCCCATGGGAAATTCTGGATTTGGATTGGCCTCTGTTGCCTTAGTGAAGTAAGTAGCATCACCATGATAACCCGTCATCATATAGTTCAAAGAACCCTCATTGCCATAGTCAAGGAATAGAACTGCTTGCTCAGATGCGCCAGGAATACGCTGGTAAGAGGTGAAACCATTCTCGCCACCAGGAAGGAACCAGCCAGCTTGCGTGCTTGCTGTTTCGTCAGGCATCGGATCACACCAACCCATCCAAAACAGATCATAATAGCCATTACCGTTATAGTCGATTGCACGCATACCTACATTAGTAGAGCTCAAAATCTTTGTATTAGTTCGGCGCAATGGCATCTGCACGTATTCACTATAGGATAGCTCATTACCATCAGTGGTCTGCTTAATCTTTCCATACATCATCATAGGAATGTAATCCCATTGATCATGAAATCCAAGACCTGACGCACTGGTAGGATCTTCACCAGTAACAAAAACATCAGGTGTACCATCATTATTGAAGTCTGCAACAAGAATATTACCATTACCGTAGTTATGTGTAATGTCTGTTAGCCCCATATCATAGAAAGACACGACATCTGCAGGATCTGTATCCACACCAAGATTCAAATAAGCAATAAAGGTACGGTCAAAAGGTCGTCCTTGATTATCCACATTACCTTGAAGAAGGAAATCTGCATAACCATCATTATTCAAATCATAAGCTTTGATAGTGGAAAGAGCAAACTCATAAATCATATCACCATTACCTATCAAATCCGTTGCACGTGCAGTAAAGGTTCCATCTCCATTATTAATAAGAACGCCACAATTGGGCTGACGGACACCACCAACACCACTCCAACCGATAGTTACAATATCGGGCAGACCATCAAGATTAAAGTCTGCAACATCGACAGAACGAGGATACCATCCAATAACCTCACCATCGGTATTCTTTACGGCAAAATTAGGATCTGCAGTAAAATTACCATTTCCATCATTCAGATAGACAGAAAAGAAATCATAGCCTTCTCCTCCAATCGTAACATCAATATTTCCGTCACCATTGAAATCTGCAGGAACTATCTGTCCACGCATACCAACAGGGCTGATAAATTCCTTTTTCTCATACGCACTTCCATTCCAAGAAATAATCCATGCTTGACTTTGCGTTTCTGTCTCATTACCTTCACCATCAAGAACAACCATGCCTGGTGCTTCGCCACGTGTCCATCCGCCAACAATGACTTCTTTCAAACCGTCATTATTGAGGTCAATCTCACATCCACTGGCATAGTCAATACTGATGTCTTTGTCCACGCTGGCAACAGAAATCTGCTTTTGTGCATTCACGCTCAGTGCCAAACCGGCAGCAGCCATTAATGTAAATAATTTCTTCATAATGTTTTGTTGTTTAAGTTAGTATTTGAGATTGGGAGTGCAGACGCTCACGCCTGCGCTCCGTCTCTCGTGATTAATATTGTTATTCGTAACGTGGGGAAGTCCATCCCTTTTGCGCTTTTACACTGCTTTTGAACCAGCCGTCATCGCCTAATTCAATAGGAGTAATAAGCATTGGCTTGCGCGCAAATCCACTCTTCATCTGAGCAGTTCCCGCCTCTGTAGCATTATAAGCCACATAGACGTGAGTCTGATCTGAATTCATGAAAGCACGCATAGGATTCTCTGGATTAATCATAACATCACCACCTTCAATAAGCAATTCTCCATTGCTGGTTGTAGCGACATCATTGCCACTCTTATCAAGATATGGCCCAGTGAAGCTACCAGCACGAGCATAACGGATTTCCGTATTAGCACCATTCTTCACTGTGAACATCAAATAAAGTTCGCTTGAGCTCTTTCTGAAGATTGCCACATCGTCCATATTAGCATTACCAATGAGCGTACGGGTTCCAGAAAGCGCTGCACTGGCAGCATCAGCCTTAGCTCCTTTCAAGGTAATCTTCTGAATATAGGTACCATTCTCAGTTGTGTAGCACAGGTAATAGTTTGTAGCAGCTACAATAAAGAATGGATTCTTAATTGTGGTTGCCCCTGCATCAGCAGCTGTCAGCAGCACGCCTTTATCTGTATATGGTCCCTGTCCCGAAGTTGAGAAAGCATAACCAATACCATCACCATCTTCCAACGTGTAGAACATCCAGAAACAAATCTTTATCGTCTTTGCATAGTCGATAGACAGTGAGTTCACACGACTGTCGTTCCACGATGGAATGGCTGTTTTCTCGAAAGCATCGTTGGCCACGGTCCAGTTCATCAGGTTTGTCGATGACAGCGTAGGACAATAGTTCGTTAGGCCCTTGGCCCACTGAGTGGTGCTTGAGATGGCAACAAACGTGCTGGCACCCTTGACCACAGTTCCTGCCTCGACCGATGGTTCGATGACTGGGTTGTGGAAACTGGTGTTGTCGGGGTTCTGACTACCGTTCCAAACCACGGAGTCCACACCATCGCCTCCCATATCGGTGCAACTGGTCATGCCGGCAGGAACAAGAGCGCCCATGCAGGCAACAGCAGCTATATATTTAATGATATTCTTCATAATTGTTCACTCTTAATAATTAATTCATAATTCTTAATAGCCAGGATTCTGTTTCAATCCCTCCCAGTTGTTGATCTCATGGTTGGGGATGCACCACAGGTGGCTGATACCCAAGCGATAGGTCTGGAAGTCGGCATCGCGCTCAGCCAGCTTGTTGATTTTCTCCTGATCGTGGATGTCGCCCCAACGGTCGAGGTCGAACCAGCGGGTGCACTCACCGCAAAGCTCTACCAAGCGCTCATGCTTGATTTGCTCGAGCAGTGTGTCGTAGGTGGTGTAGTCACTAGCTGAAAGGTCCTTCATATTCACACGACGGCGCACCTTATTAATATATTCTACGGCGAGGGCGCGGTCGCCATCCAGTTCGTTGAGCACCTCGGCATACATCAGATAGACGTCGGCCAAGCGCAGGATGCGGATATTAACACCAGTCACATAGCCTTCGCCCTGAGCGCTAGGATTGTTCTCAACGCTGGTATATTTCTTCCAGTAGCATGACTTTGCGAAAGGCTCGATGGCATTCCACTCGTCCCATGTCTTGCCATAATAGATGGCGGTCACGGTCTGAGGTTCATTGACATCCTTATAGAACAGGGTGTGGAACTTACGCATGTCGATGTTGCCATCCTTGTCGCGCTCCTTGTTGAACTCATCGAGCAGCCATGAGCGTGCCGAACCGTCATCCCAAGAAAGTCCAGACGAAGCACCGGCATAGAGTCCCAAGAACTTAGGACGCTGGTTGCCCACTTCCTTACCATTGATGGTGCCCTCTTTAAAGTTAATCTCGAAGAGAGACTCCTTGTTGTTCTCATTAGCCTCGGTGAAGTTATCCAACCAGTTGGGCACCAGATCATAGATACCCAGTTCAAAGATATCCTCTATATTCTTCTTGGCAGCCTGCCAGTAAGCCTTGGCAGCAGCGGGATCCTGATTGGCAGCATCCCAAGGGCGATGGCACTTCATGCCAGCCAACTGCATGTTCATGCGGGCCATCATGCCCAGTGCGCCACCCTTGGTGGCAC
Source organism: Prevotella sp. E13-17 (assembly GCF_022024035.1). Taxonomy (NCBI): domain Bacteria; kingdom Pseudomonadati; phylum Bacteroidota; class Bacteroidia; order Bacteroidales; family Prevotellaceae; genus Prevotella; species Prevotella sp. E13-17. Next base: position 3,178,179 of record NZ_CP091787.1, read on the forward strand.
GACCAGCCTCAGCAGCGGGCCAAGTGGTGGGCAGCAGTTCGGCAGCCTTGGTGAAGTCGTCAAGAGCTTGTTTATAGAGCTCTTCCTGTGTGCCGATAGGACCATTGCCTACAGAACTGGTCTGAATAGGACCACTGCCATAGATACCTGCAATAGCCCAGAAGGCGACGGCACGGATGAAGTAGCCCTGACCTAAGATCTTGTCGGCCTCGCTCTTCTCGAAGAGGTCATAACCATGGTCATTCATGTTGTCGATGACCTGGTTCACATAGTACAAGCTGTTATACATAGCCTGCCATGGCAGGTTCAATCCCTCGTTGCTGTCGTAGTTGTATGAAGTCATCACGAAGTTGGCATCGCCGATGAACTCAGGGTTGGGACTGTTGCTCCAGCCCTCATCGCCACGCAGCACGGTGAGCACCTGGAACCAACGGCTGAAGTAGCCGGGGCGGCGCCATGTAGAGTAGGCGGCGGTGAGACCCTCGTTAAACTGTTCGCTGGTCTGCCAGAACGTATCAGCAGTCTCCAGATTAGGATCGCTGAGTGAGAGCCAGTCATCGCTGCAAGCAGTCATTCCAGTGAGCAGCGATGCCGCAATCATTGTATTTGCTATAATCTTTTTCATGTTATTGCTCCTTTCTTAATTTTAGAATGTTACTTGCAGTCCGAAGTTTACCTGACGGCTTGATGGATACTGTCCGTTGTCAATGCCCTGAGAGTAAACATTGTTGCAGATGATATCAGGATCGTAGCCCTTATACTTGGTGATGGTCAGCAGGTTGGTGCCACTGATGTAGGCACGTACCTTGCGGATGTAGGCCTTCTGAGTGAGTGCAGCAGGCAGGGTGTAGCCCAGCTGCAGGTTCTTCAGACGGAAGTAAGAGCCATTCTCCAGGAAGCGGTCGCAATAACCGATATTATTAGATGTGGTACCTGCCAGCATGCGGGGATACTCCGTAGAAGGATTGTCCCATGTCCAAGGTGCAGCATCGGCAGGAATATTATCGACGTTGAAGTTGAGCAGGTTCTTGCGCAGCTCGTTGTAGATCTTGTTGCCGAACTTGCCAGCCCAGAACATGTTGAAGTCGAAGCCCTTGTAGGCCAGGCTGACATTCAGACCCATCTCGAACTTAGGCAGTGGGCTGCCGCTCCATGTGCGGTCGTTGGTATCGATGACACCATCGCCGTTGACATCCACATAGCGCACGTCACCAGGTTTAGCATCGGGCTGAATCACCTTCACAGTTCCGTCGGCCAGTGTGGTGGTGTGGTCGTAAACCTCGTCCATAGACTGGAAGATGCCTGCGAAAGGAATCAGATAGAAGTCGCTGATAGAGCGGCCCACCTCGGTGCGGGTGTAGGCATCCATCACATAAGACTCACCCATGCGGAGCACTTCATTGCGAACGGTCGATACGTTGGCACTGACGCTGTAGTCCAGTTCACCGGCCTTGTCGCGCCAACCTAAGGTCAGCTCGATACCCGAGTTGCGCATCTCACCGAAGTTGGTCCAGATAGACCCCACACCAGTGGCCCACGACTGTGGCTTGTTCAGCAGCAGGTCGGTAGATTTGGCAGTGAACCACTCGAACGTACCGAAGAGACGGTTGTTGAACATATTGAAGTCGAGACCGATGTTAGTGGTGGTCTTCGTCTCCCACCCCAGGTTCACATTGACCATGGCACTCTGGGTGGCACCGTTCAGCACGGTCTCGTTCTTGGAAGGACCGAAGATGGCATAGAAACCCTCGTAAGGACCGCTGTGGTCGATGCTGGGAATATAGGCATAGTTGCCCAGCGACTGCATGTCGCCCACCTTACCCCAGCTGGCACGCACCTTCAAGTTGTTGATGGTCTGCTTCAGAGGTTCGAAAAACTTCTCTTCAGAAACACGCCATCCGAACGAGAATGAGGGGAAGTAACCGCGGCGGTTGTTGGGACCAAACTTAGAGCTGCCGTCCGAACGGAAGTTGAACTGAGCCAGATACTTGCCATCATAGTTATAGTCGATACGACCGAGGTAAGACAACTGACGGCGCTGCTGCTCAGAGCCCGACATGCTGTGCTGTTCGCCAGCCAGGTCGATCTCAACGAGTCCGGGCACCTTCTGGTCGTAGCCGACAGCCTCGAGCCAGTGCCAGTTCACGTCCTCTGCAGTGTGACCGGCCAAGACGGTGAGGTTGTGCTTACCAAAGGTGTTCTGATAGGTCAGCGTGTTCTCCAAGATGGTGGTGATGCGCTGGTCGCGGTTGTCGTAGAGGGCATTGGTGAAGTGTGTCTCGACAGAGTTCAGACGCAGTGTATAACCATAGTCGAAGTTCTTATGACGGCCAAACCAAGCATCGATACCGAAGTTAATCTTATAAGTGAAATGCTTGAAGAGGCTCAGCTCTGCATAGACATTACCCAGCGCACGGTTGTTGATGCTCAGGTCCTGATAGCGCTCCTGCTCGCCCACGGGGTTCGAGGTGTAGGTCAGGAAGTTGGTGCCACCATAACCGTAGCCGCCACGACCAGAACCCTCGTTCGGATCGCGAACGGGAATCACTGAAGGCATCGACAGGGCATTCCAGAAGCCACCGCCGGTGGTCTCGTGGTGAATGGTGTGCTGGAAGGTCAGGTTCTCGCCAATCTTCAGGATGCCATAGGTGGCATCGCTGTTGATACGAGCGGTGAAACGACGATAGTCGGGACCATCAATCACACCGGTCTGATCCATGTAACCGCCACCAATGGCCATGTTGACATTGTCAGAGCCCTGACGATACATCACATTGTAGTCCTGCGTGAAGCCAGTCTGGAACTTAGCCTTCTGCCAATCGGTAGAGGGGATATACTTGCCAGTCATCAGTTCCGAATAGCTGGCAGCGGGCCACTGCTCGCCAGCGTTGATATACGCCTGTTCATTATATTTCATGAAGTCGGTGGCAGACATCATATCAATCTTCTTAGGCATGTCCGAGACGCTCCAGGTGGCGGTCACGTCGAGCGAGGGTTCGCCCTTCTTACCGCGCTTGGTGGTGATGAGAATCACACCATTAGCACCGCGAGCACCATAGATAGCAGCCGCCGAAGCATCCTTCAGCACCTGCATAGTCTCAATTTCATTGGGGTTCAGGTGGTTGGCATCATTGGCAATCATGCCATCAATCACGTAGAGCGGACCCACCGTGTTGAACGAGCCGACGCCACGAATCTGCACCTTACTCATCACACCAGGCTGGCTTGTGGTAGAGACCGAGATGCCCGGCACCTGTCCTTGCAGCATCTCATAGATATTGGTGGCAGCGGTTTTGGCCGCCTCCTTCATATCAACTACGCCCACAGCACCGGTCAAATCGGCCTTTTTCTGCGTACCGTAACCGATGACCACCACATCATTGAGGGTCTGAACGTCGGGAGACAATGCCACGTTGATGGTGGTCTTGTTGCCCACAGGTACGGTCTTGAGCAGATAACCAATATAACTAAACTGCAAACGCTCGTTCTTGCCGGCCTGGATAGAGTAGTTTCCGTCGAAATCGGTCACTGCCATACCCTTTCCGTCAATCGACTTCACGCTGACGCCAATCAGTGGTTCGTTGGTCTCAGCGTCGGTTACTGTGCCTTTCACGCTCTGAGCTTGCAACCCAAGAGGGATGAAGAAGAGCATCATTAACACAGACTTCCATGAAAATGTTCTTTGTTCCATATTATTATTGTTAGGTAGTAATTCACCATTTGTTAGGTTTAACGCTGCAAAAGTACGTCAAAACGCTGTTACCGGTATGTATTATTGTTTAGATTTCAGGTAAAATTGATTTTCCACCTAATTTTTCTTACTACAATACTCCGTAGGACTCATGCCTACATGCTTCTTGAACGTCTTCGAGAAATAGCTGGGATCAGAGAAGCCCGTGCTATAGGCCGTCTCTGAGACGTTATAGCCATTCTGCAACATCTGACAGGCCTTATCGAGTCGCTTCTTGCGGATGTAGTCGCCCATTGACATGTTGAGGATGTTCTTCATTTTGATATGCAACAGACTACGGCTGACGCCCAGCGCCTCGGTAATATCGGTAATCGAGAAATCGCTGTTGGCCAAATTGGCCTCAACAATCTCTGCCATCTTCTGCACAAAGGCCTTATCGAGTTCGCCCAGCGTATCGGTGGCATCGATGTCGGCACTGTCGGCATCCACAATCTCCTTCCGGCGCTTCTCCACCAGCTGCATGATGTTGTTCACCTGCAACTGCAGGATGTCGGGATCGAAGGGCTTAGAGACATAAGCCTCTGCACCACTCTGATAGCCTTCGAGCACATCATTGCTTTCACTCTTGGCAGTCAACAGGATGACGGGGATGTGCGAGGTCTGCATGTCGGCCTTCAGGGTGCGACACAATTCAATGCCATCCATCTCGGGCATCATCACATCGGAGATGACCAGCTGTACCTGTTGTTCGTGTGCCAACTGCAAGGCCTCCTTACCATTGGTGGCCGTGAGGACGTTATAGTCTTTAGAGAAGTAGTCGCGCAGGTACTGCAACAGGTCGGCATTGTCATCGACAATCATGATAGACATACGGTCGTTGTCCACATGCTGCTCCAACGGTGCATTGTCAACAGAGGTCATGATGGCAGGTTGGGCAAACTTATACTGATCAATGGGCTTGATGACCTTGTCGTCGGTGATCAGACTCTTTTCCGGGAAGGCATTGGCCGACACGTTCAGCCATACGGTGAACGTGCTGCCCTGCCCCACGGTGCTGTCCAATTCGACCTCACCTTTATGCAGGTCAACCAGGCGTTTCACCAACGAGAGGCCAATGCCCCAACCGCTGTTGTTGGCGTTGAAGCCGCGCTTGGTCTGATAGAAACGGGTGAAGATGTTCTCTTGCTCCTCTTTGGCGATGCCGATGCCGGTGTCTTTCACTTGGAAGCGCAAGTAGGTGTAGGGACTGTCGTTCTTGACGGTAATACAAGCATTGACCGTGATCGAACCTTCTGGCGGGGTGAACTTGATGGCATTCGAGACGAGGTTGTTCAGGATGCGTTCCACATAGGATGGCGAGAACCACACCTCCTCACCGTTGTTCTCGGTGCTGACACTCAGGTTGAGGCCTTTCTCGCTGCATGCCACATAGAAGTTGGCCATGCCCAGCTCGATGAACTCCAAGGGGTTGCCCTTCTGCAAATAGAAAGAGAAGTGGTCGGTCTCAATCTTATTGAAGGTGACCAGTTCGCCAATGAGCTCTTGCATCTTATTGGCATTCTTGATGATCATGTCCAAATGGCTGCGCGACTCCTCGCTCATGGTCTCTTTGGCCATGCTCTTCAGTGGAGCAATGATGAGCGACAGCGGGGTCTTCAGCTCGTGAGAGACCGTGGTGAAGAAGTCAAACTTGGCCTTATCCAGTTCTTCCAGCTTTTCCTTCTCCATATTGGCAATACGCACAGCGTTGCGCTCCTGCATACGCACCTTGAACAGCCGCTGAATCAATGCCAACAACGTCATTAGGACTAACAGATAGAATGCGTAGGCCCAGGTTGAGCGGTAGAATGGTGGGCGCACCACAATAGTGATCACCTTTTCCGGGCAATTCTCCCAGCCACGATTGGTGTTGTTGGCACGGATGTGCAAGGTGTAAGTGCCTGGCGAGAGGTTATAGCCAGAGAAGCGGCGCTCCGTGCCCACATTACGCCAGTTGCGGTCGATGCCCTCCACCCACACTTGATAGTTGATGGTCGATGTGTTGCCCGGCATGATGACGCTATAGTCGATGCTGAAGGAGCGAGCCTGTGAGTAAGAAAGTTCAATTTTGTCGGTTTCATCGAGTTCTCGAACCAACGGAGAGTCCTCGCTGGAGGTGTTGATGACCTCGTCGTTGATGGTCAGTCGCTTCAGGTGGACGACGAATGGTCCAGTCTTCTCCTTAATGTCGTTTGGATAGAAAGCGATGAGTCCGTTGATCGTGCCAAAGAACATACGGCCGTCAAGGGCTTTCAGCGAAGAAGCAAAGTTGAACTGGTTTGACGGCAGACCGTTGGACTCGGCAGAGAAGCGCACGATGGCCTCGGTCTTGGGACTGTAGCAGAACAGTCCCTGACTGGTGCTGATCCACAGATGACCACTCTTGTCTTCCTCGATGCTACAGATCGTGCACTGCGACAAGACGTCGCTCTCGATATCGTGTATTTTTCCATCGGGGGTCATGAACTGCAGACCATTATTGTTGTTACCAATCCACAGCGTGCCATGGCTGTCCTGATACAGGCAGATGATATAGTTGTCTTTCAGCCCCTTTCCCTCGGAGGTCTTGATGCTGCTCACCGTGCCACGCTTGCCGTCAACACGGAAGATGCCGTGGTTGATGACACTCGCCCACAGGTTGTCATGACGGTCGATGTGGAGCGAATAGATGAAGGTCTCGTCGAGATCTGCCGTTCCCGTGGGCAGAAACTGGTCGTGCTGGGCATCATAATAGCGCAAGCCTTCCATCGTGGCCACCCAGATGCGCCCACTCTTCTGCTTGGCAATGCTGAAACAGGCTTCGGAAGGCAAGCCGTTGGAACGGAAATAGCGCTTGATGGCCTTGGTCCTGAGGTTATAGCGATAGAGACCGTCGAAGCGTGTGCCTATCCAGATGTCGGCCGTGGCGGCATCGTAAAAAAGACCATGCACATTGTTGGCAGTGGCAGGAAGACCGCTGAACTGGGTGAACTGATTGGTCGTCTGATCGAAGATGTTGATTCCTCCATCCTCGGTAGCTATCCAGAACGTGCCCGGCATGGTCTCGATGATGGTGCGTGGCACACGCGCTTTCAGCTGATTAGGCGCTGAACCGGGTACGAACAGCAGGAACTGGTCGTTGTCGTTCTGCAGATAGTCAACACCTCCGAAGTAGGACCCCAGCCAGATATTGGATGCCTTATCGCAGAATATGGTATAGATAGCATTGTCGCTCAGCGAGTTGGCATCGGCAAAATGGTGTCTCAGCACCTCTATCTCGCCATTGGGATGGATGATGGACACACCCTTTTCCGTGCCCAGCCAGATGCGGTGACGGTTGTCTTCGGTGATGCAGCGCACGATGCCGCTGGAAAGCAGCTCGGCAGGATAGACCTTGGTGGCACCGCTCTTCAGGTCGATACACATGGCTCCCTGACCATTGCGACCGACCCACAGTCTGCCTGAGGAGTCGAACTGCAGCGGCACGATGACATGGGCACCCTTCATGAAGTCTTGGAAATAAGTCTGAGGAAGCACAGAGAAGTTGGTCAACGAGCGGTCGTAGCTGAAGATAGAGCTGTTGGTTGCCACAAAGAGATTATCGTTGCGGTCCATGGCCAGCGAGTTGACGAAGTCGGCAGTCCTCGTGGGAATGATGATCATCGAGTCTTGCTGCTCGTCATAGCGACACAGGGTGTTTCCGCCAAAGAAGATGTCGCCCTGGCTGGACTCGGTGATAGACCAGAAGAGTCCTTTCTCGAGTGCATAGTTGCAGAAGTCGTCGGAGTCGGGCCGATAGCGGCTGATGCCGTTTTCGGTGGTGATCCACAGGCGGTTCTGCCGGTCCACATGCAGTCCGTGGACAAAGTTGTGGCTCAGCGAATGGGGCTGAGAGGTGTGATAGTAGGTGCGGATGTCATAACCATCATAGCGTGCCAAGCCATTGCGGGTGCCTATCCACATGTAGCCTTTGGCATCTTGTGCCAGGGCCTCCACCTGCTGGTGGGGCAGCCCACTCTTGCTGTCAACATGCTGGAAGCGGTAGTTGCCCGCCCATCCCATTGATGCTATCAGCATCGTGATGATGGTTATAACGAATCGCATAGTCTCTTTTTTATATTAGAACTGAGGAGCCTCGTGTTTCTGGCTTGGCACACTGTTCTCGATATATGGCCAGCCGTCTTTCCATTTCACCTCATCGAGCAGCAGCACACGCCCGGCATCGGGGTCGTTGCGATGGAAAGCATGATAGAGCATCCAGTCGCGTCCGTTCTTGTCGGTGACGAACTCAGCGTTGTGTCCGGTGCCGACAAACTGGTCGTTCTTGTGCAAGACAATCTCGTGATGGTTCTTCAGAAGAGGCTGTCCCTGCTTGTCAACATAGGGGCCCAGGAGCTTCTTCGAGCGTCCCACGGTGACCTGATAGGTGCTCTTGGCACCCTCGCAGCAAGTGCCGCTGGAGCCAAAGAGGTAGTAATAGCCATCGCGCTTCAGGATGTAGGTGGCCTCCATGAAGGTGTCTGCCACCTTATGCAGTTTCTTGGGGTTCTTCAGCGCCAGGCCATCGGCCGTGAGCTCGGCTCCATAGATGCCTCGGAAACTGCCCCAGAACAGGTATTTCTTGCCTTTCTCTTCAATATAGAAGGGATCGATGCAGTTCTGCACGCCTATCTCCTTACTGATGAACATCTTGCCATGGTCGGTGAAAGGGCCCTCGGGCTTGTCGGCTGTAGCAACGCCAATGCCACACTCCCACTCGCCACCCCATGTTGACATGGCATAATAGAGCACATAGCGACCACCGAAATAGTTGATATCAGGCGCCCAGATGCTACCACGCTTCACAAAGCGGGGGCGCGTCTCGTCGTTGAAGGCGGTGCCCAGATAGGTCCAGTTGACCAGATCGTCGGAACGATAGATGGGCAGATTGCGGATATTCTCTGTGGCATACAGATAGAAATGACCGTCATCGGCCTTGATGACGGTGGGATCGGGCAGACTGTTATCGACTACAGGATTCTTGTAGGTGGTCTGTCCGTCAGCCGTGGTCGCCATTCCAAATACCGAGATCAGGATGGCACCAGCCAAAACCAAAAGTCTAGAGTTCATGCTTTTACAATTTGTTAGTTTGATTAATATACTGCAAAAGTACATATTATCTACTAATCGTTCCGGCACTATCGTCCAACACTTAGGTATTTTTGTCCATTCATTAAGCCAGAGAAGTATTCTTCGTAGCATTCTATCGCAAAGTTACAAATTATTCTGCAATGAGCAAAATAAATTGGCTAAAAACTTTGCAACACTCATTCTGCCCATTTGGGTCGCTCATAGTGCCGCTATAAAGAGTCAACACCAACGCTTTACGCATGCCAAACAATGACTCTTGATCTGGTTCCAGCCCCTGGACGACTCAATTCCAGCCCCTGAACGCAATCATTCCAGCCCCTGAAGGACGCGAGTCTAGCCCCTGAAAACGTCCTTTCCAGCCCCTGCATCTGTATCAATAGTGGCACTATTGCATGACAAAAGCAAAAGTATTGCATGACAAAAGCAAAAGTATTGCCTGCCAAAAGCGAATGTACAGGATGACAGAAGTGGAAGCATCGAGTCATGTTGTGAACCCAAACAGCTCCTCACCTCGGGGGAGGTCGGGAGGGTGCATAAAGAAATTTAGCCCCCCTTCACAGGGAGGCTAAGCTCATGAAAAAACAAATAATTCCTAAAAATAAAACTACTAACTATTTACTAACAATGTATGATCAAGAATCTGTTTCTTGTATGATATGTCTATTGTCTTTCGTGTTGACGTTGCAAAAGTACTACTAATTATTTAATTAGAATTGTATTTTTGTTTATTTCTTCAGTCATTTTGTGCATTTTGGTTCGGATACAACAGTTTCTGACCTAATATTTTCATTTTCCCTCTGGAAAATTTCATTTTTCCGATATACATGCCACGCGGGTAAACCTCTGATAATGAATAGTGTGCATGTAACACTATTCGCATTTTCCCGTCCTTATCTGTGAAAAAAGAGTGGTGGCCCGTGCCATAAAGTCCACCGACTCGCTGCACGATGGGATTGCCCTCGAACTTGGTCCACGGCCCCATGGGCGACTTACTGGTGGCATAGCCCACGCCATAGTCATGGCTACGGAAGTCATTGCCCGAATAGGTCAGATAGTAAGTGCCCCTATGTTTCACCATGAAGGGACCCTCGTTGACACGCCCTAACTTCTCTTCCCAGGGTGCCGACACGCTGAAACAGTGCTTCAGTGTGCCGGGTTTGGGCGTGATGCCGTCGGACTCGAGCTCACAGGCCCAGATGCAGTTGCCATCGGTGAAACGGACAAAGTAACAGTAGAGGCGACCGTCTTCGTCTTGAAAAACCGTCGAATCGATACATTTCTCATCGCCTATCAGACTCTTCATCATGCATCCTCCCACTTGTTTGAAAGGACCACAGGGCGTTTGGGCCACAGCGACATAGAGGTGTTCGTTGGCAGAGTAGTACATATAATACTGTCCGTTGCGGTGATAGACCTCGGGAGCCCAAAACCATTGTTCCTCGGTGGTGCTGTCTTTATGCAGCGCCAGTCCGCCACGCTGCCACGTCTGCAGGTCTTTAGAGGTGTAATACGCGATGCCATCCTTCTCACCAGTGCCGTAGGCATAGTAAGTGTCGCCGTCTAACAACACGTAAGGGTCGGCCAAAGGCACTTCACTGACGCGCTGGGCATGAGACTCTGCAACGCCGACTACGGTGATAGTCAGCGCCATCAATAGCTGTCTGAGTTGTTTCATCTTCTTCTTTCTATTAGTGAATAATGCGTTGAATCTTGGCCTCGTCGGTCAACAGATAGACCTTACCCAATGCTCCGACGGTGACGGGCACGTTCATGCCGTGATAGTTGACGGTGCCTACGGTCACAAACACATAGTCGCGGACCTTGAAATGCTGACGCATAAAGGCATCCAGCGCCTGCATCGCCATGACTGAACCCAATGCCGACACCGTCTCGGGCGCTGCTTCGGCCACCGCATCAGGCAGAGGTACGTCAGCGAGTTTCTGGTTTGCCACCTTCATGGCGATGCTGCGAACAGCCGCCTCGTGCTCCAGATTGCTGGGTTTTGTGAAAGGCAAGACAGCCAGCAAGGCCACCGCAAACAATACAATCAATACTACTACTCTTTTCATTGACTGATTTTTAGTTTAGTTCATTTCGGCTGCAAAGGTAAGAACTATTATCGGAAAAAACAAATATTCGCCACACGAAAGCGACTGGACGCTCATGGAACAGTGGCCTGAGAAACGAAAAGAGTGCCGCCATAAACAAAGAATAGCGGTACTATTCGCAGGGAAAAGTACCGCTATTCACAGGGCAAACCTATTGTTTGCTTATCGTATCACTTTCTTGCCATCCACTATATAAAGGCCACGACCAAGGGAATGGATGTCGCGACCCACATAACGACCATCGAGGGTATAGACGGCACCCGTCTTGCGAACTGCCACCTGCTCGCTGATGCCCGTTGTCTTGGGGGCCGTCACAAGCACGTCGTCCAGGAAGAAACGGTTCTTGATGGAAGCGCTGAACGTCAGTTTCACATCGCCATCGGCACTCACCACAGCCTCATATTCTTCGAAGCCACCCTTGCTCAGCTTGATCGTGGCAGGTTCTATGCTGCCATTGTTCACCGAGAGTTTTAGTGTGGTGCCCTCGTTTTCAGAATTCCAAGCGCCTGACAAGAAGGTCAACTGGGCTGTTCCGCTAACCGTAAAGGCTGGTGTTGTGGCTGAACCAGACTTCTTGGACGTTCCGAACTTCGCACAGCCATCACCACCACCGGCATTCTCTGTCACCCAGTCGTCGTTATCGAATTGAATCGCTGAGGAAGCTATCGCCCCAGACCATGCGCCATCATTACCGCCGGTGCCTTTACACATGTCGAACGACTCGTAGAAGATGGTATCACCAGTCTGTGTGTTCGTTGCTTTGAAGTCGGCCACAAAGTCAAAAGAGACGGTTTCATCGTCATTTTGTTTGATATTCTCTACTGATGAGCCAAGATAGAAACTGTTGTCTATATTCCTGTTATAAAGCTTAGCTGCTGGCCTTGTGCTCCTGTTGAAAGCATTGCAACTGCCATAAGGGAAGGGGTCGTTGGCCATGCCACTGAAGGTGAGACGATCATCAGCGTCCATCTGATACTTATTGTCGGCGGGAATCCATGTGAAGCGCTGATGCTCGGGATCGTCATTGGGTCCATTGAGATCCCACACGTCTTCATCGTAGTCAGCATGCAGAATCAGCAGACCAGCACCAGGCAGCGAGGCATCCCAGCCATCAAGCTGTCGGTTCTCCAAGAGGAAGAACTCGTTGCGATTCTTCTGGTTATAGATGACATAGCTTTCGCCGCCATTCTGCAGCGACTTCATGTTCTCGACGGTCGTGTCCTGACTCTCAAGGACGATGGGTTCCATCCATCCAGCCACCCAACGCTCGTAGCTGGTATATCCAGCAGGCTGATAGCCGTCGTCATTATAAGAACCAGAGTCCATCAAGTCCCAAGAGCCCATGCCCTGACCTCCGCTATAGTCTATGTCGTAGTAGTCGGGATAGCCCAGACAGTGGGAGAACTCGTGGCACATGGTACCGATACCGGAGATGGCAGCTCTCCAATCAAGCTCCGGACCGCAGGCATAGGTGTTCACCTTCTTGCCGCCATTCACGCTGACGGGGCCTGTGCCGTCACCATATTTGCTGGCTTCATCAAGGGCATAAGCATGCGGCCAGATGACATTCTCATCGTCATAGTCTGCCTCACCATGTCCGGCATAGACCACATAGACCTGGTCAACCTCGCCATCGTTGTCCCAGTCGTAGTCCGACCAGTCGGCAACTTCTTTGTTGGCCTGACTGACGGCCTCGGTAACCATCTCGCCGGGGCGCAGGTCATTGCCATCTTCATCATTCGCACCATAATAAGAATAGGTACGACTGACGGTGTAAGGTCCCAGCACATCGAAGTCCAGTTCGAACAGTCCGCGACTCTGATCCTTGAAATAGTCGGTCATCGACCCTTTGAAGTTGCCCTCATTGTAGCCTGGCTCGTTGGCGATACGCAGGAAGAGAGCCTTGTCGTGATCCTTTTGGAACGTGGAGTTTTTAAAGTTCACCAAGATGATGATGCCCTTTTTCTTACCCAGATAACTGCTCTGAGTGCCGGCACGGCGGGACAAGCGCTTGCCACGCACGGCATTCATCTTCTGGCGGTTCGACCTGGCTTTATGAATAACGGTTTGGGCATCTACCTGCTGATAGACACCTGCTGACGTCTTGCAATAGGCTTTTCCATCGGCACCTCTCCAAAAATGGCCGAATTCATCGCCTTCAAGACATGCCTTTACTTCTGTACCGTCTGCCAACTTCAACGTCTTCAAGACGCCACGCTTGGCTGGTACTGCTGCCACTGCCAGAGTTATCACCAGAAGCGACAGGACAAAAAACATTCTCTTCATTTTTCTTTTTGTTAGCTTTACAATTTTATTTCATAGGTCAATCAAAGGAAATGCAAAGATAATTAATTAAATCCACTTTGCAAAATATTTTAAACAAAAAAGCCGTTCGCGGCTGGCGAACGGCTTTTCTATGATCAGGTCCGAGCCTCTTACTGAATGCCAAGCTTTCCCTTCCACGTCATATACCAGTTCTTCGGATCGCTGAGGTCGCGAGAAACGGGAGCAGAGCTCTTCTTACCCTTGCGCGCCTCGATGTGTTTCTTCATGAAAGCACCAGGGTTAGCCTGACGCTTGGCAAAACGCATCAGGTCGTAGTAGCGGGTACCCTCGAAGGCTAGCTCCAGCGCCATCTCGTCAAGCAGCAGACTGTCCACATAAACCTGCTGTTCGGCAGTGAGCTGACGGTACTTCGCCTCGTTGGTCTCTACGGTGTCGTTGATCAACTTATAGAACTCGTTCATAGGAGTATAACCCGAACCACGTGTGTGGATACCAATGGTGTTAGGTATCTGCTCAGCATTGCCCGTCACGAAGAAGTTGGCCGAAGCACGACGATAGTTGTTCGTGGGGAAGTCGAACGCAGCCAGCTTGATAGAGTCGGCCTCGGGAATGGTATGACCGATGGAATCGCGCAGGATAGCGTTGTCCAGTCCCTCGCTCAGCGTAGCAAAGGCTGCACGTGGGAAACCAGCCTGGTTCAGGGCCTCAGCCAAACGCAGATAAACCATCTGTTTGCGATAGATATGGATGTTATTTCTTGCATTCTCCTCTCTTTTTTCCTTGTTTAGCATGTACTTGTACTTAGAGATAACCTGCGTTGGTACAAGATCGCCCGTCACAGGATCCTTGAAGCTATTGTAATTATTGAAATTCTGACCGAAACAGAAGGGGAGACGCAAGTCGCCAGAGCGATTTAAGTCAAGTCCACTGGGTGCATAGCTGACGGTGGTACCATTATTACCCAACACACAGTTGGCCATTGAGGCAGACAGCTCCTTCAGGCGTTCAGACGCTGTGATGCTGTACTGAGCCTGGTTCTCATTCGTTGAACAGAACAGGTTACCCAATTCGCTATAATAACCCTCAGCACGGATAGAGTCGCCGGCAATCATTGTAATGAGCTCGCTTTCGTTAGAGTATGATTCACTCCCCCAGAAGTCACCACCATACGCAGTAATACCGAGCCATGATGTGGTACCCTTCGGCCACATAACAGTTGTGACGCCAACAGGATAGTTGCTGCTTGCACTCTGACCATTGCGGGTGTTAATGTAGTTATAGTAGCAAGTTGCGGCCTTGTAGTAGTCGGCAGGGGTCTTGGCACTCCACAGATAGAGGTCGCCCAGCACGATATCAATGGGGAAGTAGAAGAAGCGAGAGTCCGTATTACGGATTTTTCCAATACCGGGATACTCCGTGCGATACTGCAAGGGGATGCTCTCCAGGTCTGCAATCAACTCGCTACAGATGTAGTCCAGATCACGCTTAGGTGCTCTCTCGGCAGCCTCAGCAGCCTCCTTGGTGAGCAGAGGCTCCTCGTAGTAAGCCACCTCGCCATAGTTCAGCACCAGCTGCAGGTAGGTCCATGCACGGATCGCCTTGATGGCTGCATACTCGGTCATGAACACATACTTGTCCTGACTGTTGCGCATGTCAATCTTGGCATTGGCAATATAGTAGTTGCAGTTGTTGATAATAGCATAGTAGTCGCGTGGCGAATTATACTTATTATCATCGTTCTCCTGGAACAGGGCCAGGTCGCGAAGATCCGAACTGGCCGCATCGGTCAGGTCAACAAGGTCGCCGCGCACCTCACCCAGCAGGATGGTGCGGTCGCCAATAACCTGCAACTTGTTCAGAATACCTGTGAGCGAATACACGGTATCCGTCCAGTTGGTAAGGTGGTCCTTGTCTGTGAAGATCACGTCCTCTGCCTCGGGCTCGAAGAAGTCCGCGCAGGAAGTCATCATGGGCAGCGCCATGAAGGCAGCTGCAAAGCCGCAGCACACTGAACCAGCCCCTTTACGAAATATATTCTTGATATTCATAATCTTTTTCATTTCTTGATTCTTCAATTAAATAGCGCATTACAGATTAATCTTCACACCAGCCACGATAGAACGGCTCTGTGCCAGACGACCCAGGTCGATACCCTGACCAATCACCTTTGAAGAGGTAGAGAACTCAGGATCGGTACCAAGATACTTAGAGAATGTCAGCAGGTTGTTGCCCTGAATCCAGAACTGAACGCCCTGGATGAACTCAGAGTTGACTGGCAGGTCGTAGCTCAGAGTGGCGCTCTTCAGACGCAGGTAAGAACCATCTTCGATCCAACGGTCGCTGAAGCGGCTGTTGCCCAGAGGATCCTGGAAGGTGATGCGAGGCATGTCGGTCTGCTGACCTTCTGCCTGCCAACGGTGGTTCATCGCCGTGGTCTGGTTCATGAAGCGGCTGCCGCCCTCCAACTGTGAACGCATGTAGTTATAGACATCATTGCCCACGCTGTAGTTGAAGTTCACGTCGAGCTTGAGGCGTTTCCAGCTCAGCGAAGTAAAGATGTTACCATAAATGTCGGGATTGGGGTCACCGATGACCACCATATCCTTTTCGTCGATAACGCCATCACCGCTCACGTCGGTGAAGTGTACGTCACCAGCCTGGAAGTAGTTATGGTCCTTACCGTTGGCACCCAGAACATACAAGCCGTTGGGGTCGCTGGTACCAGCAGCCTTGGCCTCGGCTGTCGTTGCAAAGACGCCCTCTGTGCGATAGCCATAGAACACATTAGCAGGACGGCCCACCTCTGTCAGGATGGTAGCGCCATAGAGTTCTGTCTTCAGCGTCTTGTTGTTGTCGGGCAACTCAGTGATCTCGTTCTTGTAGTGACCCAGGCTTGCACCTACTTGCCACTGCCAGTCTTTCTGTGCCAGCACCTTGACGGTGGCGGTCACGTCGAAACCGTTGTTCTTCAGCTTACCAGAGTTAGACCAGTTGTCGTCCAGACCGCTCAGGAAGCCCAGCGACTGGGTGGTGAGCAGGTTGTTGGTGGTTGAGCGGAAGTAGTTCAGACTCAGAGCCAAACGGTTGTTCAGCAGACTAGACTCCACGCCGAAGTTAAAGCGACGGGTGGTCTCCCACTGAATCTTGGTATTACCAATACCGGCGAAGGTCAGTCCAGACACATCGTGCAAGAACTGATTAGCACGGAAGAAGCTGCGAGCAGCATAGTAGTCGATGTTGTCGTTACCGCTCACATCGAAACCAGCCGACAGACGCAGGTAGTCCACATTCTTAACGCCAGCCATCCAAGGCTCGTTAGAGAGCACCCATGATGCCTGAACACCAGGGAACACGCCCCAGGCAGCATCGAACAGGCGGAAATCGCCGCCATCCTGTCCGAAGAGTGTAGATCCGTCAACAGTCAGGTTAGCCTGCAAGTAGTAACGGCTCATATAGTTATATTCAGCCTGTGCATACCATGAGATAGCGTTCCAGCTCTCTTCCACACCAGTTACATCCACGTTCTTCAAGCCACCACTCATGAATGGAGTCTTGTCACTACCCGTGTTGTAGCCCAGCTGTGTGTTGCTGGTGTAGTTTTCCCAGTTCACGCGCACACCACCGAAGGCATGGATGAAGTGAGCACCATAGCGGTTGTTCCAGTCCAGACGGGTATCACTCATCACCGAGTTCTGCTTAGAAGCCAGCGAACGAACCTCGTTTTGGCGTTTGCCACCAATGCTCTTCACATAGTAATCGGGCACACCGTTCACAGGAATATAGTACTGGTTGTGAGTGTTCACCAGATTATAGCTGAAGTGCTCACTCAGCGAGAGGTTAGCACTGAACATATACTTGGGAGTCACGCTGAGGTTCAGCAGTGAGTTCTCAAAACGGTTCTTGTTCTCGGCATCCGAGTATTCCAGGATAGAAGCGGGGTTACCCAACTGCCAGTTGTAACCGGTATAGCCTTCCAAGGCCTCACGCAGGTAGGTCTCGTCGGCATTGTCCCAGTGATTGTTTGACAGCAAACCGCGGCCATAGCTGTAAGGACTCATGAAGGGGCTCTTCACATAAGCCAGAAACGAGGGAGCAGAAGGTGTGCCTTCGTCGTAGGTTGTGGGAGCACCGTCGTTACGCAGGTTGCGTGTCTGGTTAGAGAACGACGCATCGAAACGCACGCTCAGCTCTTTCAGCAGTGAGATGTCGGTGTTGAAACGCACGTTCAGGCGGTTCATCTCGTTGTTCTTCAGCGTACTGTTAGCACCTGTATAACCCACCGAGAGGTTATAGTTGGCCACATCGTCGCCACCCTCTACGTTGATGCCGTAGTTCTGGGTGAAGGCGGTCTTATAGACATAGTCCTTCCAATCCGTGTTCTGGTGGTAGGGGGTGTAGTAATAGTAGTCGGGATCCTCGTTGAGGAAGCTGAAAGTGCGGATGTTCGTGTTCGTCGTGCGCAGCATTTCAGATGCATAGCCACGATACTGCGAAGCGCTCATCATGTCATAATACTTTGGCTCCATCACCACGCCCATCGAGGCTGTTGCGGTGATACGTGTAGCCATCGACTTGTTGCGACGGGTCTGAATCAGGATGACACCATTGGCACCCTTCGAACCATAGAGGGCTGTACCATTGCGCATCACCGTCACCTTCTCGATGTCGGCGGGGTTGATACTGGTCAGCAGGTCGTTATAAAAGCCCTGATGCAGCATCTCGCGACCATACTGTTGGTCAACAATCACATCGTCGATGACCACCAGTGGCTGGGCATTCACATTCAGTGAGTTCAAGCCCTGCACGAACATCACGCTACCGACACCCGGGGTGCCACTCAGCGTCTTGGTGTAGGTCTGTGCGCCCAACTGCTTCTGAATCTCGTCCTTGATATTAATGGCACTGGTATATTTGAAGTCAGTGGCCGCATAGTCATTGCGCACGTTGGTCTTGGCATCATACTCGGCAGCGAACGTGCTGGGATAGAGACAGATGGTCTTCTGCTGCTCGACAGCCTGCAGACCGATCTTCACGGGGTTATAGTCGGGAGTGGTCACAAACAATGCCGAAGAGAATACAGGCACCTTCAACTCGTAGGTACCGTCGTCTTCTGTCAGCACACTGTAGCCATCCATCTCGGCAACACGAACGATGGCACCGCTGACAGGCTTCCGCGTGGTGGCATCGAGCACAACACCCTTGACCACACGTGTCTCGTATTGTTTTATTTTCTTAGTGAATGTGCGTGCCTTGACTTCGACGCCTTCCTCTTCGTCATCGAACTCGTCTTGCGCCCATACATTCATTGGAAGTGCCATCAGTAGCGTGATTCCAAACAATATATATTTCTTCATAGTCTTCATAATTCGTTGTTTAAAAATCATACATTAATCTACGTGTGGTTTCAAGATGACACAGTCTATACGCATCACAGCAGAGTGAGTACCAGTGTCCTGACGCGTTTCCCTACTCTTCACGTCTGTGCTTACTTCGAGCGTAATACGTGGGTTATCCTCGACCAAGCCAAAGTTTGATGTGGGGAATACATATTTCTCTGCCAGTTTCAGGTAACCAACAGACTCTGTTGGGGTTTCCAGTTTAGAGGCTAACGCCTTACCATTACCACGACCAATGATGTCACCTTCCTCATCTTTATATTTGATATAGGCAGACACCTTGGTTGGACGACGCTGATAGGGAGACACGTTCTTGGTCTCTGCCTGTGCAGGTACGGTGACCAGATAGATATCGTAAGGCACATTCGAAAGAACATCGGTGATGTTGAATACCACTGTGTGGTTAATACCCTCCTGAGGTTCAAACTCTATATACTTATTGTCTGACACCTTGTTGTAGTATGGGTTAGGTGTGTTGTCAGAGTAAGCACTGGGCACAGTCTTAGGAATAGCACTGATGGTAGGCATCGAGTCCTTGGTTTCCTCGTTGACCTGATACTTGCTGACCTCCTTGATGGCATTGCGACCTTCTGCCTCAATGACAATTGTCCGCTTGAAGGTCTCCAGTGGGTTGAAGTTCCACTGCGAGGCTTTCATCAGTTTACCATTACTGCAATCCACCTCTGTCGTGCCGCTCAACACGCCATTGGCACCACGGGGATCGAAATACTGATAATAGTGCAGCGTGTCGTTGCCCCAAAAGTAGCGACGCAACTCATAGCTGGGCACAGCACTGGTTGACATCAGCGAGTCGGTAGCAGCAGAAGCGCCGTCAAACACCGCCTTGTTGATTGTACGACTGAACACGGTTCCTTCAACAATCGCCATACGTGTGTTGACATAGTTCAGCGAGTCGATGTTGCCCACACTCAGTATTTTATCGACGGTCTTGTCGTAAACGAAGTGTTTGCTATATTCTTCCACCAGGTTCTTCCAGATATTGTTGGTGGGAGCCACCATCCAATAGGTACTGTCTTCCTTGTTCAGCAGACCGATGGTAGAGAACAGCTTGCTGGTCTGCTCAGAGATAGAGTCCAGATAGACGGTTCTACCCAGCGAGTCAATGCCGCCCTCCACACTCTTCGAAGCCATGAACTTCTTGTAGTAAAGCTGCCACTTAGAATCGCTATAGAGGGGATCGCCGCTATATAGGAAATTGCGGATACTGTCCAGTCCCTCACCCTCCGTACGGAGATACTCAAAGACGTTTGGCACAAACTTCACACTCTGGTCCAGAGTGAACAGCAGACCATTGCTATAGAGTTTATTCAACTCCTCGCCATTCTGTATGAAGTTGGCATTGGCGATGCCGCTACCAGTCAGCACATTGTACTTACCGTTCATCATGGTGATGGTGTCCTTGCTGGTGCTCGACACCGAATGGTTGTACAGTGCGATGTGGTTCTGCAAGAACTCCACCACCACCGAGTTGTCTTTATCCTCGATGCCTTGCAGTTTCTCAGTTTGATAGCGGGCAATCAGCGACTCGGTCTGTGCATCGGTGAGCGATGCGTTGGTGGGAGCAAACACGGTGAACACCTGACTGCTCTTCAGTGCCTTGTCATAGCCACAGGCCACAGCCACGCGCTTGAAGTTCGACAGGTCACTATTGTTTTCAATAGCCTGCCAGATGGTACCGCTATTAACGCCCGTTGCCGAACCCTCATAGTGGTCGTCCCATGCATCAGTACAAGCCACGAAGGTGAGGGTGGCGACCGCCAGCCCTAGCACCTTATTACATATGTTATACTTGGTAATCATAATGGTCAATTATCAATTTTACAAATCGTCTTCCATATCTCCGTCGCCATCTACGCTGTAAACGCTACGTGGCACCATCTCGAAGTAGTCGAGCATGAACTCGTTGTTGTTACCCTGCTTGCCATCACTGGCCACACGGAAGCGGATGTAGTAGTCCTTCGTGCAGTCAACCTGGGCCGTACAGAGCACACGGCGATAGGTACGCTCGTTACCTGCGAAGTAGAACTTCTCACCTGTAGAAGGATTGAAGTGGTAGGTAGAAGTACCGGCGCGATAAGCTTTCAGGTTCTTCAGGATTTTCTGCTCCTGTGCCTTCTCCAGGTCGGTCTTGCTGTTATAGTCGTTCAGCTTCTCATCGCTCTTGAAACGGCTACCCAGATACATGTCTGTATTCAAGAACTTCGTCATATCCAAGGGGATGCCCTGAGGTGTCAGGTTCTTTGGATCGGAGCCGAAGTACACCTGCATCACACCACGGGTTTCCAGTGCGCAGAAGCCCAGACGGAACTGCCATTCGCCAGAGAAGGGCACTGGTGGGATGCGGAAGGTCAGGTCGTAGTCACCAAAGAGGTTCCACTCGTCGCCCTGCCATGACCAGAAGTTGGTGTGTGGTCGGCGCAATACGAGCAGACAGTTCTTGTTGAAGTCCACACCATCCAGATAACCCAAGGGGAAGTAGAAGTTACGTCCGTTCTTAGGTGTTGAAGAGTCGTCTGGTGTCTTACTATCATCATCGGCATAAGGGTTACCCTCCTGACGCATACCATTGGTCATCACCTCAGGGAATATGCTCGAGAAGTCCATGCGGATACGCATGTTCTGCACCTTCTCCAGCACGTCCTGACTGAAAGCAATCACATCGTCGATGTAGAAATAGTGTCCGTTCAGACCATCGTGCACGGGCTTCTTCTCGACCGTAGCATCGATGTGAGCGCCTTCGAAGGTGTAGTCGGGGGCGGCATAACGGCGGTTGATGTAACGCTCACCTATCGTGCCATTACCCTTGTTGTCGTGACCAGCCTTGTCGGTGCGAACCGTCAACTGCTCAATCTTCACCATGGTATGAGGCAGCAGCGTTGGATACCAGTCCACGGGGTTGATAATGCTGGTACTGATGCCGAAGGCCTCTGCCGTCTTTGTCATCACGATAGGCGTCAAGTCGGCCGTACCAGCCACCTGACGGTTCAAGATGTGATACTGAATGAAGCGTTTCAAGGCATTGTTGTCTGCCTTCAGGTCGTTATAGCTATACTTGCCTTTGTCGTCAGCATAGTTCTCGTTGCTGTCGTAGTACAGACAAGCCAGGTCGTAGAGGGCCTTCAGCGTATCTTTATCGACGATATCGATGCCCTTCTCCTCGAACTTCTTCAAGTAAACCTCGTTAGGCTCCACGAACACCGTATAGCCGATGTTCTTCTTGTCAGGAGCGCTGGCCACCTCGTTCCAGTTATGCGACTTATAGTACTCACGGATATACTTGCTGGGATCATAGTTCTCGTCAGCCACGCCCTGAATCTCGTTGATCACGCCAGTAGCCACCAGCGCTTTGTAGAAGATAGACACCTTCGAGTTCATGCGCAGCAGGTCGCTGATCATACTATTAGACTTCTCGATGACCATATCGACGGGATGAACGATACCATTCTCCACCGAGTCGTTCTGATGGATATAGTCGCCAGAAGCCGTAGTCTTACCAAAAATGGTCTTGGTCACACCCTCCAGCAGCACGATGGCATTATCCTCGTCGTCGGTCATCTGCTCGGTAGCGATGTAACGTCCCAGGAAGTTGGCCGTCTGCAGACGGTCCTGCGACATCTCGTAAGTAGAATAGAGGTTATTGATCAGGTGCGTACGTGCAATGGTATCGCAGTCGGCATCGCTCAGTTCAGCTACGCTTGTCAGTCCTTTCTCTGCCAAGAAGGCATCAACGGCCTCGTTGGTAGGTGCGAAACAAGTGTAGTGTCCATAGCCAGCCAGCAGATCCATCAGTCCGGCACGCTCAACGATGGCTTTGAATTCGCTGAACGACTCACGATTGCTCAGATAGTCGCTCATCATCTCGCCAGTGAAGGTATAGAAATTCTCCCTGTCTGGTTCGTCAGAGCAGCTGTTCATGGTGCCCAGTGTCATGACGGCGGCCAGAGCCATCAGTATGGTTTTGATATTATTCTTGATTTTCATATCTTTCAGTTTTCAGGTTTTCAACATCATTACTCATAGCTCTGATTCTCGCCAGAACCGAACGATGGATTCTGTCTCAGGTTCTTATTCACCTTCAGCTCATCGTTGTTGATAGGCCAGAAGATGGCATCCATCTTCTTGAAGAAGTTCTGCACGAACTCGCCATTGGTGATATCGCGACGAGCCATGGCCTGCGACAGGCGCTGAGTGTTTCCGTCGCGCATTGAACAGCGCACCAAGTCATAGTAGCGTTTGCCCTCGAACATCAGTTCACGCTGGCGCTCACGGTAGATCAGGTCTTCCATCTGTGTCTTGGTCTTATAGTCCTCGCGTGCCAGCTGCACGGTGGCAATATTGTTCTGCGCAATAGAACGGTTGTTCACAGCCTGCACCAGTTTGAATGCAGCATCCAGCAAAGGTTTGTTGGTAGCCTCAATCTCGGCATCGCTACCATCCTGCGCCTTCATGCAGTAGGCCTCGGCCTCCATCAGCATGATGTCGGGCAAGCGATAGATGATCCAGTTGCTGCTGTTGTAGTGGTGATCCACATTGTTGATTTTTGCAAAGCTGTACTTATCGCTCCACAAGCCGGGTGTAGAAGAACCGGCAGTCACCATGATGTTCTTATAAGTGAACTTAGCGATGACCTCCGTCTGCGTGTTGCAGTTCACGAAGAAACGGGCATCAGCCTTCATGTTCTTATCCTCATAGATCGTGCGGTTGCTTGTCAGCGAGTAGTCGCCAATCACAACGGTAGAAGGCTGCAGGTGTCCGGCGTTGGTGTCGTTGCCGTAGAACACGCTGACGGCCGAGTTGCCCAACATCGTTTTACCAGCCTCATCTTTGTCAAAGATCAGTTCGAAGATTGTCTCCAAGCTGTTTCCTGTGACGAAGATATTTTGATAGGCATTGCCATAGGTGGTGCTGCTGATGGCATTGTTCACCAGCGGATAGCCATTCGTACGCTCAAAGTTTCCACTGTTCTGTGAACCCATCGACGTGCTGTTTGACTGCTGTTCCTTGCTCAGGTTCAGCTTGTCGTTGATGACCCATTCAGCACAGCGGATACAGTTGTCGTAGTCTTGTTTCCACAGATACATCTCGCACAGCATGGCATAGATAGCACACTTGGTGATGCGTCCAGTCTGATACAATGGTTTGGTCGTTGGATAGCGCGTAATGGCATTCTCCTTCACAGCCTCCAGGTCGGCAATCAGCTTGTCGAGGATGGTGTAGAAAGGTGTTGCCGGCAGATCCATCTCCTGGTCATCGTCCAGATAGACCTCTTCAGTATAAGGCACATCACGGAACGTGCGGATCAGATAGAAATAGCACAGTGAGCGCAGAGCCGTCATCTCGGCAATCGTGGCTTTCATCTCGCTCTCCGTGTAGCCCGGGTCACGCTCTGCCACCGTGGGTGCATAGTTAATCACCGTGTTACAACGGTTAATGATATTATAGAACCCGTCCCATGTGGTATAGGGGTTCATGGCGGTAATGTTCTCGTTGAGCACATACGACAAGTTCACATCTTTATCGATGCTACCACCTGCCATCACGTTCTCGCTTCGGCCCTCGCCCCATACAATCATGCGGCGGATGATGGGATCGGCCTCCAGACCTGAGTAGCAGCCAGCCACGATAGCATCGATGTCGGCTTTCTCATTCCAGAAGTCCTCCAGCACAATCTCGTTCTGTGGTTTGATTTCCAGGAAATCGCTGCACGAAGAGAAGAGGAGCCCCGAGAATGGAACCAGCAGCGCCAGTCCCTTCACCTTATTATATATATTATAGCTTCTCATAATAGTCATGTTTTGTTTCGATTATCAATTCCTTTAGAAGTCAACAGTTAAACCCAGTGTGTATGAACGTGAACGTGGTGTCTGCGCATTGTCGATAGCGGGATCGTAGCCAGCGTTCGAGATATCGGGGTCAACACCCGAGTACTTCGTGATGACGAAGGGGTTGTTGATACTTGCATAGAGAGAAATACGGTTCAGACCAATCCAGGTGAGGTACTTCTTCTTGATGGCATACGACAGCTGGGCATAGCTCATACGCAGGTAAGAGCCATCTTCCACGAAGCGGTCGCTGACCAGCGAGTTGTAGGAATAAGGACCATCCTTGAAGTAGTGCATAGCGCGAGGAATAGAGGTGACGTCGCCCTCCTTGCGCCAGCGGTAGTTCACAGCCTGGCTCTGGTTGTCGTTGCCAGTCATGGCCTCGGCACGCAGACGTGCCATATTGATAATCTTGTTGCCCACACGATAGTTAAACTGGGTGGTGAGTCGCCAGTCGCCATAGTTGAAGCTGAAGCCGAAGCCACCAGTCAGCTTAGGCAGCGACGAACCCAGATAGGTGATATCGAGTGCGTTGATCTGTCCATCGTGGTTGATATCCTCATACATGGCATCACCACCGTTGAAGCGCACGTTCTTACCGGTGTTGTCGTTGGTATAGTTATACACCATACGTACGGGAGTGCCCGTAGCATCGAGGATCAGCTTGCCATCCGCATTCATGGCAACAGGAGCCGTGTAAGGACGCTTCTCCCAACCGCGCTCAGCATACCATGCGTCGGGCAGTGTTCCGTTGAGGAAGCCCTGCTGCTCGGCAGGTGTCAGTTTGATAAACGTGTTGTAGTTGTGCGTATAGACACCCTTGTACTTGAAGCCGTAGATAGCGCCGAATGGGTTGTGCAGCTGCACATAGCGCAGGAACTCACCGTTTTCATAAGAGAAGGTAGAGTTCAGGTTCTTCAGCAAGTACTCGTCCATCTCCAGAATCTCGTTGCGGTTGTTACCGAAGTTGGCATTCATGTCCATGATGAACTTACCAGCCTTGATCAGACGGTTGGTGTTGATATGGAACTCCCAACCCGTGTTGCGCATCTTACCGCTGTTGCGATAAGGAACGGTGGCGAAACCAGCGTTCGATGGGATGCGGTAGTTCTGCAACAGCATGTCGGTGGTTGTCGAGCTATAGGCCTCGATGGTCATGGTCAGACGGTCGTCTAAGAAGCCCAGGTCCATACCCAAGTTATAGCTTGACACGATCTGCCACTTCAGGTCGGTCAGTCGCAAGTTCAGGGGCACCATACCTGCCATGTCGATATAGCGGTCTGTTGTGCCATACTTTGAGGTATATAGATAGTTCTGGTTGGGCTGGTTACCCACGCGACCCCAGCTGGGACGCAGCGACAGCATCGAGAGTGTGGGTTTCAGCTTGGCCATCCATGGCTCGTCGATGATGTTCCAACGCAGAGACACAGAGGGGAAGAAGCCCCAGCGGTTGTTAGGACCAAACTTCGTGGTACCGTCGGCACGCAGGGTGAAGTCGGCCATGTAGCGACCCTTGTACGCATAGTGCGTAGAGAAGGTGTAGTACATGGAGCGCCACTGGTTGTACCACGAGCTGGGCGAGAAGTTCAGACCGCCGGCAGTCGGTGTCGATACGCCTGAAGCCAGACCGTTGGCACCTGTAGCCTGTCCGTTAGACGAACCTGATGTCAGCTCAAAGCGTCCCATCATCATCATCGAGTGGTCCTTGTTGGTGAATGCCGGTGTCAGCGTGAGGGTCTGCTTGGTGTTGAACGATACACTCTTCGAAGAGCCCTTCGAAGCACTGTTCACACCACCCTTCACACCCACGGGGTTCAGCTCCCAAGGATAGTACTTATCGTCGTACTGGTTGAAGATGTTCATATAGACACTACCACGCCAGTTCAACTGCCAGTGGTCCTCGTCGGTGCCCAGCAGCTGGTAGTTGATCACCAGCTCAGGCGACATGTCGTAGGTGCGGCGCTGGTTCTTAGCCAGGTTGGCACTTGCCACGGGGTTGACATAGGTGCGCTGGTCTTTCTCGAAGACGTCCGAGCCGCGCATGGGGTCGCCCTCGTAGCGTGGACGACGCATGGTGAAGTAGTCTGAGGTGTCGAGCCCCGTCACGGGGTCTTTCACATAGATGCTCATGTTAGGCATGATTCTCTGAGCGATAGACAACAGGTTGTCAGAGTTCATGTCATTCTTGGTGTAGGTCAGCGCGAAGTTCGTGCTGATGCGGATACGGCTGCTGACGTTGTAGTCCAGAGCCACACGGGTTGAGAAGCGGTTCAGCTTCTGCTTGATCATGGTACCGGTCTCATGGTCGAAACCACCACCGATACGGAACGAGGCTTTCTCGCCACCACCCGAGATGGTCACATAGTGGTTCTGACGCAGACCCCACTGTGTCACGGCGTCGCGCCAGTCGGTGTTGGCACGATACTCGCGCCAGTCGGTAAAGCCTTCGTTGTCGCCCATGTAGTTGATTTCGGGGATAGCATCCTTGTCGGCAATCGTACCATCCTGCATAGGATTGAAGTAGGCCTCTTTCAGCATCATGGTGTAGTCGTCGCCACTCAGCAGATTGTAGCCCTTAGGCTGGTAGGTGCCTGTCAGTTTCAGCGTATAGGTGAGTTTTGGTTTACCGCGCACACCACGCTTGGTGGTCAGTTCGATCACACCATTACCACCCTGCGAACCATAGACGGCCGTAGCGGCAGCGTCCTTCAGCACGGTGATTGAAGCGATATCCTCGGGGTTGATGTTCAGCAGTTCGGCAAACTTCTCATTGTTGGCACCAGCCATGTCGAAGTTGTCGAGGCTCACCTCGCGAATGTTACCATCGACCACAATCAGAGGGTTGGCATCGGTCAGTGACGAGAGTGAAGAGGCACCACGCAGACGCATGGTAGAACCAGAACCCAGGTCACCCGAGTTGCCGATAATGTCCAGACCGGCGATACGACCCTGCAGGGCTTCATCGACCGAGGTGATGCCCAGACCCTCGAACTCCTTCATGGAGATGGTCTGTGTGGCATACGAGATCTCGCGCTGTGGAATAGGCAGCGAGTTACCGTTAGCACGTTTCTTCGATTTGATGGTCACTTCCTTCAAGACGGTCTTCGACGACATCTTGATGTTGTAGGTCGTCTTGTTGATAGGCTGTGTCACCGTGTTCAAGCCCACATAGCTGAATCGGATGTGGTCTTTCGGGTTACGTATCTTCATGGTGAAGTTACCATTCAGGTCGGTAACGGCCGACTCGATGATACGTCCCGTAGCATCGATCTCGCAGACGGTGGCACCCATCAGCGGACCCAGCTCGTCGCTCAGCGTACCGTGAACCGACGTAATGTTCTGTGCGCCTACTGCTGTTGATAACAACAGTGCCAGAACGAATATCATGGATTTAAGTATCTTCATAGTGTTCGTTCCTCCTTATTATTTAATTACTTTAGCAGCAACAAGGGCCTCTCTGACAGCCGTCGTCCAGTTCTTCATGTCGCCATACATCAGTGCGCCCGAGTCGTCGAGCAGATGCACCATAGCGTTGCTACCCATGAAGAGGCGAGCCGTCTGCTCCTTCTCGTTATAGTTGCCCTGGAACCAGTATTCACGCACAATGTTGTTATAGAGACCGGGCGTGGTGACCACGTGGTGGGTCTTGCCGGCAGCATCCTTCACCGTGAGTGACGACTTGCCATAGGTGGCATTGATAGGATAGAAGCGACCATTGACGGGGTTGCGTTTCATACTCTCGTAGTTAGGTCCTACGCCATCCTCGGGTGCCATGTCGATACCGATGGCATGGTCGTGGACATGATAGCGGACGAAGTCGTCAACGATTGTGGTCAGCGCGGTCTTCACGGCTGTGCGCACTTTGGTAGAGTCAGCATCAGTTCTCGCATCGGCATCGCGGAACCAGTAGTTGGCATCACATATACTGTCAATCACACTGATCTCGATCTTCTCGCCAGGTGTAGAAACAGAGTCAATGCGGGTCTCTTCGAGTTCCTGCCACTTGGGCAGCTTGCCTGCAGCCTGCAGTTGCTCGATAGACTTGCGAGAAGGCACATAGACAGTGTAGTTATAGTTATCAAACAGCTTGAAGTTCTGATTGCCCAGGTCCTTACCACCACAGTTATAGGTGTTTGACAAGGTCTGTGTCAGGAAGTCGCAATAGCTGCTGTTCAGCAGATTCAGGAAGGGCTTATACTCGCTATGCTCGTTCAGCACAGCCACCAGCGACTTCTCGGCACCCAGGGGCACCTGAGCCTCCAGTTCGTAGGCCTTACCATTCTGCTTGAGGTATTTGTTCACCACAGGGATGCTGGTGCCGTGTTCCACCTGCCAGCCGCCGGCCACCTTCAGGTTGCTGCCGCTGCCGTTGACCTTGATGATAGAGCCGCTCTTGGTCTTATAGTAGGCATAACCACTCTCGATGTCGCCTACCACGATCAGCTGATCGACCAGGTCTTCCATCATCTTCTTGATCACGTCGCGGTTCACCTCAACAGAGTCGGTGCTGGTGTTCTTGACGATGTTTCCCTGTGCATCGACGGTTGACTTCCAGCGCCACGCCTTCAGCTGTGTGCTGCGCGTGGAAACCTTGGGGTCGATGAAGAATTCTATGATGTCGGGGGTCTCAGTTCCAGATGTCTCCTCTTTCAGTCCATAGGTATAGGGATCCACATAGAACTTCATGGCATCGTTGGTGGGCAACAGCAGGCTGTAGTGCTGGTCCATGGCCAGCAGGTAAGGCAGGAAGTTCAGTTCCTCAATACCCCAGTAGATGGCATTCATGGTCTTGCTGTGTGCCAGCGCAGGATAAACCACCGAAGCATATTCGGCAGGTGTGAAGATAGGCTTGGTGGGATTCTTGGGTTCAACCAGATAAACCACACCGTTGCAACCCATGTAGCACTTCACGATGTCCTCCTTCTTGATGCCGAGGCTCTCCTTGGCATCGTTGAGCACGTTCTGGAAGTTAGAAGGCACCGACTCGTAGAACGAAGTCAGCATGTTCACGTTGATCAGCTTGGCCAATGTCTTCAAGGGCACCTTGTCGAGGTCGCCACCATATTCATTATAGAGGTCGGCACCAGCACCCGTGGGGCTCCACCAGTTCTGCATGGCAGCATTGGTGGGCACAATCATGGCACCGGCATCGAAGTGCATGTCGAAGTCTTTATCGTCGCGATAGATATACTGGTTCCATCCCGGATCAAACTTCAGAAGACCAATCTCATCGGTAGGGATGAGTTTATCCTCGTCGGTCTCCAATGCCTTCAGACCTACTGACAGGTTGCTGAGATAGCGGAAGTTATAGACCGTATCCTTATCGGCACCCGCAGCCTTACCTTTGTTAGACACATAGTCATTGGTAGCAGTCACGTTGCGATAGGGCACCGAGAAGCGATCCAGTATCCTTGACCAGATAGAGGCCTCGGGCAGGTTGCGGATGATCTCAGCCATATTGGGCGAAGACTCGATCACGCCATCCACCTTGTGGATGTATCCGTTCTTACAGGTGATGTCGTGACCTTCCACACGGTTGCCGTTCTCGTCGTAGTTAGGCAACACGCGCTTGCCGTTGACCCACGACTCCTGAATAGAGGTGGCATGACCATTGGTCAGCAGCGAGAGGTCCTCGGCCGTGATGTTGTGATAGCTCATGAACGAGGGCAGGAAGTGAATCATGGGCGCTGCCGTCTCGTCTTTCAGCACGGGCACAGCCTTGCCGCGAGCGCGCAGTGCATCCCATGCGGGGTTGTTTGGCATGTCGGCAGGTTGCAGCACCTGAATAGAGTCATAGATGTGGGTTGACGTCTTGCGGCGCATGGCCTTACCCTCGCTGGGAGGTGTTCCCTTGGTGTTGCCCAGCAACTCGAGCAGATAGGCATTGTCGATCATCGAGTTCTTCAGCAGCAACTTCTTCTGCGATAGATTCAGCTCATCATAGCTCGACACGTTCCAGTCGTTGTTCTGGAACCAGTCGTCGTAGGCTTTGTCGTCGGCTACGAAAAGCGTTTTTGAACCTGTCTGATTGAGGACCTCTGCCAAATCCAGGTCCTCAATGAGGCGCACCGTGTAGTTGTAGTTACCGTCTTCTTGCAGGCGCTGGTAGATGGAGTTGCCCAGATACGAGGGCTGTCCGGTCAGCACATCGTCCTTACACGACTGCAGTGCTGCGGCTCCTATCAACGCACAGCAGGCGGTCATCACCACCCGTCGTCCTTGCGATACGATAGTTGTACGATTCATAGTGTGTTAGTATTTATATTAGTTGTTTTTTGTTTTTTCTACTTTGGGATTCAGCACACGGGGTGCCGAATGGGTTTGTCTTTCTCTCCCCTGTCGGGAGACAACGTTGTGTAGGTGTCAGCATAGTCAGATTTTAGGTTTTTAGATACTTGTTATATATAAAACAAGGGGTCGGAGACAGCATTTTTCAGCTGTCCCCGATCCCTTTTCATAGGAATATCAGTTGATGATATGTCATTATCAGTCCACTAATTACTTTTGCACTTTACGTACCACAACCTTGCCATTGTCAAGAACGGTCTTCTGGATGAAGATGCCCTTCTGAGCGGCATTGGTCTTGCGACCGTCTAAGGTGAAGAACTCTGTCTGAGCGCCACGCATGCTGATGGTGCTGATGCCTGATGCATCGTCGCTGGCTTCCTTCTGGCTGTTCTCACCGTAGTATGTCAGGGTGAAGTTGTCCAACAGAACCCAGTCACCGCTAATTTGCTCATCCTTCTTCACACCGATGCGCAGAGTCTTGTCTGTAACCTTCACGATGAGGCTGGTCTTGTAGCTACCCATATCGAAGAAGGCAGCGCAAGAAACCATGTCGTTAGGCATGTAATAGGTAGTGCCCTCGAAGGTCTGTGAAGACTGGCCAGAGATCTGAGGATCGCTTGTCAGTGCACCGGCAGTAGCGCAGACAGCAGGAGCCGAGCTGGTCTTGCCATCGCCTACGGCATAGAGGTAAGCCTGTGCGGCTTTAGGATTCTTGGTGTACTCAGCGAAGTCGTTGTCGAAGCCACCGATACGGTTGAACAGCTGTACGCTGACCTCATAGGTACCGTTGGGCAGACCCTTGATGTCCTGATACATGTCGAACTTCTTCTCATAGAACTCCAGAGCGTAAGCGCCTTTCTGGGTGTCATCGTTACCGAAGTTGTAACCGGTCGTGTTCTGCCAACCCTCGATAGAGTTGCTCTTCACGTCGTTCTCAATCTTCTCGAAACCAGGACTCTTGATCAGTGAAGTCATGTCAACTGGATTATCATCAGTAGCGTGCTTGTAAGCGGGGTCGGTGTTGAGCAGAGTGATCATCTCTTCAATCTTGTCTATAGCTTCCTTAGCCTCAGCGTCAGTCAATGCACCTGAAGTAATCTGACCACTAATCTGATCATAGAGGTCTCCGGCATTGCCTTGTTCATCCATGTTAATAGGATTCTGCACTGCAGTACCCAATCTGGTATTAGCTGCAGTCAGCTGATCGAACAGAGCGATAGAGGTCTTTGCCTTTTCAGTTACTTCGAGGATGCTGATCAAGACTTCAAACATAGCCTTACCCTCTTCCTTATTAACGTCGGCAGCAGCCTTGGCAACAGAAGCCACATTTTCCTTGACGTCCTTACCATAGTTCTTTCCATCAACAACACCGTTCAGATCGGCCAGAGCAGAATTCATAGCAGCAAGAACGACATCTGCTTTGTACTCATGATAGGTCAGTTTGAAGTTATCGAAGATAGCCCAGTTTGGACCAGAGCAGTCGCCCTTCACGCCAAGACGCATAGGATCACCATCCTTAGCTACGAGACCGAATGCAGAAGTCTTATACATACCTGCTGCAAAGGCCTCTGCTGCAGTGGTCATATCGTTGGGGAACCAATTGCCGTCAAACTTATTAACACCACCTTCTGTGTACATAATAGGAGTTTGGCCATCTGCTTCATATCCAAGAATACCGTTAGCCACAGGCTCTGAGAATACACACTTCAGAGGAGTCTCAGCCTGATTCATGTAAACTACACCAGGAGCAGTCTGTGTACCTGCCAGCCACCTATCATAAGCAGTCTGGTCACGATCTAAGCGGAAGAAGCTCTGTACTTCAATCTCATAAACACCTACAGGGGCATTCTTCAGTTCCTGATAAATATCGAACTTCTTATCGTAAGCCTCGGCACACTTATTGGGGTTACCACCAATGGCAGGGTTACCATTCCAGCCCTCAGCACCCTTCTGGAAATCTGCATTCTTCAAGTAGTAGGTGCAGTCTGTTCCAGGAGCCAGATGCTTCTTGGTCTCAGAGATAATGTCATCAAACTCAGCGATGAGCTCACGGAGTTCGTCGTTATCCAGATTCAAGCCCTTCTGGGCTTTCGACACATCATTCATTTCATCCTGCAAGTCTTCCTTCCAGTCGGCAGAGATATTCTTGTCTGCCTGAACGGCTTCTGCTTCAGTGTAGAGAGCAGCCAGTTCTTTCCACAAATTGATGTTGGCAATCAGCGAGTCCTCGACAGTCTTGATAGAAGCCAATACGCTGAGAACCTCGTCGCGGTTGGTAGCAGTGGCATTCTTGGCTGCATTCTCGTAATCCTCTAGATATGACTCTGTGCACTGTGTGTTCTTGTCATACTGGTTACCATTCTTGACAACCTCTGTCAGCCAGTACTGATAAGCCTCGGCCTTGTTGCCAAAATAGGTCAGCTTAAAGTTGTCGAATACAGTCCAGTCGCTACCAACGGCAACAGTCTTCTTGACACCCAGCTTCACGCTGCCACCGTCAACGCTGAAGAACAGATTGTTCATGTACCAGCCCTTTTCGAAGTAGAGGCGTGCAGCCGCGGGGTTGTTAGGTGCATAGTAGGTGACGTCATCAACAGTAACTTGAGCCTCCGAAGCCTCAGGGCCGAAATCGGTTGCACCGGCCATTGGCTGTGTGTTCAGGCAAGACCAACGGGTGGTGAGGGGCTGAGTCATCTCCTTCTCGTCAGCGACAGCATAGAGCAGACCATTCTTGTTGGTGCCATCCTTATACTCGCTCCAGCCATCGCCAGAACCACGGTAGAAGCCGTTAGCGCTGAGCATATAGACACCCTTAGGCATGTCGGTCAGCTCCTGGTAGGTGTCGTAGTTCTTATTGTAGTGCTCGGCAACATCTGAAGGCTCTTGACCACCAGCACCCCATGCAGGAGCGGTGCCCTTCCAACCTGTAGCATCATGACCATCAAAGTTGGGGTTAACGATGTTTGATGTCAAATCAACGGGTTTCGCTACTGAAGCTGCATCCTCAGCTGCCTTAGCAATGATAGCCTTCACCTGAGTGATGGCTGCTTCAATGTCTTCCATTGTAGCAGACTCGTTCAGATAAACAGCTTCCTGATCAGCCACATTCAGATTCTTCTCTTTGGCTGCATCCAACTGTGCCTTCAGGTCCTGAGCTTTCAGGAAGACAGCAATCGAAGTTTCATAAGCCTGATAGACTTCCTGCGTCATGAATTTCCAGTCAATACTTGCTGTGTCGCCCAGTTCTTCGGGGGAAAAGAAGTAAAGACGTGTGTTGTCTGCATGACCATTCCAACCAAGGTACATACCAGTGATTTCCGCCTTGGTGTCATTCGAAATGCGATAAGCACCTTCCACCTCTGTAACAGTCCAATAACGGTTTTCCTCACCATCATTGTCCACCCAGATGTCATTGTTTCCCGCATCTTTAATAACGAAAGTGGCCATCCACTTCTTGTGCTTCTCAACAGAGTCGCGAAGTTCAACACCAACATCCGTTCTGGTGAAAGTGACTTTGAATCCCTTCTCGCCTACACTGGCACGGGTGTCATAGTCGTTTGCTCCACGGAAAAACATTTTAGAACCTACGTTGTACATATACAACGTATCACCTTCAACATACTGCGTAAACGTCTGTGGCACCTCGGGCTTCTGGCGCACACCTTCTACAACAGCAGCCATCGCGCTTGATGCCGAGAGGCTAAGCGCGGTCAAAACAAAAAGTTTTGAGATTTTCATAAGCTAAAATTTGTGAAGTTAGTAAATATTATATATATAGTAGTAACTGTTTGTTTTTGAAAATACACTCTTAAAGAATGATTTCGGATGCAAATATAAGCAAAATTTTAATATCGCATATCATTTTTCATAGTTTTTTTTATCACGAAATACAAAAAAGTGTAATTTTAACACAATCCGTTAAGAAAAAGTTGTAATTGATACACCCTAGTTGTCAAAAACGGAAGAGTTGTCAGAAACAAGATGTTGAGGCATCTTATACAGGCTTAACCACTTCACCAACAACAAATTGCTGAAAAAAGAAAAACAAAGCGGCACTTTCGACTCAGAAAAGCGCTGCTTCACATTGCCAAGAGTGCCACTTTCAACAACCAAAAGTGGCACTTCTGAACCGATTCCAGCCCCTGAAAGCAACTCATCCAGCCCCTGAAAGCAACTCATCCAGCCCCTGAAAACGAGTCAGCCAGCCCCTGGATGCGAGCTGGCCAGCCCCTGAAACAAAAACAAAAGCTCCGCTTTCGCAGTGGAAAACGG
Source organism: Prevotella sp. E13-17 (assembly GCF_022024035.1). Classification (NCBI taxonomy): domain Bacteria; kingdom Pseudomonadati; phylum Bacteroidota; class Bacteroidia; order Bacteroidales; family Prevotellaceae; genus Prevotella; species Prevotella sp. E13-17. The sequence goes on from NZ_CP091787.1 coordinate 3,213,211, forward strand.
AGCCTATTGCTTCACCTTATTATATATATAAGGCGACGAAACGACTACTATTACATGTTAGAAGTCCATGTGGTCGAGGGCATCGCTGAAGTCCTTGGGCTCACGGCTCTGAGCAGGATCGCGATAGACCTCGTCCTGGGGCTGCTCAGCACGGGGCTGACGATCCTGACGGGGCTGACGACGATCGCCACGGTCGCCACGGTCCTGACGGGGCTGACGGCGGTCGCCACGCTCTGGACGCTCGCCACGCTCACGACGAGCAGGACGCTCGCGCTCTACATAGCCCTCGGGCTTCTCGATGAGCACGCGGTGAGAGAGCTTGTACTTGCCGGTCTTAGGATCGATCTCGAGCAACTTCACCTTGATGTGGTCGCCCTCCTTGATGCCTGCCTCCTCGACAGTCTCGAGGCGCTTCCAGTCAATCTCGGAGATGTGGAGCAGACCATCCTTGCCGGGCATGATCTCTACGAAGCAGCCGTAAGGCATGATGCTGCGAACAACACCGTCGTAAACCTCGCCTACCTCGGGAATGGCAACGATGGCACGGATCTTCGCCAGTGCGGCATCGATGCTCTCCTTGTCGGGACCGCTGACCTGAACCTTACCGACACCGTCGGTCTCGTCGATGGTGATCGTGGTCTTGGTGTCTTCCTGCATCTGCTGGATGATCTTACCACCAGGGCCAATGACAGCACCGATGAACTCCTTAGGAATCTCGATCTGCACGATGCGGGGCACCTGAGGCTTGAACTCGGCACGTGGCTCGGCGATGGTGTCGGTCAGGCACTTGAGGATGTGCTCACGACCAGCCTTGGCCTGCATGAGTGCCTTCTCGAGAATGTCGAACGACAGACCGTCGCACTTGATATCCATCTGGGTGGCGGTCAGACCGTCTTTCGTACCGGTGGTCTTGAAGTCCATGTCGCCCAAGTGGTCCTCGTCGCCGAGGATATCGCTCAACACGGCATACTTATCTTCGCCGGGGTTCTTGATCAGACCCATGGCAATACCGCTGACGGGCTTCTTCATAGGAACACCTGCGTCCATCAGGGCGAGGGTACCGGCACAAACGGTGGCCATTGATGAAGAACCGTTAGACTCGAGAATCTGTGATACCAGACGTACGGTGTAGGGGAAGTCCTCGGGAATCTGACCCTTCAGACCGCGCCATGCCAGGTGGCCGTGACCAATCTCACGACGACCTACGCCGCGCTGGGCCTTGGCCTCACCCGTACAGAATGGGGGGAAGTTGTAGTGCAGCAGGAAGCGCTGGTAGCTCTTGTCGAGCACATCGTCCACCATCTTCTCGTCGAGCTTGGTGCCCAGCGTACAGGTGGAAAGCGACTGCGTCTCACCACGGGTGAAGATGGCTGATCCGTGAGGCATGGGCAGGGGCGAAACCTCGCACCAGATGGGACGGATCTCGTCGGTCTTACGACCATCCAGACGGATGCCTTCGTCGAGAATGCAACGACGCATGGCGTCGCGCTCTACGTCGTGGTAGTAGCGATCCATCATAGCCTCGTACTCTTCCTTGGAAATCTCCGAGTCCTCGGGGACCTCGGCCAGGAATTTCTCCTTGAAGTCAGTAAGCAGCTTCTCGAAGGCATCGGCACGGTCCTGCTTGGGCAGAGCCTGCTTGGTGATATCGTAGGCGGGCTGATACAGCTCTTTGTTCATACGCTCGCGCAGAGCCTCGTCGTTCACCTCGTGGTTGTACTCGCGCTTCACGTCCTTGCCCAGTTCCTTGCTCAGCTCCTTCTGCAGCTCGCACATAGGCTTGATAGCCACCATGGCAGCCTTCAGGGCACCCAGCAGGTCTTGCTCAGACACTTCGTTCATCTCGCCTTCCACCATCATGATGTTCTCGGCAGAGGCGCCAACCATGATGTCCATGTCGGCCTGCTTCATCTGCTCGAAGGTAGGATCAATCACATACTCACCATTGATACGAGCCACGCGCACCTCAGAGATGGGGCACTCGAAGGGGATATCCGAGCAAGCCAGGGCTGCTGAAGCAGCAAAACCGGCCAAAGCATCGGGCTGGTCAACGCCATCGGCTGAAAGCAGCATCACGTTGACAAATACTTCTGCGTGATAGTTGCTGGGGAACAACGGACGGAGCACGCGGTCCACCAGACGGCTGGTAAGGATTTCGTTATCAGAGGCTTTACCTTCGCGCTTGGTGAATCCACCAGGGAAACGGCCGGCAGCACTGTACTGCTCACGATAGTCAACCTGCAAAGGCATGAAATCGGTTCCGGGAACTGCATCTTTTGCGGCACAAACAGTGGCCAGGAGTACGGTGTTGTTCATCTTCAACATGACAGCACCATCGGTCTGTTTTGCCACTTTCCCGGTTTCAATGGTGATGGTACGTCCATCAGCCAATTGAAGGGTTTTTGTAATTACGTTCATCTTGTTTTATACATCTTTAATAAAAAAATACGTGCAAAAGTACACTTTTTCGGCTGAATAAAAGAATATTTATTAAAGTTTTACTATTTTTTAATGATTAAAGAGGCAGAAAAATAGTAACTTTGCACACAAATTACAAAATGACAACAATGAAAAAGATTGCGTATATTCTGCTGGCTACAGCCGCCATGGCTGCCTGCAATAACAAAAACACATTCACCATCGAAGGACATATAGACGGCGCACAGGACTCGGTGCTCTACCTGCACCACATGGGCGTGACGAAAGCTGAGGTGGTGGACTCGGTGAAGCTGGACGAGAGCGGCGACTTCTGTTTCGAACAGGCGGCACCGAAGGCTCCCGACTTCTACGTGCTGCGCATCAATAACCAGATTGTGAACCTGAGCATCGACTCGACAGAGACGGTCAGCGTGAAGGCTTCGTACCCCGGCATGGCTGCCAACTACGAGGTGGAGGGTTCGACCAACTGTCAGAAAATCAAGGAACTGGCACTGAAGCAGCAGGCACTGCAGGAGCGTGTGGCTGCACTGGACCGCAACACTTCGCTGGGACGTGAGCGTGCGCTGGACTCGCTGGAGCATCTGGTCAATGCCTATAAGGAGGACGTAAAACTGAACTATATCTACCAGGCTCCTAATGAGGCGTATGCCTACTTTGCCCTGTTTCAGACGGTAGGCCCTTGGAACATCTTTGACAAGAACGACCCACAGGACCTGAAGGTGTTTGGCGCTGTGGCTACCAGCTGGGAGACGTTCTATCCGGAAAGTGAACGCACCAAGAACTTGCGCAGCATGACGCTGAAAGGCATGAACGACAACCGTCAGGCTGCTGCCCGCCAACAGCGTGTGCTCAACAGCGACATGGTGGTGGAATCGGGCGTCATCGACTTGAGTTTGCCCGACAAGAACGGTCGCCTTCGCACGCTGACAGAGCTGAAGGGCAAAGTGGTGTTGCTGGACTTCCACTCGTTTGGAGCGAAGGACTCTGCACCTCGCATCCTGGCACTGCGCGACCTCTACAACAAATATCACGCTCAGGGACTGGAAATCTATCAGGTCTCTTTAGACGACAAGCACCTCTGGCGTCAAGCTGTCGAGGCGCTGCCATGGATCAACGTCTATGACAGCGAGGGCACATCTCTCGTGCGCTACAACGTGCAGCAGCTGCCCGAGTTCTTCCTCATAGATCGCAACAACCAGCTTCAAAAGCGCTCTGTGCAGATCAAAGACCTGGAAGAAGAGATTAGGAAACTTATCTAACGAGGAAGTTTTAACTGAGAGTTGAGAACTGAGAACTGAGAGGTATGATTACATCTATCGTTGAGTTAAGCACACAAATCTAACCATACTTCTCACCTCTCACTTCTCACCTCTCACTTTAAAAAAAAGTCTAATCATACCTCTCAGTTCTCAACTCTCAACTAAAAGTGCATCCCCTAGATAAATTCGCTTATTGCCCCGCTTGCGGCAGCAAAAGCTTTACGGAACACAACGTCAAAAGCAAGCAATGCAACGACTGCGGATTCGTGTATTATGCGAACCCGTCGGCTGCAACCGCTGCGTTTATCCTGAACGGCAAAGGAGAGCTGCTGGTGGTGAGACGCGGCAAAGAACCGGCCAAGGGAACACTGGACCTGCCTGGCGGCTTTGTCGATATGGACGAGAATGCTGAAGAGGGCATGCTGCGAGAGATTGAAGAGGAGACCGGACTGCAACTGAACAACCCTAAGTACCTGTTCAGCATTCCCAATCTGTACGAATACTCGGGCATGACCATCCACACACTGGACCTATTCTTCCGCCTGGATGTGGCCGACGACTGCCTGGCAACGGCTGGCGATGACGCCGCAGAGGCCATGTGGATGCCCCTGGAAAAGGTCAACGACAGACTGTTTGGACTGCACAGCATCCAACAAGCCGTGAAACGTTTTCTAAGCGTCAATCGTTAAGAAAACAAAAAATCTCCTATATATATAAGGTGGAAGAAAACTTTTTGTTTACTTTTGCACCCCAAAAGTAAACAAAATTGGATTTATGCAAAAGAACTTAGTCATAGTAGAGTCACCCGCCAAGGCGAAGACCATTGAAAAATTCCTGGGCGATGACTACAAGGTGATGTCGAGCTACGGACATATTCGCGACTTGAAGAAGCGCGAATTGAGTATCAACGACAAGACCATGGAACCCGAATATGAGATTCCCGAAGAGAAACAGAAACTGGTGAACGAACTGCGTTCACAGGCGCAGAAAGCAAGTCAGGTGTGGCTGGCATCCGATGAGGACCGCGAGGGAGAAGCCATCTCTTGGCACCTGTGCGAGGTGCTGGGACTGGACGAGGAGAAGACCAAGCGTATCGTGTTCCACGAAATCACCAAACCAGCTATCATAGAGGCCATCAATAACCCACGCACCGTGGATATGAACCTGGTGAACGCCCAGCAGGCACGCCGTGTGCTGGACCGTCTGGTGGGCTTCAAGTTGTCGCCTGTGCTATGGCGCAAAGTGAAACCTGCTCTCTCGGCCGGTCGCGTGCAGAGCGTAGCCGTGAGACTGATCGTTGAGCGTGAACGCGAGATTCAGGCCTTCAAGACCGAGACCTACTACAGCGTGACTGCCACCTTTGGCATCATCAACAAAGATGGGTCGCAATCGGAAGTCAAGGCCACCTTGGGACAGCGCTTCAAGACCGAACAAGAGGTGGAGCAGTTCATGGAGATGTGCAAGAACGCCACCTTCACCGTGACCTCGGTACAGAAGAAGCCCATGAAGCGCACGCCTGCACCACCATTCACGACCTCTACACTGCAACAGGAGGCTGCCCGCAAGCTGGGCTTCACCGTGAGCCAGACGATGATGGTGGCACAGCACTTGTATGAAAGCGGACGCATCACCTACATGCGTACGGACTCGGTGAACCTGTCGGCACTCTGTATTAACGCATCGAAAGAGGAAATCGTACGTCTGTATGGCGAGGAGTACAGCAAGGTGCGCCAGTATCACACCAGCTCGAAGGGTGCACAAGAGGCGCACGAGGCCATTCGTCCGACCTACATGGAGAACACGTCCATTGAGGGCAGCTCTCAAGAGAAGCGCCTGTACGACCTGATTTGGAAACGCACGGCAGCCAGCCAGATGGCAGACGCACAGATAGAGAAGACCACCGTGGAGATTGCCATCAACAACGGAGAAGCAGCCAACGAGGCATTGACCTTCATCGCACAAGGCGAGGTGGTGAAGTTCGACGGTTTCCTGAAGGTTTACCGTGAGTCGATAGACGACGAGGACGACAATAAAGATGACTTCGCACACGTGCTGCCACCACTGAAGAAAGGCGACGAGCTGGCACGACGCGAGATGCAGGCCATGGAACGCAACACACAGGGACCACAGCGCTATACTGAAGCGTCACTGGTGCACAAACTGGAGGAACTGGGCATCGGACGTCCTTCTACCTACGCTCCAACCATCTCGACCATCCAGCAACGTGAATACGTGATAAAAGGCGACAAGAAGGGCGAGGAACATCAGTTTGCGGTGATCACCTTGAAAGGTAAGGTGATCAGCCAGAAAAGCCGCACAGAGACCATTGGCTCGGACAAGGGTAAGCTGCTGCCTACCGACATAGGTATCGTGGTCAACGACTTCCTGATGGAGCACTTCCCTGCCATTATGGACTATAACTTCACGGCTAAAGTGGAACAGGACTTCGATAAGATTGCCGAAGGACGACAGGAGTGGAACAAGATGATAAAGGCATTCTACAAGGACTTTGAGCCTACGGTGGAAGAAACGCTCAACGCCCGCTCGGAACATAAGGCCGGCGAACGTGAACTGGGCAAGGATCCTAAGTCGGGCAAGCCTGTATTCGTGAAGATCGGCCGCTTCGGACCTATCGTACAGATTGGCAGCGCCGACGACAAAGAGAAGCCGCAGTTTGCACACCTGCCCAAGGAGTTCAGCATGGAGACTGTGACACTGAAGGACGCACTGGAACTGTTCCGTCTGCCCCGCATGCTGGGAACATACGAAGACGAGCCCGTGACCATCGGAACCGGACGCTACGGCAACTACATCCTGCACAAGAAGATGTACACCACACTACCAAAGACCATGGACCCACTGACCATCGGTATCGGCGAAGCCGTGAAACTGATTGAGGAGAAACGCAAACAGGAGACTCAGAAGCACCTGAAGACGTTTAGTGAGGATCCGAAACTGGAAGTGCGCAACGGACGCTACGGCCCTTATCTGGCATACGACGGCAAGAACTTCCGTCTGCCAAAGAACATGCACGAGCGTGCTAAGGAGCTGAGCTACGACGAATGTATGGCCATCATCAACAAGGCATGAAACGTATTATCCTGATAGGCTACATGGGAGCCGGAAAGACGACCGTCGGCAAAGCGCTCTCAAAGGAACTGGACATGCCCTTCTATGACCTGGACTGGTACATAGAGAGCCGCCACAGGAAGACGGTGTCGCAACTGTTTCAGGAGGTAGGCGAAGAGGGATTCCGCAAGATTGAGCACAGTCTGCTGCACGAGGTGGCTGAATTTGAAAATGTCATCATCAGTTGCGGCGGTGGGACGCCTTGCTTCTTTGACAACATAGACTATATGAACCAACAGGGAGAGGTGGTCTATCTGAAGGCTTCGCCAGAAGTGCTCTATAAGCACTTGCTGATGGCTAAGGTGGAACGCCCACTGCTGAAGGACAAGACGCCTGATGAGCTCATCGCCTTTATCCACGAACAACTGAAGAAGCGCGAGCCATTCTATACGAAGGCGAAACACACGCTCGACGTCAGTCTGATGGACAATTACGAGAAGATAAAAATCACGATAGATAAACTGAAAGAGTTGCTTGAACAATGAAGAAATGGACCTTGGACGACGCCCGTGAGCTATACAACATCAACGGCTGGGGCACAAGCTATTTTGGTATCAACGACAAGGGTAATGTCTTTGTGACACCCTGCAAGGATGATGTGAAGATCGACATACGCGAGGTGATGGACGAACTGGCACTGCGTGATGTCACACCACCTGTGCTGCTGCGCTTTCCCGACATTCTGGACAACCGTATCGAGAAGACATGGAGTTGCTTCAAAAAGGCTGCTAAGGAATATGACTACAAGGCCGAGAACTACGTGGTTTACCCCATCAAGGTAAACCAGATGCAGCCGGTGGTAGAGGAAATCATATCGCACGGCCGTAAGTTCAACCTGGGACTGGAGGCTGGCTCCAAGCCTGAACTGCATGCTGTGATTGCCATGCAGTGCCAAAGCGACTCTATCATCGTGTGCAACGGCTATAAGGACCAGAGCTATATCGAACTGGCACTGCTGGCACAGAAGATGGGCAAGCGCATCTTTATCGTGGTGGAGAAACTGAACGAGCTGGACATCATTGCACGCATCGCCAAGAAACTGGAAGTGAGACCAAACATCGGTATTCGCATCAAACTGGCTTCGAGCGGAAGCGGCAAATGGGAAGAGAGCGGAGGCGACGCCTCTAAGTTCGGACTGACCAGCGCAGAACTGCTGGAGGCACTCGACATGCTGGACAAGAAAGGCATGCGCGACTGCCTGAGACTGATACACTTCCACATAGGCTCACAGATCACAAAGATACGACGCATACAGACGGCACTGCGCGAGGCTTCACAGTTCTACATCCAACTGCACAAGATGGGCTACAACGTAGATTTCGTGGACTGTGGTGGCGGACTGGGCGTGGACTACGACGGCACGCGTTCGCCATCGAGCGAGAGCTCGGTGAACTACTCGATCCAGGAGTATGTGAACGACTGTATCTACACCTTCGTAGATGCGGCCAACAAGAACGATCTGCCCCACCCCAACATCATCACGGAGAGCGGACGCTCGCTGGCAGCACATCACTCTGTGCTGGTCATCGACGTGCTGGAGACGGCCTCGCTGCCCGAGATGGACGAGGAATTTGAACCCGACGAGAACTCGCATCAGCTGGTAAAGGACTTGTATGAGATATGGGACAACCTGTCGCCACGCAATGTGCTGGAGGACTGGCACGATGCCGAACAGATACGTGAAGAGGTGCTGAACTTGTTCTCGCACGGTATCGTGGATCTGAAGACACGTGCCGAGATTGAGGCTATGTACTGGAGCGTGTGTCACGAAATCAATGCCTTGGCAAAGAACATGAAGCACGTGCCAGAAGAGCTGATGAACATCGACAAGCTGTTGGCAGACAAGTATTTCTGCAACTTCTCTTTGTTTCAGAGCCTCAGCGACTCGTGGGCCATCGACCAGCTGTTCCCCATCATGCCTATTCAGCGACTGGACGAGCGTCCTACCCGCAATGCAACCATTCAGGACATCACCTGCGACAGCGATGGCAAGGTGGCCAACTTCGTGACCAACCGTCATAACTCTCACTCGCTGCCCGTACACGCACTGAAGAAGAACGAAACTTATTACTTAGGTGTATTCCTTGTTGGTGCTTATCAAGAAATTCTCGGCGATATGCACAACCTCTTCGGCGACACCAATGCTGTGCATGTGTCGGTGAAGGATGGTCATTATCACATCGACCAGATTATCGACGGTGAGACGGTGGAAGAGGTGCTGGAGTACGTGCAATATAACCCGAAGAAACTGGTGCGTCAACTGGAGATCTGGGTCACAAAGAGTGTGAAAGAAGGCAAGATCACACTGGAAGAGGGCAAGGAGTTCCTCAGCACCTATCGCTCGGGACTCTACGGATATACTTATCTGGAATAATCAAGCCACAAGCATCAGAAAAGGACCTGTGTCAAATGTCGTTGACACAGGTCCTTTTTTTGATGATATCGACTCACCCATAAAAATAACGGGGAGAGCTATTCTACCTTTACTGTGAAACGAACAGTGGCTGTGTAGGTCTTTTCATCTGTATTGGTAAAGGTGAGGGCCAGCGCTGCCTGATATGTGCTACCAGCAGTGATACGACTGCGATAGCCATTGACGGTGACATTGCCTTTGGCATAATTGAGCGTCAGCAGGTAGCCGGTGCTGGCAACAGTGCCCTTCACGACATCGCCTTGGGCATCGAAACCCCAGAAATACTGCGAAGACAGCAAGCGATCGTCGCTCTCAGAGCCATCGGCATTCAAGGCACGAAGGCGGAGGTTGGCTGGTTCGGAGTCGCCAGGAACTAACTGCCCAACGAGTTCTGTAGAGAGGCCCAAGGCATCGTAAATCTGCTCCATGGGCAGATGGACCACGGCAGAGACGTTAGTGCCTGTAGCTCCGGTCTTTTTCAGCGTCACGGTCTCGTTGAGCAAGATGTCACTACGCTGGTAATCCTCGGGATAGTAATATTCGCCGGGAAGATTTGTGCCAACGAAACGCACCTGATAAGGCCACTGCTCGTCGTTGGCCAACGAAGCAGGTGTATGCACATCGTTGCCAAAGTCATCGGTACCCATCTCCCAAGCATGGCGGAAATGCTCCGTGGGAGCACCACAAACCACAAACCAGAGATTGGTTGTAGCGGCTGGGACGGTCAACTCTGCCGTTCCTTCTGCATCGGCATACATGTCGCCATAGACACGGGTTCCATCGCTTTGCAGCGCCACAAAACCGTAGCGCCAGCCTGCCTTATCGACCTGATAGGCTCGATAGCCCTTGGCACCGGCAATGCCTTTGAACGAAGCCTTGACAACGGTGCCAGCTGCTGGCACACGCAGGCGGATGACATTGAAGCCATAGTTTTGGGGACACTGGGCTGAATCGACCTGCCACCAACCGTCGCCAACACCATGCAGCGATGTCTCAAAGCGGTCGGTATAGCGCCGTCCGGTGGTTCTGAGACCTTCTATATCCCACGTGATAGCGCGGGTGGCATACTGATACATGTCGCGACAGAAATCAGCCTGAGAGGCGTCAGTCATGCGCTGATAGGTTTCGACAGGGTCTTCGGGATAGGTTGACTCCCGCCAGAGACGACCAATGAAGTCGGCTCCATGAAGTTCGCACCAATAATCCTGGACAAAGAAGTTGAAATAGCGCCACTCCTCGTGCAACAGATTGAGATGGGCATACTTCCAAGGGTTACACCAAGTGGTGGTGAACTGCTGCTCGGGATAGACCTTAAAGGCCTGCCACTGCGCACAACTCTCCCACCAACCGCAACCGCCTGAAGCATTTGGACCGAAGCCATAGCGCCATCCGTGCTGTGTACCTTCATCGCAACCCACGATATACTGGAAGGTGTGGCCAATCTCATGGGCTGTTGTGATGGCGGTATTGGCTGCAGCTGGATTGACATCGAGCGTTCCTACGCGGTTGTCAACACCAGAACCGGTGGCACGCCACACGTCGGTGTAGTGCACGAGCATGATGATTTTGTTGCTATCCAACGTCTTTGAGCTTCCAAGCCTTGAGAAACCCAGTTGTTGAGTATAGACAGCAAAGGCTTTTTCGGCTCGCTCCAACAAGTCTGCAGGATCAAACGTGTAGGGAGTCGGAGCTTGGGTAGGATCACTACCAAATGCTGGTTCCCAGAATACCACAAAATGGTCTGACTGCTGAGAACGGCTCCAACAATACATGCTCTTCTCGTCGTCGAAATCATTGTTGCGAAGGTAGTTGGGACGATACACACCAATGCCGGGGTCTTCAACATAGAAAGTGTCGGCAGTGGTATAGAGGTAGCTCTGACGGGCACCATCCTTGTCCACCGTGTAGTAGCGAAGGTTCTGAAACTCTAAGGCATCGCCTTCGTTCAACTCGAGCTTCACCTTGTTTTGCAAGAAAGCACCATTTCGCTTAACGCCATAGATGGTGTGCTGAGCCTGTACGGCCAGCACAGAAAGAAGGCAGAGAAAAGCCAAACTTGCTATCTTTATCTTTTTCATGAGCACTTGTTTCTTTATCGTTTCATCAACTTGACTTTCTTTTTCCCGGTCTGAAGAACATAGATGCCGGAAGGCAACAACTGAAGATTAACAGCCGTGGTGCTGCCAACGGTCTGAACGACGGGGCGACCAGATAGCGACACATCCTTTCCATCAATGCCATAAACGTGAAGAGGACCTTCGCCGCCTGTCACAAAGAGCATTCCACCCTGCTGAAAGATATCTGCCTGCCGGGTGGAGACAGATTTAATCTCAGAGACCTCTTCATCGGTCTCTGAGATATAAAACTTTTCAATCTGACTGAAAGCATATTGCGATGCTTCCACTTGAAGGCCCTCATGCGTCATCTTCAGAGTGACTGCTGCATCATTGCCTGTCAACGGATAGAAGGCTTTGACACCGCCTGTCAGCTGCAGAACCAGTCCTCGACCTTGAGCCACGACAAAGGAGCACAAGATCAATAGTGCTATGAGAGTAATCCGCTTCATGGCGTTATCGTACGATCACCTTTGTTGACTTGTTGCCCTGGCGCACGATATAGAGGCCGCGGGTGAGTCCATTGACTGTGTTGCCAACACGGACACCATTCAGGTTGTAAACACCAGAAGCCTTGAACTGTGAAGCACTGACAGAGCTGATGCCGGTAACAACCTCTGGTTCTATGGCAAGAATGGCATCGGTATCCAACTCAAGAACATTGTCGGGATCAGCCAAACCTGTGGCATAAACAGCCTGTACAGTTACCTTGAAGGGCAGTGTTACCACAGCACCATTCCAGATGGTAATATTGGTAGCAGGAATCACATACTCCTTGATTGTTCCATCCTCAACGTCAACATAATAGTTGTCGTTGTAGTAGATACGATAACCAATGGGCTTAGCATCCTCATCTATAGACCACTTAACGGGGATATAATAGGTGGTGGTACGCTTCTCTTGTTCCTGTTCATCAACGGTAACCACAGTCTTTGCAGTGATGTTGCCATTCAGCGCTACGTCGTAAACACCAATCTTAGAGTTGTCAACGACGCTCACTTCAGGAACCACTACAGCATTTCCTTTGTTGGATACATAGAAAGTATAGGTACCATCCTGAAGCACATCGGTGGTATAAGAGTTGCCTTCCACCTCAACATATTCGCCGTTGAAGACCACAGCATCGGCATTGCCTGTCCATGACAGAGTAACGGTATTGCCCTGATTGACAGTAGCCTGCACACTCTGAGGTGCATAGTAAGCGTCAATGTCTGCATAAGTGAAGGCAGTCTCTACGGTGCCATCGTCACCAGCACTTGCTGTCGTCTTTGTCAGTTGGCCGTTCTCGTAGGTGTAGGTGACTGTTTCTGTGACGACACCTGCAGAATTTGAGGTCTCTTTCTTCACCAGCACACCGTCACTATATGTATAGACTGTGGTGCTCATAACGATACCTGCAATGGGATGTTTAATCTCACTCTTCACCAGGTTGTTGTCATCATCATAGGTATTCTGCTGAGGAATTTCCAGACCATTGGCAGTAAGAGTACCACTGGGATTTCCGTGTTCATCATATTTAACAGTGCTCAGCACACGCTCGCCAGCCTTCTCCTCACGTGACACAAGCTGTCCTTCCGTATAGTTATACACGTAGGTGCGGCCAGCATTGTAGTTGTCAAACACATTGTATTCCTCGCTAATCAGCTGATTCAACTCATTGTAAGAATAGGTGGTTTCTGAAACGCCTTCAACCAACTTGTAAATCACGCGACCCTGTCCGTCATAAAAATGACGAGTAATCACTACCGAAGCATCAACTGACGACACAGCAGTCTCTGTGATAACCTTCTTCTGAGCAAACAACGATGTGGCTGTGGCAACAAAAGCCATCAATACTAGTAAAATCTTCTTCATACACTTTCTTTTTTTTAATAATACAATCTATTTAGTTTTCACGCGTGATTCTATCTTACTCTTTTTTCTGTTGATTGGGCATCTTACCATCGAAGGCATTGACAATCATCTGAAGCAGTTCGTCGGTAGGACGAGACAGGCGCATGTTGCCCACCTGACGCTGTGCCTGACGCTTGCCTGCCTTGATGTCCTCGATACGCTGCAACAGGATGGTCTTATAGGTGGCCTTCAACTGAGCATCAACCGTGGGAGACGAGAACGGACGGGCCCAGCGTGCCAACTGCATATCTCCTGCATCGAGAGAGGGATCGGCCAGATAAGCCTGGATATACTTGAGATAGTCCTTCCAGTTCTTCTGCTTCTCGGCCAGCGTAATCTGTATGCCATAGAGGTACTGATTACCGCCTTCTACGTTTAACTCTTTCAAGAGGGCTGCAAAACGGTCGTAGGCCTCCTGATTAAGTGTGACAGACTCTTCGGTTTCTACCAACACGTCACGCTGGTAATTAGTAAACACCGAAGCAATCTTGGCATCCACATTGTTACGTCCGATGTAAGCTGCCAGCACATCGGGGTTCTTCGCTGTGTAAACAAACGACTTTGCAAAGGGGCTTTGAATATTGCGCATGAAGATGGCACGCAAGGTGCTATCAGCAGCAAAGGTATCCTCCTTGCCGTCCAAGATGGCCTCAGCCACCTCGCCAGCCTCCTGCAGTTTGTAGGTAGCCGACAACGAACGAAGGTATTCAAACAAGAACTGAGGATCACGATCGCCAGCCTTCCAGCGCGCTTGCAGAGCGGCAGAGGCATTATCTTTGCTCTTCTCTTCCACCTTCTTCAGGAACTCCTCGGCAGAGCTACCGCCCATAAAGCGTCCAATCTCCTGTGCATCTGCATTGAAGATGATAAAAGTAGGATAGGCAGTGACCTGCAACTTCTTAGCAAGAGGTGCACCATAAGGGCTCTCCATATCGATTTTGACGCTCACAAACTTGGGGTTCATCGCAGCGCCAACCTGCTCCTGCGGGAACACGGTGCGCGCCATCATCTTGCAAGGGCCACACCATGTGGTGAAAGCATCCAGAAATATCAGTTTGTTTTCGGCCTTAGCCTTAGCTGAAGCCTGTTCCAATGTTGTTCCATCGGGTTCGAAAGCAAGTCCCTGAGCCATGACAGCACCAGCCGTCAGGACCATCATCATAATCAGTGTTAGTTTTTTCATTGTTCTTATCCTTTCTATTGTGTAATTATTGCAATGTGAATTTCCATGCCATATCTTTCACTCGTCCTGGCACCACATATTCGTAATGGTTGTCGGTATCAAGTATGCCGCTGGCGGGGTTTATCAGGTATTGATAGACATGACCCTCTTGAGTCTTTTCATTCCAGGTGGCTATGTGCACCAGATTGTCTGACTGCGGCACGCGACCAAGTCCATAGATGGTGCCATGATAGTATTTCATGATACGCACACAGGTCACTTCCTCATCGGCAGAGGGTGCTCTCCATGCCTCCGTGGCAGGCAGTCCGCTGTCGTAGGCCAGGTTATAGACTGCACGACCGGCACCATAGTACACGAAGCTACCCACATGACTGGCAGCAAACGTGGTGGCATGATCAATCTGAGGGCAGATAGCATCCAACGGATAGAGTGCCAATCCGATAGCAGGATCAGTGGGTGCCGACGACGAGAAATTGGCTACCGCCAGATAGCGTTGCTGGCCTTTCCCCATCAGCAGATACTCATAAGGTCTCAATCCATTGCCTTGACTGGATCCACGCCCCCAGTCTGCCAACAGCAGTTCCATACCAGTGTTGTTAATATCGAAAGCTGCCTGTTCCATGTCTTGATCGCCAAAGTATTCCAGACGAGCCCCATTATAGGCTGAATAGCGGAAGCGGTGGTTGGTCTGGTCATAGACTATGATGCCGTAGTTCAGTGTATTAGGAACTTCTGCGTTCCACGGTGCCAACTGTCCAATCTCATCGCCAAACTTAGCCACACCGAAACGTGTGGTACGCCCATCTGCTGCACTGAACACATAGGTATTGGTATAAACCTGATTTTCATTGATCAGCACCTCAGAACTCTGCCCCGACATCACACCAGAGCCATGCTCGCCATACCAGATGGGGGCCTCCGTGGATGGTGCTTCGTGGAAGAAGTCCTTAAACATCAGCGCCTTCTCAAAGCCATTCTCACTGACGCCCACCAGTGTGCGATCTGTGCAAAGACCAATATAGTTATTTCCTGCAGCCAAAGATACTGCAATGTCAAGACAACGAACAGGCTTTCCGTCTAACAGTTCACCATTGGTCGTCTCATAGAGGTTTGAATAAATTCTGTCATAGACCACATTATTCTTGGTCCAAGGGTTATGTATCAAGGCCAAATCAGAAGTTCCTGGATGATCTGCACGCTCATAGAACACCATCCATCCGCCATCCAGCACCTCGCTGACCGAGACAGGAACACGGAAGAACTGACACACATCCGTATGACGGTTCTTGACCACGAGCTGCACTAAGTAACTGCCTGCCGTGCGACTGATAACCGTATCCAGCACGCGTTGGTTTCCGATGGTGTCTATCACACTATTCGCTCCTGTACCGCTCACACTACTGAAGATGGTCCACTGGTAATCCAAAGGAACCTCCTGACTGTCATCAACCAGCTGTCCGTTAAAGAAGATATGGGGAGCCAGTCGCAGACGGTCAAAGCGCATCAGTGAATAGGCTGACTGCATGCCAGTTTCCATCGTGTCGATGGTCACCACGTCAAGGTCACGATAATCATAATTGCCTTTGTCCTCATAGCAGCTTACAAGCGACAGCATTGCTGCCATCACACTGAGAACTATTGAAAAATACCTCTTCATCATTCACATAGTTGATTAAAACGTTATTGGAAGTCCAAACTCATCGGTCAACGGTTCATCATGCTGCGCATTATAGTCAACCAATGCTTTCTGCATCACCTGCACAAGATAGATGGCATACGAATTGGAAACCACGTTCGTCTCCTCATCGTATGACGTCTGTGCATTGTAGTTCACCTGGAAATCTTTCAATCCCAGATGTTCTATCATGAACTGATACTTCACCCTGCTGTAGGCACCGAAATAGTGACTGAGCGGCATCTGAGGATAGTTGGCTGTCTCCCAGTTAGTCGGCTTGGCCAGATAATTCTTCAAGACAACCGCAAACTGCTGGTGTCCCTCGGTACCTAAAGCGAATTCTTCGTGAGGCACCACACGGAAGTATATCATCCCATCTTTCGTGGTGAAGAGGTCGGCATCGGTCAGTTTCCGGGTATTGAAATGAACCTGGAAAACACCACTGACAGCACCGGCAGGAATCACATAATCCTCCAAGCGCACAGTATTGATCATCAACGCTGAATCGCCACCGAAAGCCTCCAGATGGAAAGTGCGGTCGTGGTCTGCCGGCATGCCGCTCAACTGAGCATAGAACGTCACGTCGCCCTCTTCGTAAACGTAGGAATAGTTATGTACTGCCGACTCATAGACGGCTCCTGCCTGAGTTCCAACCCATATATTCAATGCCGTGTACTGCGTGTTGAAGGTTGATACCTCTTCTTTCTCGCACCCAACAAGCGCAAAGCACATACATGCAAACAATATCAGTTTTTTCATTTTTTCCTTCATCTTTGCATCCTTCTTTATCTGTTTGGTTCACGTTCTGCCATCTCTGTTTCGGTCAGTGGCAACGGGAAAGTATATACTTTCTCGCCTATCGCATCTACGGAAGAGTAAAGAATCGTGGGTCGATTCAGTCGCTTATAAAGGAAGAACAACTGTCCTTCGCCCAGCAATTCACGACGATAGGCATACACCAGTTCCTGATAGTAATCGGTCGGAAGCTTATTGAGCGCCGTCAGGTTGCGAGCCTTGCGCAACTGGTTCAGCACCTTGCGGGCCGTCTCCGCATCACCTTGGCGATAAGCTGCCTCACTCTTGATGAGATACATCTCACCCACACGCATCAAAGGCATTTTATAGCGATAGTAGTTATTGTTGCCACTGGGCTCGTCATATTTCCTCAGATAGCGGTTGGCAGCATGCGTAGCAGTACCATTTTTAAACAGGAATGTATATCTGTAGTCTTGTGTTGCGTTATTGAAGTAGTCAAGCAGTCGTTCGCGCGTCACTGCAAAGCTGTAGGGCGAGTCGTCCGAGAAATAGTTGTCGGCCACATCGCTGGTCATCGTCAGATTGTTAAGTGCAAACAACAACTCGTCGGCAAGACAACGGTCTGCTCCCGTCTGCATGCTGTTCACCTTGGTCCAAGGGAACTTCTCAGAGTCTATCACCACATCAGCAGCCTTCTGCGCCTTGTCATAGTCGCCACGCCACATATAGACACGAGCCTGCAGAGCCTTGACAGCATAGTAGTTAAGGTGAAGTTGACGGTTCAACAGATAGCCATTGTCAGTCATCTCCGTGATCTCGCGTCCTGTCACTATAGGATCGCTGGACTCCAGCAACTGCTCAGCTGCCGACAGGTCACTGAGAATAGAGTCGGTGACAACCCGTACAGACAGTTGTGGGAACACACGGTAGGTCAGCGCCTTGCAGTAAGGGATTGACATCTGGTCGGGGTTCACCTCAAAGCTAACGCCAAAGCACCGCAACAAGTCGAAGTGCAAGAAGGCACGCAGTGCCAGAGCCTCACCCTTAATCACGTCAAAGTTGTCTTCCGAGAAGAGTCGCTTGTTGCCATCAATATGTGCCAACAAGTTGTTGACATTGGCAATCCCGCTATAGTTGGTATTCCATATACCACGAAGATAGCCTGTTGTTACCGAGGCATCATAATTATAGGCAGCGGCGTCATCATATTGCGTAGAGTAGTAGAAGTCCCACTCCTGTCCCAGCACACCAATAAAACCATAGGTCAGCTCCTTACTATACGTATTTGCAGACACCATCGACGAATACACACCTGCCAAAGCCTCCTTATAGCCACTCTCCGTCTCAAACAACTCGGTATCCTCTACCTGCGAACGAGGCTGCACATCGAGCCAGTCGTTGCAAGCACTGACAACGGGCATCAGCAGGACGCCCATCATGATTATCAGCAAGTCTTTCTGTATCTTTTTCATCTTCTTTCCTTGTTAGTTTTTTAAAATGTTGCTGTCAACGAGAACGAGAATGTTCGTGCATAGGGATAGCCCAAGCCGCGTTCAGCCTTGACCGACGACAGGTGGAACACGTCGTTCACATAGCATGTCAGACGCAGACGTTCCAGTTTGGCGCGGTGCAGCCACGAGCAATACTTAAAGTCATAATAGGCTGAGATAGTTGTCAGGTCGAGCATATTATTGCGCATCACAAAGCGCGTAGAGGCATACGTCGTGGTGGGCGTGCTCGAGATATGCTTATAGAGAGCCACATCGCCGGGTGAGTTCCACGTGTCGCTGAACACACGCTTATCTACGTTGTTGGCCACGTTCACATTCTCTACACGATCCACCAGCGTCTGGTTGTAGTAGTCGCCACCCATCTGGTAGCTAAACAGCAGACTGCCACCGATACCACGATACTCGCCATTGACGCCAAAGGTGCCATGCACTTTGGGATTACTGTCGCCAGCCACAATATAGTCATCGGTGGTGTAATCATAGGTTGACGTGCCATCTTTCTTTTGAAACAACTCACGACCGGTTGCAGGATCGATACCCAGCGAGCGCACGGCCCAGATGGCCGTCATAGACTGTCCTTCCTCATAGCGAATGATGGGCGAACTGGTCTTCTCTGCGTCCTGCTCACGATTGAACGAGCGCAGGGCATCGCTAATCTTTGTCACCTTATTTATATTATGGGCCACGCTACCCGTCACACTCAAGAATGACTGTTCCTTTTGGTAAAGACGCCAGTTGGCTGTGGCCTCTACACCTCTGTTTACAACATTACCCAAGTTTTCCATATAAGAGCTGAAGCCCGTTGAGGTCGGTATAGACATGGCGATGAGCGCATCACGCGTCTTACTGTCGTAATAGTCGAAACGCAGGTTCACCTTGCTGGCGATACCCAGGTCCAGACCCACGGTGAAGTCGCCCGTCTGTTGCCATTTCAGGTTCTCGTTGGGCATAGCCATCAAGTAGGCGCCTGAGATGTTATCGTAAACGATGGCATCATAGAACTTATAGGTGGCTTTCGACTGATATGGCGAGAAGTTCTGGTTACCTGTCAGACCATAGGTAACACGCAGTTTACAGAGTGTCAGCCACTTGACGTCGGCCATGAACTTTTCCTTATGCAGGTTCCATCCCGTGCCTAAGCTCCAGAATGTACCCCAACGGTTGTTACGTCCGAACACCGAAGAGCCGTTCAGACGCAAGCTGGCATCCAACAGATAGCGTTCGTCGTAAGAATAGTTGACGGCACCCGTCAAGCCCAGCGAACGCGTGGTCGTCTCTGTTCCAGATGGCACCCCACCCTCGGCATACTGCTTGGCAAACGTGATATGATCCACATGATTATTCAAGAAGCCCCATGCTGTCATTCCCTCAGAAGACGACTGTGCCGATTGCAGCGAATAGGCCGCGTTGCTCAACAGCATATGCTTGCCCCAACGATGGGTGTAGTGTCCCGTCACATCGACAGAGATGCTGTTGCTCTCACCATTGGTGATCGCATAGCTACCACGCTGGAAGTAGCGATCGCCCGTCCATGTAGTGAAGCGGGTATGGTCGCCAGGATAGAAGTCCTCACGCTTATTGTTCTGGTGGGTGTAACCCAGTCGGGCGGTAAAACGCAGATCATCGTTAGGACGATATTCCAAATAGAAGTTCTCCGACACCTCGGTATAGTTCGAGAAGTTCTTGGTTCCTATCGAAGCATTATACAGAGGGTTATAGAACGTCTGCGTACTGCCATTTGCGCCCGGCGAGGTATAGGTGCCCAGCACCTTCAACAGGTTGCCATTATCGTCATACGGACGGAAGTATGGGTTCACGCTGACATAGTCAGAGAAACTGCCGTATGGGCTGTCATCAGCACGGTTCCCCGTCACCGTCAGTGAGTTGCGAAACATCCACTGCTGATAGCGATACGACAGATTGACGTTGCCCGACACGGTGCGTCGGCCCGACTTCTTCATCACGCCCTCAATATTATTATACATGACGCTGGCCGAGTAGCGCATCTCTTGCGTGCCGCCCTCCAGATAGGCCGTGTGCTTCTGACCAACACCCGTACGCAGGGGCTGCGACAACCAATAGGTATCAATACCTCTGGCCACGTTAGCCACCAGTTCGTTGTACTGTTCGTCCAGTTGCGACTGGAAGTAGGGCGAAGATGCCGTATAGCGACCGGACTTCTTCTCTACCGCCAGTTTCTCGGCAGCGTTACACAAGTTATAGGAGGTCAGGTCTGGCGCCTCAATGCTCAGGTCGCCCGTATAGGTGATGCGCAACTTGCCAGCCTCGGGCTGCACAGTCTCTACGACCACCACACCATTGCTCGCCTTCGAGCCATAGATGGCTTTGGCTGCACCATCTTTCAAAATAGTCACCGACTTAATGCGATTGATGTCGAGGTCGAAGATCTGCTGCTGCGTAGCCTCGAAGCCATCAAGTATGAACAGTGGAGCATTAGGATTACCACTATAGTCGCCCTGCAGGCCGCCAAACGAGGCATTACCACGCAACGTGATGTCGCTCATGAAGTTGGGGTTCGAGCCGTTAATGCTATTCATGTCAACCACAAAGGCAGGATCAAGTGCCTGAACGGCTTTCAGCACGTTGGCGCTGGTCACCTGTTTCAACTCATCCTTCGTGTAGGACGAGGCAGACCCCGTAAACGTAGATGACTTATGGTCAAACAGACCTGTCACCACGACTTCGCTGAGTCGATTATCTTCATGAAGCACAATTTGCAGATTGGTCAGAGGGCGCTTGCCATCATACTTCTTGGTTTGCGTCACCATGCCCACATACGAGTAATCCACCGTGATGGTAGTGCCTTTAGGCACGTTCAGCGTGAAGCGTCCTTTTTCATCGGCCACAGCACCACCTTTAATCTCGCGCACGTAAACATTAGCGCCTTGCAGCGGTTCACCTTGATTGTCAATGATTACACCCTTCAAGACCACATTTCCAACTGCATCTACTGCCTGAATGGTGGGTTTCACCGTCTGCATGGGAATAGAGGTTGGCTTATTTTCTTGAGCTGAAACATTTCCCCCGAGGATTCCAATAAATACTATTAATAAAAGAGGTTTGTAATGTAGATCCTTGATCATCATAGCTATCTTGCGTTTATGTCGGGTACAAAGGTAATACTTTTTTGGTGTGCAAATTACAATTTGATAGTTTTTTTTCAAAAATACCAAACATTTGGTATAAAAATTAAATTTGGAGTATCGGATTATTTTTCGTACTTTTGCACGAAATTAGAATAAGAAGTAGTTATTTTTAGTTATGAAGCAAAAGATTACTATCGTGAAAGTAGGCGGTGCCGTGGTCGAAGACGAGGCGCAACTGGCACAGCTTTTACGTGATTTCACTGCTATCCAAGGGCCTAAGATTCTGGTTCACGGCGGTGGTCGCAAAGCCACAAAGATAGCCGAACGACTGGACATCGAGACGAAGATGGTGGATGGTCGCCGCATCACCGATGCCGACATGCTCGAGGTGGTGACCATGGTGTATGGCGGACTGGTCAACAAGAACATCGTGGCACGTCTGCAGGCACTGGGTGCCGATGCCTTGGGACTGACAGGTGCCGATGGCAATATTCTCCTTTCAGTCAAGCGTCCCTTGAAGAATGGCATTGACTATGGCTTTGTGGGCGATGTCAAAGAGGCCAATGGTCGCAAAATAGCCCATTTCATCGAGGCAGGCCTCATCCCCGTCATTGCCCCGCTGACCCACGATGGACAGGGACACATGCTCAACACCAATGCCGACACGATGGCTTCAGAGACCGCCAAGGCCATGGCTGCCGCAGGTTTCGACGTGACCCTCATCTTTGCCTTCGAGAAGCCTGGTGTGCTTCGCAATCCCGACGACGACCTGTCGGTCATCAGCAACATCACCCATGCCGACTTCGAGACCTACAAGGCTGACGGAACCATCAGCGGTGGCATGCTGCCGAAAATTGAAAACGCACTCTCTGCCATCGATGCTGGCGTAGAGCGCGTTATCATTACCAAGGCCACAGCCATCGACGGACAGCACGGCACGGTCATCACGCAGTAAGCACCCGTCAGCAGGTCAGCACTCTGCTGAAGGCGAAAAGGCATACAAAAGAAATAGCCGACGAGAGATTCCCGCCGGCTATTTCTTTTATCTTACTTAAATAACTATTATTGCACCTTACCGTCCACACATACAAGTTTGATAACTTTGACGGTCTTTTCCAGCTTCACGTCGTCGATGAAGAAAGACACGGTGAACGACTTGCCAGCAAATGCCTCGTTAATATCAGCAGCGTTGGTCTTGATCAGTCCTTCTACTATTTGAGATACAGTGCTGAGCTTCATGTTTTCGAACTCATCACCGCCATCGATAATATCGTCAATGGTCTTTTCCAGAGCATCCACTTCATCGTCTGACAGATTACCCTGATCAGTCACTTCATAGAACAAATAATAAGAACTGGGCTGTTCTTCTTCGTCATCATCACTGCATGAAGCTACTCCAAAACTCAATACTGCTACCATCAAGATGGCCAGCAAACTCCAAATTTTCTTGTTCATTGTTAAATGTTTAAATTAGTATATTAATAAAAATAAGTTAGATTCACTTTCCTCATAAAAACACGAAAGCCTCGGGTGTTATGAAAAACAGTTCATATGATGTATTTCCTGTCTCTTTTTATCCATTAGGTTCGCGTCTTCTTTCGGTTGGCAAAAGTATTAAAAAAAAATGAGAGCACAAAATTTTTCCAAGGATTATTTTTTAATTTTTAGGGAAAATCGCTATTCTCCTCAAGAAATTCTCTCTTTCATGTTCATTTTATTCAAAATTCGGGCATTTCTTTCTGGCCTTTTCAATTATCATCTTATATAAATAAGTCCAAAAAGCAAGATAAGAGCACCCCTAAAACGTCAAAAAACTGGAGTATCATTGCAAACTTTCATGCCAGAAAAGCAGGAACGGGTTTTTAATCCATCCGATGAATCAAAAACCCGTTCTTTCCTTTTATTTCTATCGTCACAGGTGCTTTTTCAACCTATTTCTTTTTAGGTTTGCGGCGGGCCCAGCCCTCTTCACTGAAGTCGGGCTCCTCGCCCTTGAAATCTACACGATTGGCATTCTGCATCAGCGAGCGCCAATCTTCCTTTTTATACTGGCGCTGGGGGCGCTGGCCTCCCTGTGCTTTCTGACTGCCACGCGAGTTGCGACGACCGTGTTCGCCTTGACGTCCCTGTGGACCTGTCTTGTCGTCCTCTTCATTGCATCGCACGGTACGTCCCTTGTAGCGGATGCCTGTCAACTGCGTCATCACCTTGCGGGCATCCTTCTCAGGCACCTCGAAATAAGAGATGGTGTCCAACAGGTCGATATGTCCCACGGCCTGACGACCGCCCACATAGCGATTCAACGTCTGCATCAGCACACCGGGGAAGAAACCGTCCTTCTTTCCCAAGTTGATAAAGAGTCGCTTGAATCCCTTCTCGGGCTTGTTGTTGCGCTTCTCGCGGTCGCTCTGCGGACGACGTTCTTTCTCTTTGGTGGGTACTTCAATCTCAGGTGCATCGGCATAATAAGCCAGGAACTTGCCAAACTCCAGCGACACGATTTTCTTGATGAGTTCCTCTTTGTCGATAAACTCAAAGTAGCGACTGATGTCCTGCATAAAAGGTGCGATTTCATCGTCGTTCACGTCGGTCTTCACGATCTGGTCCATCACCTTGTAGAGCTGCTTCTTGCAAATCTCTTCGGCCGATGGAATCGGTGTTTCCACAAAGCTCTTGCCAATCACCTTTTCGATGTTACGAATCTTGAACTTCTCCTTCGAGTGAACGATAGAGATGCTGGTGCCTTTCTTGCCTGCACGCCCTGTACGTCCCGAACGGTGGGTGTAGTTCTCAATGTCGTCGGGCAGACCGAAGTTGATGACGTGGGTCAGGTCGTCCACGTCGAGGCCGCGTGCAGCCACATCGGTAGCCACCAGCAACTGTGTCAGATGCTGACGGAACTTCTGCATTGTCAGGTCACGCTGCTGCTGTGACAGGTCGCCATGCAGCGACTCAGCATTATAGCCGTCGCGTATCAGCTTGTCGGCCACCTCTTGAGTCTCCAGTTTTGTTCTGCAGAAGATGATAGCAAAAATCTTTGGATAGTAATCGACAATTCGTTTCAGCGCCAGATACTTATCTTTGGCCTGCACCATATAATAAATGTGGTTCACGTTCTCGGCTCCTTCGTTGCGCGAGCCCACCACAATCTCCTGATGGTCTTTCAAATAGCGTTTCGCCACACGCTCCACGTCGCGACTCATCGTGGCCGAGAACATCAGTGTGTTATGATCGTCGGGCAATGCCTCAAAGATTTCCTCGATACTGTCGGTAAAGCCCATGTTCAGCATCTCGTCGGCTTCGTCAAGCACGATGTTGCGCACCTTCTCCAGATGCACATACCCACGGTTCTTCAAGTCAATGAGTCGGCCCGGCGTGGCCACAATGATCTGCGCACCTTTCTTCAGGGCGCGTATTTGCTGTTCGATGGCAGCACCGCCATAGACGGCTTCTACATGTATGCCGTCCATGTATTTTGAAAAGTCGCGCAGGTCGTCGGCGATCTGCAAGCAGAGCTCACGTGTAGGGCTCAGCACCAGTGCCTGCGTGTCGCGACTGTTCATGTCTATTCTCATCAGCAGGGGAATACCAAACGAGGCTGTTTTGCCCGTTCCCGTCTGTGCCAGAGCGATGGTGTCTTGCCTACTTTCCAACAGCGTAGGTATCACTGCCTCTTGCACAGGCATGGGCTGCACAAACCCCATTTCTTCGATGGCTCGGCGTATCTCTACGCTTACACCCAGTTCTTCAAATGTCTTCATACAATAATTATTATCTGCGCAAAGTTACGCATTAATTTTCAATAATCTACACTTAATTCTCTTTTTTCAATTACAGATATCCAATTTAATTACTATCTTTGCAGTCATGAAACTATGTATCTTTTGTTCTGCAAATCAGCAATTAGACCCTGATTTCTTCACCATGACCGAAGAATTGGGCAGATGGGCCGCAGAAAACGGCCATTCCATCGTGTTTGGCGGCCACGATGCCGGACTCATGCACAGCGTCAGCAAGGCAGCTAAAGAGGCCGACGGACAAGTCATTGGCGTGGTGCCCCGACGCATTGAGGAGATGGGACGCCTCAGTCCCTACTTGGACGTACACATTCCCACCGAGAACCTGACCGACCGCAAGGACCTGATGATGCTTCAGAGTGATGCTTTCATCGTGCTGCCCGGCGGCATTGGCACACTCGACGAGCTGTTTACCACGGCAGCAGCAGCCACACTGCAATACCATCAAAAGCCACTGATTCTGTGGAACATGAAAGGTTTTTGGGATTCGCTCATCGTTTGCCTCGACGACCTCAGCAAGAAAGGGGTGATTCGGGGCGACTGGCACCAGCTCATCAAGGTAGCATCATCGCTCGACGACGTGCAGCGACTACTCGGCTAACAGGGCTGCCATGGCACTTCCAAAGCTCTCATCGACCGAGTTGCCGACACTCTGACAGACGTTTGCCGAGAACTGCATGGCATAGTCGATGATGCTGTCCCACTGCTGCTCGCTGAGTCCGCACTCAATGTTTTCGCGAGTGATGCGGTTCTTAATCATGCCAAACACGAAACCAGCATTGAAGTTGTCGCCAGCGCCGATGGTGCTCACCACCTTATTGTTGGGGTCCACGACATACTGCTTTGCGAAGTTCTCGTCGGCACGCAACTCCACTGGACCATCGCCACTGGTATAGATAAACTTCTTGGTATAGAAAGCAATCTGCGAACGATATAGCACGTCGGGATCCGTTTTGTGAAACATCACCTCGAAGTCCTCGCTCGAACCGCGCACGATGTCGGCCATTTCCAGATTCTCCAAGATATTGGGAGTCAGCTTCAGCACCTCGTTCTTATGCGACGAACGGAAGTTCACATCGTAGTAGAGTATGGCGCCACGGTTGCGGGCATACTCCAAAAAGGCCTGCACCTGCGGACGTATCACTGGGTTTACGGCAAAATAGGAACCAAACAACACGATATCGTCCTTCTGTATGTCGGGATAGGAGAACTCTATACGGTCGTTGACATGGTCTTTATAGAAGATATAGTCTGCATCGTTCTTCTCGTTGAGGAAGGCCAGCGACACAGGCGATTTGGAATCGGGATAGACATATACGCACGAGGCATCAACACCATTCTTCTCGATGAAATCGATGATTTTCCGTCCCACACGGTCATTGCCGGTCTCACTGACCAGCGAGGCCTTAACCCCCGAGCGCCCCAACGAAATCAGACAGTTAAACGTGGATCCACCTGGCACGGCACCAATGGGCTGGTCGTTTTTAAAAATGATGTCGAGAACCGTCTCGCCTATTCCAATAACCTTTTGCATTTATCATATCATTTAAAGTCGGCTGCAAAGTTAGCAATAATTATTATCTCAAAGAAAACAATCTCGAAAAAAAAACAAAAATCCGGGGGTTCGCCGAGCAACATAACAAGTGTATATATTTTGCCGAATGCTCTTTTTTTCATACCTTTGCACCACAAATGACGAAATACAACACTTTTACACTCGACAACGGAATGCGTGTCATTCATCTGCCGTCCGATTCGCAGGTGGTTTACTGCGGCATTGCCGTCAAGGCAGGCACGCGCCACGAGCGTTCAGGCGAAGAAGGACTGGCTCACTTCTGCGAGCACCTCACGTTTAAGGGCACCCAGAAGATGTCGGCCGTACAGATTATCAATGCCATCGAGGGACTGGGGGGCGAGATGAACGCCTTCACCAACAAGGAAGACACCGTGTTCTATTGTGCCATTCAGGCCAAGCATGCCAAGAAAGCCATCGGCGTACTCTGCGACATTGTGTTCGGCAGCACCTACCCACAGACCGAGGTAGAAAAAGAACGCGAAGTGGTGTGCGATGAGATTGACAGCTATGAGGACACGCCTGCAGAACTGATCTACGACGAGTTCGAGAACATTTTGTTCGAGGGCCATCCTCTGGGACATAACATCCTGGGCACCAGCGAACAGGTGCGCCAATACACCAGCGAGGATGCCCAGCGCTTCACCAGTCGCTATTATCGTCCCGACAACTGTGTGTTCTTCCTGAGCGGCAACATTGACAGAAAGACTATTGCTGCCAGCCTCAACAAAATGGTAGAGAAGAAAGACAGACCAGAGCTACAGAAAGAACAAGACGTCGCCGCACTCGCTAACGAGAGGACTGAAGAGAGACTCTTCATCCGCCAACGTGGCACCCACCAAGCGCATGTCATGTTGGGCACACGGGCTTTTGCTGGCAGCGACCCACGGCGTTGGGCGCTCTACCTGCTGAACAACATTCTGGGTGGACCAGGCCTCAACTCACGACTGAACATCGCGCTGCGTGAGCGCAACGGACTGGTATATAGCGTTGACAGCTCGATGGTGAGCTATAGCGACACCGGCATGTGGTCGGTCTATTTCGGTTGCGACCCCGCCGACGTGAAGCGCTGTCTGCGACTGGTGAGACGCGAGCTGGACAAGCTCATGCAGAAGCCGCTCTCGCCCACGCAGCTCGCCGCAGCCAAACGCCAACTGCAAGGTCAGTTGGCCATTGCCAGCGACAGTCGCGAACAGTTTGCGCTCGACTTTGCCAAGAACTACCTGCACACGGGCAAAGAACGCGACCTCTCCGACATCATGCGCCACATCGATACGCTCAGCAGCAGCGATTTGCAGGACGTGGCGCAGCTACTCTTTGCCGAAGACCGCATCACCACCCTCATTTACCAATAGAATAGTGCCACTTTAGCCTTGCCATTGCAGTACTTTAGCAAGACTAAAGTGGCACTATTCGCTGGCAATAGTAACGCTTTTAGTTTCATTCCAGGGCCTAGAAACGCCATTTCCAGCCCCTACATCCACTCATTCTAGACCCTGGAAACGTCTCTTCCAGCCCCTAGAAATGCAAATTCCAGCCCCTAGACGCCGAGCAAAAGTGGCACTATTTAAAAACAATCGTTAAACTTTTACATTATTATAGGCTAAGTCTTGGTCATTAAAAGAATTCATCTTACTTTTGCATACCGATTCGGACTAAACAGAAAAGAGACTATAGTAAGTAATTTATATTCAACCTAAAATAATAATGAGTAAAGACAAGAAAACCGTACTGACGCTCGATGCCGGAGGTACCAACTTCGTATTTTCGGCCATCTGCGACAATGAAGAGATTGTAGAACCCGTACGTCTGAAAGCCGTAACAACCGACACCGAGGGCTGTCTGGCCACACTGGTTCAGGGATTTACCACCGTCAAGGAGCAACTGGCAGAGGAGCCCGTGGCCATCAGCTTCGCCTTTCCTGGCCCTGCCGACTATGAGCACGGCGTGATTGGCGATCTGCCCAACTTCCCCTCGTTCCGCGGCGGTGTGCCATTGGGACCGTATCTGGAACATGTGTTCGGCATCCCCGTGTTTATCAACAACGACGGCAACCTGTTTGCCTATGGCGAAGCGCTGGCTGGCGCACTGCCGCGCGTCAACAAGGCTCTGGAGGAGGCTGGCTGCAAGCGGCGCTACAAGAACATGGTTGGCGTGACACTGGGCACGGGCTTTGGCTGTGGCGTGGTGATAGATCAGGTGTTGCTGACGGGCGACAACGGCTGTGGTGGCGACACATGGTGCACACGCAACGGCATGTATCCTTTTGTCATTGCCGAAGAGAGCGTGAGCATACGCGCTGTGCGCCGTGTCTATGCTGAGATGGCCCACGAGGATGCCACAGAACTGACCCCAAAGGACATCTGCGACATTGCCGACGGCAAGCGCCCCGGCAACGTGAAGGCGGCCAAAGAGAGTTTCCGCCAATTGGGACAAGTGACGGCGGCTGCACTGGTCAACGTGCTGAACATCGTGGATGGCATCGTGGTCATCGGTGGCGGTGTGGCTGGTGCTGCCCACCACATACTGCCTGGCATGATGGAGGAGTTTGCCCGTCCCGTAGGAACATTCTCCGGACACTTGATGCCCACGTTGCAATCGGAAGTGTATAACTTTGAGGATCCCGAGCAACGCGCTGCTTTCCTCGAAGACAAAGACACGTTTGTCAAGGTGCCTCACACCGACAAGGAGGTGCTCTACTGCAGTCAGCGCAAGGTCGCAATCATGGTGTCTGAACTGGGCGCCAGCAAGGCTATCAACCTGGGCGCCTACAACTTTGCCTTGAAGAAGATCGAAAGCTAAATCGATTGACTCACGGACATAAAAGAGGGAGTTAAAGAGGAATGGATAACGATTCCACTTTAACTCCCTTTTTGCTTTCCGGGGAAAGCTCCATCAGTTCGCTTGGTGATTGTTAATGGATAGCCCTGGCCAATCATCGGTGCGGAAAGGTACACAGGGCAGACCTTCGCCATTCTGCAAATTACAGAGCGGATTGACATGCCAAGCATAGCGAACGGCAATGGGCGATATGACATCCGGACACGTCACCACTACGCTTTGCCCCTCAATACGAGCATCAGCCCAATGCCAACGATGGTCACTGCCCGCAATGGCAAAACCCCTTAATGGTCCACCATCAGCAGAACGCAGTCCTTTCGCATGGTCGAAAGAGATACGGATGCTATTGCCTTCTATCTGATAGCCAGAGTAGAGCGGACCTGAATATTCCAACTGCTGTTCGCCATAGGTCTTTGCGCGAGCAATAAGTCCTAGACGTCGGCCCACTTCCTGTTTGTTGCGTGGATGAATATCGCCAGCTTCGCCTATATCAATAAGGCATGCCAGTCCAGAATTCTCCACATGTTGTGCCGCCATGGCTTGTGCTTCTCGCACTTCAGCCCATTCATCATCGCCAGGTTCGGTCTGCAATTGCTTGTAGTTGGCCAACTGTACGATATAGAAGGGAAAATCATACCCCCACTTTGTGCGCCAATCTCGAATCATCAATGGAAGCAATTCGCGGTATTGGTAGCCCTTGTGCTCGTTATTACAGCCCTGATACCAAATCGTTCCACGAATGGCAAAGCCAACGAGAGGATTGATCATGGCATTATAAAGTACGGTTACCTGATTGGGTGAGGATGTATTGTTGACAGGAATACGAGGCAACAGAGACATTGGTGTTGTTGTTTTATAGTGCCAATCTCCAGCCAGCATGATGCGTTCGCCCTTACATTCTAAATATAGTTGGTCAGCAGGACTATAAATGCCACCGTCGCCACCGGTATCTATGACATGAACAGAAAGAACGCTGCGACCAGCTTTTACCAAGTGTGAAGGGATGGTATAGTTACGCATTTCGCCATAGCTGTTGGTCTGGCCTACCAAATTACCATTGAAATACGTGAAATCAATATCATCGACAAGTCCGCCCATAGAGAGTTTCACCTCTTTGCCAGCCCAGGATTTCGGTATATCAATGGTTCTGCGTAGCCATGCTGCGCCATCATAATCTGCAAGTCCTGCACGCTCCCATTGAACAGGAACGGCCATGGTAGGCCACTGGCTATCGTTCAGCGTTGAACTTGCCCATACTGCCTTTTCGCCCTCATATCCCGGATCGAGGCTGCGTACTTTTTGTTTCCACTCGTCAAGTTGGTCGAGGTATATTTGTTCTCGTTCAGCCTTGTCTTCAGGCAGGTTGCCGACTGCTTCCAAAGCATCCTTCATGTCGGGATGAAGTCTGAGTGCTTCCGCACTGGTCCACGGTTCGATGAATGTGCCTCCCCATGAAGCATCGATTAACCCCACAGGCACGTTTTGAGACTTGTGTATCTCCCGCCCGAAGAAGTAACCCGTTGCCGAGAACTCCTTAACACTTCGAGCTGAGCACACTTGCCATCCACCCCCTAAGTTGGTCTCCATGTCATTCAGAGGCTTTGGCGAGATGTTTTTACGAACCTGCAACAAACGGATATTTGCATATTGGTTGGCTTCTTGCTTCTCCTGTTCGTAGTTCTTAACCTGTGACCATCCATCGATGGGCATCTCCATATTGGATTGACCTGAGCATAGCCACACCTCGCCAACCATGACATTTTCCAATTTTATTTTCTGGCCATCACTGATTGTAATGGTGTAAGGACCTCCTGCCTGAGGGGTTCGCAGCGTCGTGCGCCAATAGCCTTTCGAGTTGGCGGTGGTTGTGATGGTGGCGTTGTCCCACGATGCGGTGACGGTAACTTTCTTTCCGGCTTTTGCCATTCCCCAGATAGGCGCATTCGT
This sequence comes from Prevotella sp. E13-17, assembly GCF_022024035.1. Taxonomy (NCBI): domain Bacteria; kingdom Pseudomonadati; phylum Bacteroidota; class Bacteroidia; order Bacteroidales; family Prevotellaceae; genus Prevotella; species Prevotella sp. E13-17. Next base: position 3,244,848 of record NZ_CP091787.1, read on the forward strand.
CTGCTGTTGAATCACCATGTTACTTGAGAACAATGGGGGCATGACGGGGCGTGCATATAAATGCAGTGAGGCGACAATCGCCAGTGAGGCGGTGATTAATTTTCTAGGTTTCATAATTATATTGGTTTGACATAATTTGTTAGTTGCAAAAGTATAAAATAATGTTGAGTGACAACAAAACTTTTCATTCAGATTAAAACACTATTTGTTCAGAATCGTCATTTTCGTCTTCAAAACGCATTTTGTCGTGCCTGGCATATTCCGAATAAAGACTGCCGTATGCGTCTCGAATACGGCAGTCAAAGAATAAACCTAAAACTACGAATTACTATATAACAATTACTATTCTTTTACGATTTCAACGATGTGGCTCACCAATGGGTTTGCCGATGTCACTTTCAATCCCACCTTCATCAGATAGTCGCCTGTATAAACCTTGTCATGACAGTCAAGCCAGCTCTGCTGTTGGGGCATCAAGCATATCTCGCGCACACGGTAACGGGCGTTGGCATCCAAGCCACGCAGGCACACAGGCAGTTGCACATCGGTGACACGAGGATGAATGTCGTAAGCGAACAGCAGTGCATGAGAACTGTCGTCGCTGACACGTTGCAGGACGCAGTGCTCGGTCTCATAGGGCGACACAAGTCGATAGAGATTAGGCGAATAAATAATTGGTTTCAGCCTGTTGTATTCGCGGATGGCCTCACGACAATACAGCTTGTCCTGTTCTGACATATTTGCCAAATCTATATCAAAACCAAGTTTGCAAGTGAAGTCCACATCAAGTCGGAATTTTACACTTGCCTGGCGATTCCAATTCGTGACATGCGAGCACATGGCCTTTGAGGGCATGAACTGTGAGTAGCCCCATTGTATGTAGAGACGAGACACGGGGTCGGTGTTGTCAGAGCACCAGAACTCGGTGAAGTATTTCAGTCCTTCAAAGTCGGAGCGACCGCCGCCACCCGAACACATCATCATATATAGATCTGGGTAGGTCGTGTGTATTCTCTGCAATACGCGATAGAGTCCACGAACATAGTCAACATACAGGTTACCTTGATTCTCTTTCTCGTAGGGTGAGAAAATATTTGTAATGGGCGAGTTGCAGTCCCACTTCATGAACTTCAGCTGTGGGTTTTCTTTCATCAGTCCATCAACGACACCATAGACAAAGTCTTGCACCTGTGGATTCGCAAGGTCGAGCACCAGCTGATTACGGAAATAATAGGTTTCCCGGTTGGGCAGTTTAATCATCCAATCAGGATGTTTCTTTGCCAATTCACTTTGCGGGTTTACCATCTCTGGCTCAATCCAGATACCAAAGGCGACACCCGTCTCATTTGCTTTCCTGACAAGATACGGAATGCCATTGGGCAGTTTTGAGCGTGTCGGCTGCCAGTCGCCTAAGCCGGCATGATCGTCTTTTCTCGGATATTTGTTGCCAAACCATCCATCATCGAGCAGGAAGAGGTCAACGCCCAAGTCTTTGGCCTCACCGAAGAGAGCCGTGAGTTTTTGCTCGTCAAAATCGAAATAAGTGTTTTCCCAATTGTTAAGCAGTGTCATGCGGTCTTCTTTTCCCTTGTTAAGCTGATGGTTAATGGCCCAGCGTTGGAATCGGCGACTACCCTCGCCTGCACCATTCTGAGAGAGTGTGAAGTAGAAGTCTGGCGTCCGGAACACCTCTCCTTTCTTTAATAGATAGGTTGATGCATCAGGGTTGATGCCACTGATGACACGAAGCTGTCGCTGATGGTCAACCTCAAAAGTAAATCGGAAATTGCCTGTCCAGCCAATCGTGCCCATCAGGACAGTACCTTCTTCCTCGGCTACAGGGCGCCCTAAGCCCACCTCGAAGAAAGGTTGGGCAAATAGGGTAGACCGTGTGCCAAGTCTTGAATCCACAATCTTTTTACCAAATACTAATTCCTGACTCTTCATTTGCATTTCGCGTATCCATTCGCTCGAGAATTCCGTAAGGAAGTATTTCTCGGCTTCGAAATACAACATGCTGGAAGCATATCGCGAAATATATACTTTTCCCTTCTCCTGATGACTAATCTCACTCCACTGCTTGATGATGTCTTCTTCAGGATAGACCACATAGTGAAGGACGACCGTCACTGGGTAGAGTTCATCACGTAGCGTTATAGATGTCTCATGATCCTTTTGTGTATGCGACACATATTTAAGTATGCTGGTCGGATGTCCATCTGCATGACGAATCTCGAAAGCAGGCTCATAGAAATCCTCACTGCCCATGACAGGATAGACCTCGCTCCCTTGCGTCATCGTGCTGCTCGAGCCACTCACTCTTGGCATGTTTAGTAGTTCCAACGAGGTATCTTCCGTCAGACGCTGTCCCAGATAGGTTTGATACAATCGTCCGTCGTCCTTGACTTGAAGTACCAGTTGCGTACTTTTTGTCTTGATGCTGATGTTTGTCTTTTCAGCCTGTATGCCTATCGCCATCAGCAATAAGGCAAAAGTGATTAGTTGTTTCATGTGTTACTTCTGTTTTGTGCTGCAAAATTAGTAGAAATAGCCGTTACTTGCAAAACGATACGTCTCGAAGAATGACACTTTTGAGGAGTATAAGACCGCGTGCGACAAACGTCGCCTAATTTGCTACATCTGTTGCAATTTTATTTAAGCATTGACAGCAAGAATCTCGCTAAATATTACTATTTTTGCATCCAAATAAATATTATTGCACCTAAATGATGAAAGATATCATAAGAATCGTGACCCTATCATTCGCTATCGTTATGGGTTGCCAAAATTGTTGGGCTATCGATGCAAACCTTGTTTACTACTTCACCCATTTAGACAACCGGAATGGGTTGTCGGAAAACGATGTTAAGAGCATTGTGCAGGACCGATGGGGACTCATCTGGCTGGGCACCAAAAACGGACTTGACCGTTATGACGGTCGCCAACTGAAGCACTATGATGTCACAGATCATGTCGTCAATCGTGGCAATCATAACATTTCTGCATTGATGGAAGACACAAATGGGCAATTATGGGTGGGAACAGACAAAGGTGTGTTTATCTTTAACCCTGTCATAGAAACGTTTTCTTCGTTCGATGTAGCTTCTCAAGACAACAAGCAGATACGTAACTGGATAGCAGAGATCAAACAAGATGGAAACGGAAATATCTGGATTGTTTCTCCCATAGAAGGTGTGTTCCGCTATGATATGGAACGCCAGAGCTTGCAACGCTATGCAACCAGACGTCAGTCAGACGATGCCACTTTCGATCCTCAAAGCATGTGCATCCGGGATGATGGAACAGTGTGGATCGGCACTGCGGGGCAAGGACTCTTCCTGTTAGACCAACAGACCGGACGCATGAAGCAATTCTCGGAAGGCTTGTTGGGACAAGACATCTATAAGCTGACCAATTATGGTGATTGGATATTAGTCGGTGAGCACGAAGGCCAACTAAAGAAATTCAATCCCCAGACAAATGAATTGAAAACCGTAGATGCACAGAATGTACACTATAAGATTATACGCGCCATCGATTTTTATCAGGAGAACATCTATGTAGCCACCCAGGATGGTCTTTATATTATTAACGAACGCCAGCATACCGAGCAGCGTCTCTGCGAGGGTGGCATCATCCCCAACACACTCAGTGACAACATGCTTTACACGCTCTATCGCGACCGCGAAGGCGGACTCTGGATCGGTACGATGCAAAGCGGAGTCAACTACATGCCGCCACGTGGCATACATTTTTATAGCTATATCCCCACAGGACTTCCCGGCTCCCTGAGCAACAAGCACATCCGTGAGATGCAGTGTGATCACAATGGAGACATCTGGATATCAATGGAAGAAGGACATATCAACGTGTTCCATCCAGACCTGCAGATATTTGAAAAGCTTCCCACTCCGCAGTACAAAGGCGGCACAAACCGATTGGCATTGATGGTCGATGATGACTATGTGTGGTCAGGCCTATTCAAGAATGGCCTTGACATCATCAGTGTGAAAACACATCAGATTAAGCATTATTCCCCCGAACAACTTGGTCTGCAGAGCGAAGGATCTGTCTATGCGCTTTTCAAAGACCACGATGGAAATATCTGGCTGGGAACAGCCAAGGGCGTTTATATAAGAAGCGACAATATGCGTTTCAACAAGGTGACCGGCATTCCCGATATCTTTGTGCAGGATATTGTACAGGATTTCGCTGGTGACATTTGGATTTCCACCATTGGCAGTGGCGTGTTCCGATACGACGTACGCTCTGGACGCGCCCAGCAGTATCTTTCAGATTCTAACAGCATCAGTTCCAATGATGTGTCAAGCATCAGCATCGACCATCAAGGGCATCTCTGGTTTGCCACCGACAGAGGCGGTATTTGTACGTATAATCCAAACACAAAGAAGTGGCAGTCGTGGAGTCGTTCAGACGGACTACCGGACGATGTGACCTACAAGGTGTTGGAAGATTCTCTCCACAGGCTGTGGTTCGGAACGAATCATGGATTGGTTTGCGGCAATTTTGAAGAGAACATCACCTTGGTTTATCCAAACAGCAATGGACTGCCAGGCAACCAGTACAACTATAAATCGGCGGTCATCGGAGCCGATGGAACCTTCTATTTTGGCGGGACACAGGGCATTGTGGCTTTTGATCCGATGCTGGCAGGAAAAGACCAACAGGGGAAAGTGCTGATCACCAATTTGCGCGTGGACCGTCAGGATATTCTTCCTGGCGAAAGCGACATTATCGAAGCCAACATTATCGAAGCCAAGGAAATTCACTTGCCTCATGATTTTTCCAGTTTCTCTCTTAGCGTGTCCTCCCTCAATTATCGTGGTGTAGAAGGAGACAGCTATGAATATCAACTCAGTGGGGTCGATAATTCCTGGATACTGGTCCGCAACAATGATGAAGACATCAGTTTCTCGCGTCTTCAGCCAGGCACCTACACATTTCGTGTACGTCCTGCCGGTGGCGACGAAATCACAGAATTGCGTGTCATCGTGGCCTATCCTTGGTGGCTTTCTCCCATCATGAAGATCATTTATTTCGTGTTGCTGAGCATGGTCTCTTATGCTGTTTATCGCATTCTGCAACAGCGTCAACGCCAAAAGGAGAAAGAACGTCAGGAACGATTTGTGGAAGAGAAAGACAAAGAATTGCTTCAGTCGAAGATCAACTTCTTCACCGATATCACACATGAAATACGAACTCCGCTGACGTTGATAAACGGATCGGTTGAAAACATGAACGACCAGCAGGTTGACAATCCCAACCTACTGAAAGACATCAAGGCAATAGGGAAGAACACAAAGCGATTGTTAAACCTGATTAATCAATTGCTGGATTTCCGCAAGGTTGAATCAAACAGTGTCAATCTTTCTTTTGTCAACATCAATTTGAATGCTATGCTCACCAGCATCGTGGACCGCTTTGAGCCTGCTATCAGTCGCATGAACAAGACCATCAGCCTTGACATCGAGACCGAAGGGATTGTCTTGCAAGCAGACAGTGAAGCCATGACCAAGATGATAAGCAACCTGCTTAACAATGCTCGTAAGTATAGCGAATCCTTCATACAGGTTTCTGCACGCACGAATGATGAGCAGCTCCAGATCCACGTCATCAACGATGGCGACAAAATACCTGAAGACAAGGCAGAATACATCTTTCAACCTTTCACCCAGTTAGACAGCACTCATGTGCAGTCTGGCTCAGGCTTAGGACTGTCTATGGCGCGCTCATTGGCTGAGATGCATGGCGGCTCTCTGACTGTCAACACGCTTTCAGAGTACAACGATTTTGTTTTGACATTGCCTTTGCATCAAGAGCATGTTATAGAGATGGAAAGCCCTGCCGAATTTTCAATTTCGCCCGCTAATGTCGTATTAGATAATATGGTGGAAGATGGTTCGGCTGCAATCGGCAACAACGCTCACGAGCATACCATTCTTGTCGTTGAGGACAACGAGGAGGTTATGCAAATGATTGTTGACGGTCTATCGCCCCATTATCAGGTGGTCAAGGCCAAAGATGGTGCTCAAGGTCTTGCCAAGGCACATCGCGACCATGTAGATCTTGTGGTAAGCGATATTATGATGCCTGTGATGGATGGATTGGAAATGTGCCGCAAGATGAAAGAAGACATGGAGACCAGCCACATTCCGGTAGTGATGCTGACAGCCCGACAGACATTAGACAATCGGTTAGAGGGATTGCGTGCAGGAGCCGACGCATACATCGAGAAGCCCTTCTCATTTGCTCATCTGCTCACACAGATAGAAACCCTACTACAGAATCGTCAGCGAGAACGCGAAAGCTTCGTAAAACGTCCTTATCTGCCGGTACAATCAAGTGGCATTTCCAAGGTCGAGGAGCTGTTTATCAGTCAGATTACCGAGAAGATCATCAAGAACATCCACCAGTCAGAGTTTAATGTAGAGCAGCTGGCTGCAGAAATGTGCATGAGTCGCAGCAGTCTTCACAGAAAGATCAAGGAAGTGAGTGACATGACGCCCATTGATTTTATCCGTCTGATTCGTTTGAAGAAGGCAGCAGAACTTATCCGCGAGAAAGGCTATCGTTCTAACGAGGTTTGCGAAATGGTTGGCATTAACTCTCCAAGCTATTTTATCAAACTTTTCCAGAAGCAATTTGGCATGACACCAAAGGAATTCGCCATGAAAAAGGAGTGATTGCAACATTTCTTCTATATATTGGCAAAGATCTCAATCTACAGACTGTTGCGTTTTGTGTAATTTTGCACACAGAATTTTAAAACAATCTGTATATTTATAATTATGGAAATGAAAGCTCAGCACTTTTTACCCCTTCTTGTGTCGTTGTGTTTGCTGATGACAGGATGCAGCGAAACAAAAGATGTGACCCAAGGCAAATGGTCTCTATCCTATCATCATGGCGTCAACATTCTGCGCGGACAAGAAAGGATTGCCACCAACATGACTGCTGAATACCGTCTTGAAGACGAAACCGTCATCAGCACCCAAGCATATAAGAAGCCAACGTTTACGGTCAAGCGGATTGCTGATCAATTTGGCAAAGGAAAACTTTGGACCATCACATATACCAGCCAGTTGCTTCCAACACTGACTCAGCATTTCTATGTCTATGATGATTTCATCCTGACCGATGTCAGTGTGTCGTCCGAAAAGGGCATACGTTCTAATTATATTGCTCCCATCGTCATGGACCACGCAGAAGCATCTCTGATAGGAAAGGATCAGCGTGCACTGTTTGTGCCGTTTGACAATGATGCCTGGGTGCGTTTTTCATCACGACAGTTGCCCGACACAGCCAAGTTCCGTTCTTATGAGGTAACAGCTTTATATAATCCACAAAGCAGACACGGACTGGTGATTGGTGCCATAGATCATGACGTATGGAAGAATGCTGTTGACCTGAATTGCTCTGCTTTGCAACTCCGGGCATATAGTGGCGTTGCTGATCATCTGACACGCGACAAACTGTCTCATGGCTGCGTAGCAGGACTGCAAGTGACTTCTGCACGGATGATGATTGGCATCTATGACGACTGGCGGCAGGGCATGGAGCGCTTTGCTCAGGCCAATGCCATCGTCACGCCACCTCGTCACTGGACGCAAGCAATGCCCGTGGGCTGGAACTCATGGGGCGCTTTGGCTTTCAAGGTCAATCACGACAATTCCACCCGCATCTCCGACTTCTTCGCTCAAGAGTTGCAGCCACGTTCGTTTGTAAATGCTGAAGGCTTGCTCTACACAGGCTTAGATTCTGGCTGGAACAATTTTTCTGAAGAGGAGCTAATGGACTTTGCTAATCGCTGTGTTCAGAACCATCAGGTGCCATGTATCTATTGGACGCCATTCACAGACTGGGGAAAGAATCCCGAGCGTGAAGTACCCGGTGCTGAGTCGTTTAAATATAAAGATCTCTATTTATATGCCAACGGAGAGCCGCAGGATCTGGACGGTGCCTATGCCATCGACCCTACTCATCCGGCTGTGAAAGCCATGATGGAGCAGACACACGACCTATTTCGCCGTTGCGGTTACAAGTATGTCAAGATGGATTTCATGACCCATGGACGCATGGAAGCCGATGCGTGGTACCGCTCAGACATCACCACGGGCACCCAGGCTTATAACTATGGCATGCACCTCTTGGACAGCATCTTTTCCGACATGTATCTCAATCTGAGTATCTCACCGATCTTCCCTTCTCAGTATGCTCAAAGTCGTCGCATTGCCTGTGATGCCTGGAACAAGATAAAAGATACGGAATATACCATGAATGCCTTGTCGTACGGTTGGTGGATAGATGGCGTCTATCAATATAACGATGCCGACCACGTGGTGTTGCGCGATGCCACCGATGGTGAGAACCGCGCCCGCATCACTTCAAGTGTGATTACTGGTCTCTATATCACTGGTGACGACTTCGCTGCCGACAGTATGGCTATTGCCCGTGCTCAGCTCTATCTGACCAATCCCGACATTAATGGTCTGGCCACAGGCAGGTCGTTCCGTCCGCTATTAGGCGACAACGAACAGTCGGAACATGTGTTCCTACGCACCGAACCCGATGGAACCATTCACCTGGCGGTGTTTAACTACACCGACCAGCCTATGGCCTTCCACTTCGACAAGCACCTGATTCTGTTAGACGAAGGCAAAACCTACGAGGTGAAAGAACTGTGGAGCCACAAGAATGTGGGGATAGACGATGCTATTTCGATACCCGGCAAGGATGTAAAAGTGTTCAGAATAAAGGCCCTATGAGAAAAATTGTTTTATTACTTTTTGCCTTTGCCCTTTGTGCAAAGGGATTGGCCATCGATTTTGCAAGTAATGGATGGACCATACATTTAGATCAAGCCACCCTACGATTGAATATAGACCATCATGGTCGCAGACTGATGACGGATGCCTTTGCTGAGGCAAAACTAGGCGATCATACACTATTCTCCTACGACGCCACCTCTTTCGATGCTGTAGAGAAAGACGTTGCCGACGGGTTTGGAACAGGGCGTCAACTATGTATCACCTACAAATTGAAAGATGGCGTGACGCTGATACAGACCCTGTCATGCTATGAGTCACAACCTTATGTCGTGGCGCAACTGGCCATAACAACAAATGGTCAGGAGACGGGCAGCAACTACATGTTGCCGCTCAAGAGTGTTACGGTCAGCAGCTTGATGCCTGCCGGCAAAAAGAACCGTGTGCTTTTTGTGCCATGGGACAACGATGCCTTTATCCGATATGCTTCCAACAGCTTGCGGGGTGAAGTGCATTCCTATGCCGTGACAGCCATCTATAATACCGACACACGCGGTGGCTTGGTGTGCGGAGCTCTTGATCATGACCTGTGGAAAAGTGCTATCAGGGTGAATGGCTCCGACTATGACCAGATTCATGAGCTGGCTCTCATCTCGGGCTATACCGACGAGCACTCGCATGACTCCATACAGAGTGAGCAGATGGTGATGCCTCATGGCACAGTCGTTGCCGACACAGTGCGCTCGGCACGTTTCATGATGGGCTGGTTTGACGACTGGCGCACAGGCATGGAAACGTTCGGCAAGGCTTGCACACTTGTTGCGCCCAAACGGGAATGGGCTGGCGGTGCTCCTTATGGCTGGAGCTCGTGGGGCGTACAGTCAACAGACATCTCCTATCAGGGAGTCATCGACTGCGGCAACTTTATCCGCGACCATCTGGTGGCACACGGCTTTCACGACCGCGAAGGACGTGTGGTCTTGAGTCTGGATGCGTGGTGGAACGACAACCTCACTACGCAGCAGGTAAAGGACTTCGTGAGCTACTGTAAGGAGAACAAGATGATTCCCGGCCTTTATTACGGATCCTTTTGCCGATTTGGCGACTTGCAGAGCTACGTGCCGGGAACCAGCAATAAGTATCGCTTTCGCGATATCGCACTGAAGGTGCATGGACGCTATAAGGTCATTGACGGGGCCTACTGTCTGGACCCCACGCATGTAGGCACTAAACAGTTCATGCTGAACGAGATGCAGAAGTTCAAGTCGTGGGGCATCGAATATCTGAAATGCGACTTCATGTCGAACGGTGCTATCGAGGCTGACGAATGGTATAACAAAGACTGTCACACGGGGATACAGGCCTATAATGAGGGCATGGCATGCCTGATGCGCTATGCCGGCAACATGTATATAGACCTGAGCATAGCACCCATATTCCCCTATCAGTATGCACACGGCCGACGAATCTCGTGCGACGCATGGGGAGCCATGGACCACACGAAATACGTGATGAACAATGTCAGCTATGGCTGGTGGCTGAATCAGGTTTATGTGGCCAACGACCCTGACCACATGGTGATGGCTATGCGCCAAGAGGCTGGAGGCATACAAAGTGAGGGGGCCAACCGGGCACGCATCACCAGCGGTGCCGTGGTAGGTGCTTTCCTGACGGGCGACAATTTCAGTCCGAACGTGGTTCTGCACCATGACGGTGGGAAGGTGGGGCCCAACTACTATGAAACGTCGCAGCAGCGTGCCTTGACGTATCTGACAAATGAAGATATCAACGAGATACCGCGCACCTGTGGGTCCTTCAGACCTATTTATGGCAATGCCTCTACAAGTGATGGAGCAGAGTCGCTCATGACCTATGAGAACGACAAGTATGTCTATGTGGCAGTCTTCAACTATCAGATGCTCATGCCTATGGCTGGACAGTTGCCTTTTGCAGATCTGGACATTGATGCTGCCAGCATCAAAGAGATCAAAGAATTGTGGATGGGCAGTGTGGTAAGTCATAGTTCTACAGGATTCCAGTATAGTGTACCTGCCTGTGATGCGCGCGTCTATCGCATCGAAAAGAAAGGGCTGTCGGGTATTACACATGCAGACAAAGCACTACTCCCAAGTGCGGCTTCTGTCTTCGACCTTCAAGGTCGCAGAGTGGCAGACGGACTGAAGCGCGGCATGTATATTAGAAACGGGAAAAAATATATCGTCAAATGAACTTGAAACACATTGTGGGGCTCATCCTTGTGATGATGTCTGCATGCCACACACAGGCTGGCCAGCACACTCAGTTTGTCAACCCATTTATTGGCACTGGAGCCGTCGAGAACTCGCTGTCAGGCAATTGCTATCCTGGAGCCACAGTGCCCTTCGGCATGGTGCAGCTCAGTCCTGACACGCAAGCCTCGCCAGACTGGGACAAGGCTTCGGGCTATGACTATAATGACTCGCACCTGTGTGGATTCAGTCATACAAGACTTAGTGGCACGGGCGCTTGCGACCTGATCGACTTGCTGCTGATGCCTTCAACAACCGACAGAACCTGGTCCGTCCTTCAACACGACCATGAGGTTGCTCATCCTGGCTATTATGCGATTCTTCTGGAAGACAGCATCAAGGCAGAGCTGACGGCCACAGCTCATACGGGCTTGCACCGATATAGCTACCCCAAGGGCAAGCCTCGGCGGTTGCTCATCGATTTAGACCATTCGGCACCGAAAGGCTCCTGGGACCGCCATATCATTCAATCACAACTGCGCATCGTCAGTCCCACGGTTGTTGAGGGCTACCGCATCATCACGGGATGGGCAAAGCTACGTCGTGTGTACTTCCACATGGAGCTATCTCAGCAGATCGCATCTTTCGACATGACAGATGGCGACCGTCATGCTGGCACAACCAGTGTGGTCAATGGCAAAGCGCTGAAGGCATGGATTTCTACTAATGACACAGACGAGGCACCGCTGGTGGTAAAGGTCGCACTATCCACAACGAGCATTGAGAATGCACGCTTGAACATGGAGCGAGAGGCCTCATCATGGGACTTTGATGCATACACAGAAAGGGCTGATGAACAGTGGGAGAAGATGCTAAGTCGCATCGAGGTGGAAGGTGACGGTCAGGACATGCAGAAGTTCTACACCTCTCTCTATCATGCTTTCATTCAGCCAAACGTCATGAGCGATGTCAATGGTGACTATACGGCTACTGACTATTCTACGCGTCGCATGGCTCAGGGACAGGCATACTATTCTACTTTCTCGCTATGGGACACCTTTCGTGCAGCGCATCCGCTATACACGCTCATCGCTCCACAGCAAAATGCACAGTTTGTCAACTCCATGTTGACGCATTTCGATAGCTATGGCTATCTGCCCATTTGGGATCTCTGGGGACAGGACAACTACTGCATGATAGGCAACCATGCGATTCCTGTGGTGGCTGATGCGGTAATGAAAGGCTTGCCGGGCATCGATGCCGAGCGTGCCTTGAAAGCTTGTGTGGCATCGGCTACCATCTCGCACCCGGGATCGCCCTTCGAATTGTGGGAGCAGTATGGCTATATGCCTGAAGACAAGCAGTCGCAGTCGGTCAGCATCACGCTCGAACAGGCTTTCGATGATTGGTGCGTGGCGCAGTTGGCTCGCTATTTGGGTCATGAAGATATCTATAAACGTTTTATTGGTCGTAGCCAGAACTATCGTCATATCTTCAATCCTTCTAATGGCTTCTTTCAGGCTAAGACTTCTGATGGAAGCTGGCTTACACCTTTTGAGCCGTTGCGATATGGCGCTAATGGCAATTATCCTTATACAGAAGGTAATGCTTGGCAGTGGTCGTGGTATGTGCCTCACGATATTGACGGTCTCATCGCCTTGCAGGGGGGAGCAAAGGCATTCTGCCAACGACTAGACCGTTTCTTCTCACTTGAAGACAGAAGTGGCGAAAAGAACGACAATGCTTCTGGCTTTATTGGTCAGTATGTTCACGGCAACGAGCCCAGCCATCATGTGGCCTATCTGTATGCCTACGCCGGACAACCGCGCAAGACACAGCGCCTAGTCCGCCATATATGCTCCGAGCTCTACAACACCAGCAGCAATGGTTACGTCGGCAACGATGACTGTGGCGAAATGTCGTCGTGGTATGTATTCTCGTCGATGGGGTTCTATCCGGTTTGTCCGGTAGGCGGCCAGTATGTCGTCGGTACGCCAATATTCGATCGGGTCGTCATTCATTTGGCAAACGATAGAAAGTTTGAGATTATAGCGCATCGAAAGAATCCTTCCGACTTCTATATACGCTCCATGAGACTGAATGGGAAAACTCATAAGCAGTATGTACTACAACACGACGACATCGCAAGGGGTGGGCGTTTGGATGTCTATATGTAGCTGATGGAATCCAGGTGGTGGTGATGTAGCGTAACCATTGTGGCACTTTTGATTAACTAAACTGGCGGAATAGCAAACCTATTCTGCCCCAATTACAACCGTAAACCAACCATTTTATTCCAATCGTAGCCCCTGGAGTGCTCGCGTCTAGCCCCTAGATTACTCCCCTCTAGCCCCTGAACTGTTCCTTTCCAGCCCCTGAATTGGAGCATTCCAGGGGCTGTATGGATATCAATAGTTTAACTCTTGCATCACTATACCTACACTATTGAACGCTAAAACGAGCCCTTTTCACCGATGAAATGGGCTTTTTTCTTTTCTACCCTTCGCGCATCGGGGGCGCAAGTTGAGCTGTGCGATGGTGGAATATCATGATTTTTAGGTATTGTGAGGATTGGGGAATCATTGTAATTTTGCACCGCCTTAGAAAGGCAAAGGTAGAAAGATTGTAAAATTAGTGATTATATACGATGTGGTTAGGTAAAAAAACAATGCTGGGCATCCTTGTTGGTATGGCTGTCTGCGAAGTGGCAGAGGCACAGGTGGGCAAGGATACCATCAAACTGAAAGAAGTACAAATCGTGGGAAAGTCGCAGGCTCGTCGTCTGCACGAACAGGCGTATGCCGTGTCGGTATTGGACCTGAAGAAGCAATACATGGCGGCGGCACCACTGAACAAGCTGCTGAACACGGTGTCGTCGGTCAGAATCAGAGAGGACGGCGGACTGGGTTCTGACTATAGCTTCACGATGAATGGCTTCTCGGGCAATCAGGTGAAGTTCTTCATGGACGGCATTCCGATGGACAACTTCGGTTCGTCGTTCAATCTGGCCAGCATCTCGGCCAACATGGCAGATCGCATCGAGGTGTATAAGGGCGTGCTGCCCGTGTCGCTGGGTAGCGACGCACTGGGTGGCGCGGTGAACATCGTGACACGTGCCAACGCCAACTACCTGGATGCGACCTACAGCATCGGCTCGTTTGGCACACACCGCGTGGCAGTGAACGGTGCCTATACCAATAGCAACGGTTTCACCGTGCGCACGAATGCTTTCTACAACTATTCGGAAAACGACTACAGGGTGGATGCACCCATCGTTGACCTGAACAGCGGACTGACCATTGGCGAACAGCGCGTGAAACGCTTCAACGACCGTTACCACTCGATGGGCTTGCGCCTGGAGACGGGACTGGTGAACAAAACGTGGGCCGACTACCTGCTGCTGGGCGTGATTGCCTCAGAGAACCACAAGCAGATTCAGACAGGTGCCACGATGGATGCCGTGTATGGCAACGTGAAGCAGCGCAGCTATTCGCTGATTCCCAGCCTGCGCTATAAGAAGACCGACCTCTTCATGCCTGGTCTGGACCTGACCTTCTATGCCACCTACAACATGGTGAAAGACCGCAACACAGACACGGCTGCCGTGCGCTACAACTGGCTGGGCGAGCATGTGAAATCGATCAGCAGGGGCGAGGGCTACCTGACCGACGCGACCATTCGCAACCGCGAGTGGCAGGCCACGGCCAACCTGAACTACGTGATTGACGAGCACCAGACGATGACACTGAACCACGTGCTGACTGCCCTCCGCCACAAACAGGACGACCCGGAGTATCCTGACTATCCCATGAACAATGTGGCTCAGATACTGACGAAGAACATCACTGGTCTGGGCTATCAGATGCGCTTGGGCGGTTGGACTGCCAACGTGTTTGGTAAGTTCTATCAGATGCACTCGTCAACCCATAAGCTGTTCGATCAGTTCCTAGCCACCGAGCGCTACGAACAGGTGAGCGCCGACAAACATCAGTTTGGCTATGGTGCCGCTGCCACCTACTTCTTCCTGCCTGGACTGCAGGCCAAGGTGAGCTTCGAGCAGGCCTACCGCATGCCAGAGGCTGTGGAGCTTTTTGGCGACGGCTTCTTGCAGAAGAGCAACACCGACCTGCGCCCTGAGAGTTCGAGAAACCTGAACGCGGGACTGCTGTTCGACCGCACACTGGGTGAGCATCATGTGGCTGTCGAGGCCAACTATATCTATCGATACACAAAAGACTTTATATATAAAGGTATGAGCCTGACCAACAATCCCACCACGTCTTTCGATAATGTGGGCAAGGCCATCACACATGGCATCGAGACCAGCGTGCAGTATGACTATAAACGCATGGCACATGCTGGTTTCAACCTGACCTATCAGGACATTAAGGACCGGCAGAAGACGGAAGGAACCACCAACTCGTATGTGAACAACGGCATCGCCGAGAACCTCACCTATGGTCAGCGTATGCCAAACATCCCCTATTTCTTCCTGAACGGCGACCTGAGTTGGAACTTCAACAATCTCTTTGCCAAAGGCAACACGCTCACCGTGGCCTATGGCTGCAACTACGTGTATAAGTATTATCTCAGCTTCCCTGGTCTGGGACGCCCCGACAGCAAGAAGTACATCCCCACCCAGTGGTCGCATAATGCCTCACTGACCTACCTGATGAGTGGCGGCAAATACAGCGTGGCCCTGGAGTGCACCAACCTGACCAACGAGCAGCTCTACGACAACTACAGACTGCAAAAGCCTGGACGTGCCATCAATATGAAATTCCGTGTTTATCTCACCAAAATGTAATGAACCAGACAATGAAAAAGTTTTTCTCAATGATAATCGCTGCCCTCGCTGTTGTGCTCGCCTCGTGCGATGAAGATATGGGCAGCACCGAAGTGCCTAACCAGCCCTATGTGCTGGCTCTCGGCATCACTGCCAACAATACCACCACTTACTATGTGGTGACCACCGACGATCTGATGCGTACCGACAGAACTATCAATGCCTTGGGCAATGGTATCGAACAGACTGGCTATCGCGACTATCAGCAGGCCGAACAGACGGTGTTCTCTATTGGCGGCATGGGCGTGACCAGTGCCACCGGCATTCAGCGCGACGGCAATGGCTATATCCAGGAACGTGGCAACTTCGTGTTCAACGAGACACCTATCGGTTTCTGTCAGGTGGATGACAACCACATGGCTGCTCTTGAAATGCCTGCATCAACCAATAAGGGCGGACTGCTCACCTTCTACACCGTAGATATCAACACACTGGCACTCGACCATCAGGTGAGCACCACCCCCGTGGCACCCATGGACGACCATGACTGGCCCTACGTGACCGGCATGCAGTATGCCGGTGGCAATCTTTATGTGAGCTACGAGCCCATGAATCCCAATACGTTCAGTTCTGACTATGCTGATACGGCCTTTGTGGCGGTCTATTCTTATCCCGACTGCCAGTTCAAGACACTCATCAAAGACGAGCGCTTTGGCAATATCGGTTCATGGAATGCCTTCAACGGGTTGCAGAAAGACGAGCATGGCGATCTCTATGCCATGTCGAACACGTCGATGGCAAATGGCTTCTCTCAGTCGCCCAAGAACTCGGGTTTCCTGAAAATCAAGGCAGGCGAAACGAAGTTCGACCCCGACTATACTTTCGACTACCAGGCGCTGACAGGTCAGAAGGTGGCTCACTGGCTCTATCTGGGAGACGGAAAGGTCTTTGCCGAGGTGACCACACGTCTGGATGCTGCTCCATGGAGTGATGCCGACTTGAAGTGCTGTGTGATAGACTTGGTGAAGAAGACATCGACAGACGTGACAGGCATTCCCGTTCATAATGGCAACGGTGGTCGCCGTTTTGCCTGCTTTGCAGAAAACGGATTTGTATATACACCCATTGCCACCGATGGCGGTGTCTATATCTATCGCACAGAGATAGCTACTGGCAAGGCAGTGCGCGGTTCACGTATAGAAGCTAGTTTCGTGGGTGGGGTGTTTAAAGTTAAATAAGGAGACCCACCCCCTACCCCTCCCTGTGGAGGGAGGGGAGTAAATAGAAAGAAGTGCATAGCGGTAAGATCCGTTATGCACTTCTTTTGTTTGTTCGTAAAAAAGTATGTTCGTTAAAAAAGTATGTTCGTAAAAAAAAGTATGTTCGTTTGTTATTATGTCTTTACCTCGTTATTATGTCTTAAATTCCGCGGATGATGCTCCAGTATCTCGCGGCGAAGACTTTGTGTAGAGATGTGTGTATAGATCTCGGTGGTGCCTATGGACTCGTGGCCCAATAAGGCCTGTATCACCCTCAGGTCGGCGCCCCCTTCAAGCATGGCGGTGGCAAACGAGTGGCGCAACGTGTGGGGCGAGATGGTCTTATGGATGCCTGCTATGGCAGCTTGATCCTTTAGCATGATGAGTATCATGGTGCGTGTGAGGTGAGCGCCACGACGGTTCAGGAACACATAGTCCTCCTCGCCGGGCTTGATGTTCAGCGAGTTGCGCCAAGGCAGGTAATCCTCAATCTCATGAAGCGCTCGCTCAGAGATGGGCACCAACCGCTCCTTAGACCCTTTGCCCATGATGCGCAGGTAACGCTCGTCCTCGTAGAGGTCGGACCACCGCAGGTTGACTAGTTCGGAGACGCGCAGTCCACATGAGAACAGCACCTCGATGATGGCGCGGTTGCGATGACCTTCAGGCTTGGAAAGGTCGATGGAATCTTCTAAAAGGTCCACCTCGCCCGGTGTCAGAAACTCGGGCAGATGTTCTCCCAGAACGGGCGACTCGAGCAATTCGGTGGGGTCGCTGTCCAGATAGCCGTCGAGCACCAGAAAGCGATAGAAAGCCCTGACGCCACTCAAGATGCGGCATTGCGAACGAGGCCCAATGCCGATGTCATGCAACTGTGCGGCAAAGGCCTGCAGATGAGGCAGCTGCACATCGACCACACTGATGCCCTCGCCCTGCAGATAGCCCAGCAGCTTCTGCAGGTCGCGGCGATACGCATCGAGCGTGTTAGGCGACACGCTGCGTTGCAGTTTCAGATAGCGTTGATAGTCAATCACTATCTTTTTGGTCATCTCATCCACTTTCATCGCAGCAAAGTTACACTTTTTTCAAGAAAATCATCCTCTTTTCAATTATTTTATTTACCTTTGCAACCATAGGCTGCTGTGCTCAGTTGTGCATGGCTGTATTGTCAGCACTATAGCATTCGCGTGATGGTGGCCTTGTCGAGACAAACCAGAAGAAAATGAAAATCCAGATTATCAATGGCCCCAACCTCAATTTGTTGGGGAAACGAGAGCCAGGCATCTATGGTCAACAGTCGTTTGAGGACTATCTGAAAGAGTTGCGCACACAGTATCCCGATGTGCAGATAGACTACTATCAGAGCAACATCGAGGGTGAGCTGATCAACAAGATGCAGGAGGTGGGCTTCACATACGACGGCATCGTGCTGAATGCTGGTGCCTATACACACACCAGCATTGCGCTGCAAGACTGTATCCGCTCGCTGAAGAGCCCCGTCATCGAGGTGCACATCTCGAATGTCCATCAGCGCGAGGAGTTCCGCCATCACTCTATGATATCGTGTGCCTGCAAAGGCGTGATTTGTGGTTTCGGCATGAACAGCTACCGCTTGGCCGTCGAGGCTCTGAAGGCATGACGATAGACGAGTATATCCTGAAGCACATAGACCGGGAGCCAGAATATCTGTACAGGCTGTACCGTGCCACCAATATCTATATGTTGCACGGACGAATGGCCAGCGGACATCTGCAGGGACGACTGCTGAAGATGCTGGTGCAGATGATACGCCCGAAGAACATTCTGGAGGTGGGCACGTTCAGTGGCTACAGCGCCCTGTGCATGGCCGAAGGTCTGGAAGAAGGCGGCCGGCTCTACACCTTCGAGATCAACGACGAACAGGAAGACTTTACGCGGCCGTGGATTGAGAACTCGCCCGTAGCCGATAAGATAACATTTATCATTGGCGATGCCATCAGCCAAGCGCCGAAGTTGGGTGTCACCTTCGATATGGCTTTTATCGATGGCGACAAGCGCACGTATAAGGAGACCTACGAGATGGTGCTCTCTGTGTTGCGCCCCGGCGGTTTCATCTTGGCCGACAACACGCTGTGGGATGGACATGTGGTGGATCCTGCCTATCAGAAAGATTCGCAGACCCACGGCATTGAGACCTTCAACGACATGGTGGCACAAGACGACAGAGTGGAGAAAGTGATACTGCCCCTGCGCGACGGACTGACATTAATCAGAAAAAAATAAAACGCTTTTAAAGAGATAAATACTATGCAAGAAACAAGACAGAACAAGATAGCAAGACTGCTGCAGAAGGAACTGAGCCTGATTTTTCAGGAACAGACACGTGCCATGCACGGCGTAATGGTCAGCGTGACCCGCACCAAGGTGTCGCCAGACCTCAGCATCTGCACGGCATATCTCAGCATCTTCCCTTCAGACAAGGGTGAGGAGATACTGAAGAACGTAGAGAATAGCGCTTCACAGATTCGCTATTCGCTGGGACAGCGCGTGCGCCATCAGCTGCGCATCATCCCCGAGCTGCGCTTCTTCATCGACGACAGTCTGGATTATATTGAGCGTATCGATGAACTACTGAAAAAGTGAGACGTGAAGAATTGGCTGTTGTCGCATGAATTTTCCCTTTTACATAGCTAAGCGCTATATCTTTTCGAAGAAGTCAACCAACGTTATCAACCTCATCAGCGGCATCTCCGTGCTGGGGGTGGCTGTGGCTACGATGGCATTGATAGTCACGCTGAGCGTGTTCAACGGGTTCAGCGACCTGGTGGCAACCCTCTTTACGGCTTTCGACCCGCAGATAGAGATCACACCGACACAGGGTAAGACAGCGCCTGCCGACGATCCCGTGCTGACTGAGATTCGCCAACTGCCACAGATTGACGTGGCGACCGAGTGTGTAGAAGACCAAGCGCTGGCAGTCTATAACGGAAGACAGGCGATGGTGCAGATAAAAGGCGTGGATGACAACTTCGACCAACTGACGCACATCCGCGAGATATTGATGGGCGATGGCACCTTTGAACTGCATGCTGCCGACATACAGTATGGCATCATGGGCGTACGACTGGCCGACCAGTTGGGCACAGGCATCTACTTTGACCAACCGCTGAAAATATATGCGCCAAGACGCGAGGGGCAGTTGGACTTGAGCGATCCTGCCGATGGATTCGTGGAAGATGAGCTCTACTCGCCCAACTGCGTGTTTGAGGTGCTACAGGGAAAATATGACAGCCGCTATATCCTGACCAGTATTGGCTTTGCTCGTCGCATCTTCGACCAGCAAGGCATGATTTCATCGCTTGAGCTACGTCTGAAGCCCGGTAGCGATTTTGAGGAAACAAAGGCGGAAATAAAACGTATTGCGGGCGATAGCTATCAGGTATTAGACCGCTTTGAGCAGCAGGAAGACACATTTCGTATCATGAAGATAGAGAAGCTGATAGCCTATATCTTCCTGACCTTCATCCTGCTGGTGGCATGTTTCAACATCATTGGCTCGCTGTCAATGCTCATCATCGACAAGAAGGATGATGTGCAGACGCTACGCAACCTGGGCGCCAACGACCGTCAGGTGTCTCAGATCTTCCTATTAGAAG
Organism: Prevotella sp. E13-17; assembly: GCF_022024035.1. Lineage (NCBI taxonomy): Bacteria > Pseudomonadati > Bacteroidota > Bacteroidia > Bacteroidales > Prevotellaceae > Prevotella > Prevotella sp. E13-17. The sequence continues at coordinate 3,265,542 of NZ_CP091787.1, forward strand.
GCTGTATGATCTCATTTTTCGGCGCTTTCATCGGTGTTTTAGTGGGCTTATTGCTTTGCGTTTTACAGCAGCAGTTCGGCATTATTGGCCTTGGCTCCACGCAGGGCTCGTTTATTGTCGATGCCTATCCGGTGAGTGTTCATCCCACAGATGTGATACTTGTCTTTCTGACGGTCATCGTCGTGGGATTCCTTTCGGTGTGGTATCCCGTTCATTACTTCTCGCGCCGGCTATTGAAGTAGGCGCTATCCCAATAGTTTTCTGGTGTCTTCGAGGATGGCGAGCAACTCGTCCATCTTGTTGGTGCGCAACATGGCGATGCGCGTCTGGCGGAAGTTTGGTATAGCCTTGAAAATAGGCGTGGCCGCCAAATGGCGACGGGTATGAAGGATGCCACGAAGTTCGTCGATGCGTTCCACATTGATGCGCAGTTGCTCTTCAAGAACATCCAATTTCTGGTTGAAATCGAAAGTCTCGTCGGTGGTGCCGTGATCCAGATAGTCGCGAATCTCCTTGAAGATCCAAGGGCGTCCGAAGGTGGCGCGTCCCACCATGATAGCATCTACACCATACTGTTCAAAGGCCCGCTTAGCCTCTTCGGGCGAGGTGATGTCGCCATTGCCGATGACAGGTATTGTGATGCGAGGATTGCGTTTCACCTCGCCAATCAGAGTCCAGTCGGCCTCGCCAGTGTACATCTGAGCACGCGTACGCCCATGAATGGTGAGAGCCTGGATGCCGCAGTCCTGCAACTGTTCGGCCAGGTCGGTGATGATCAGCTGTTCGTGGTTCCAGCCTAAGCGCGTCTTCACGGTGACGGGCAACTTGACGGCATCCACCACCTTACGTGTGATTTCCAGCATCAGAGGAATGTTCTGCAGCATGCCGGCGCCAGCACCTTTGCCAGCCACTTTCTTCACCGGACAACCAAAGTTCAGGTCGATGAGATCAGGACCGGCCTGTTCTACGATCTTAGCAGCTTCGACCATCGCATCCACGTCGCGACCATAGATTTGAATACCTACGGGGCGCTCTTCGTCACTGATGACCAGCTTCTGCTGCGTCGTCTTCACATCGCGTATCAAGGCCTCGGCACTGACAAACTCAGTATATACCATAGAAGCACCGAAGCGCTTGCAAAGCAGACGGAACCCAATGTCGGTGACATCCTCCATCGGTGCCAGAAACACCGGCTGCGAACCAAATTCAATATTTCCTATTTTCATCTTCTTTTCTTGTATTCCCTTTTTGATTTTCCAATATTCCCAATTTCTCGTCTTTGTAGTCCTGATTTGTTTTTCCAGCAATCCTAATGCCCCTCTTTCAAGAGGTTGCTTTTGGCGCTGCGCTATTTCAGCAGGTGATAGGTGCCGCCAGCCATGGGGCGCACCACACCTTTCATTTCCAGTTGAAAGAGGAGGGCTGTGAGCTGGCCGACAGGCATGTGCGACTTCAGCGACAAGTGGTCCATTTGCAGGTCGCCAATGGCACCAAGCACGTCAACAATGGTCTGTTCCTCGGGCGAGAGACTGGGAAAGAGGTCACGTTCAATCCCCTTATCGTGTGCCTGCTTCAGTTGTTGGTCAGACTGCCACCCCATGAATGCCACGAAGTCATCGGCATTGGTGATGAGCTGAGCACCGTTGTCACGAATCAAGTTATTGCAGCCCTCGCTGTAAGGAGCTCCTATAGGCCCAGGAAAAGCAAACACCGAACGGTTGTAGTCCATAGCGATGCGTGCGGTGATGAGCCCTCCACCTTTGGCAGCACTTTCCACTAAGATGGTAGCATCGCTCATGCCAGCCACGATACGGTTGCGCTTCACGAAGTTGATCTTGTCAGAACGAGTCTGCGACACATATTCTGTGAGCAGTCCTCCACGGTTGACCATCTGTTTGGCCGTGTCGCGATGAACAGAAGGATAGAGGTCATCGAGTCCGTGGGCCAACACCCCCAACGTGTCATAGCCGTTCTCCAAAGCCTGTCGGTGGGCATTGATATCTACGCCATAGGCCAGTCCGCTGACAATCAGCACATCAGGACAAAGTCTCTTCAGGTCGCGAATAAAGTGTTGAATCAGGTCTTTGCCGTAGGTGGTGCAGTGGCGAGTGCCAATCAAGTTGATGACACGACGTTGATTGAGTGGTGCCGAGCCCAGATAGTACAGGATGATTGGCGCATCGGGGCATTCGCAGAGACGCTGCGGGTAGAACTCGTCGCCCAGCAACAACGGCTGAATACGGTGTTTACTGATGAACTCCATCTCCTCGGCAGCACGCGCCAAAGGCAATGACCAGTCTCTCAGGTTCTCAGCCAAACGGTCAGAGCAGTCGGGCATCACCTCTTTTATATCATTGCGGTGTTCATAGACGGCCTTACCTCCACCAAGCTCGCGATACAGCTGCAGCGCAGTCTGGAAGTTGAAACCCGTCATGCGGGTCAGCGCAATGGTATAATAGACTTCTTCGTCGTTCATTGAATGAATTTTTGAAAGGCCGCGTCATAGTCTTCGCTATTGCCCAGACGACCATTGATGAGACACACCAGCTCTATTTTACCGCGAAAGCACAACTGTTCGTCGCTGGCACGATAGATATCTTGATGGAACACATACTTGATGCCTTCCTTGGTGAGGTTCAGTCGTGAGATAAACTCATCATCGGGTCGCAGGGGCACCTTGTATTGCAGTTGCATGCGTGCCACGACGGCGTCAACGCCTTTGTTGTGCATCTCGGCAAACGACAGACCGCACTCTTTCAGGAAGAGGTGGCGGGTGTGCTCGCAGTAGTGCACATACTGAGCATTGTTAACGATTCCCTCTATGTCGCATTCGTAGTCACGAACCTCCATGCGTGTCTCAAAAATGTATTTCATATTGCTGAGTGTTTATGCGGATGCAAAGTTACAAATAAAATCTCAAACCCTTTGACATTTTAAATAAAATGAGTAACTTTGCGGCATAATTGTTAAGAACTTTAGAAATGAAACTACCTTTGAAAAAACTAATGCTTGCTATGCTTTGTATGAGTTCTGCCATCATGGTGGCTCAAAACAAGGTGCTCATCTACTCTCCCCATCCATCGGCTGGCCTTCACGCAGCGCTTCAGAAAGGAAATGACTGGAAACATCTGGGACAACTGTGTTCCAGCGATTACGGCACATGGGGAGCAGAGAAGAAGATGTATAACCCCACCCTCTGCCGTGCCAACGATGGCACATGGCGGCTTGTTTTTCAAGTAAACACGACATCACCCTGCGTGGCGGTGGCCTATGGTCTCAGTCTGGTGACCTGGCGCCCGCAGGACTATGCCCTTATGAAAACCAAGAATTGTCTGGAGCCAGTGGTAAGAGCCAAAGGAAAAGACTTTGAGATACAGTTCGTGAGTGATGGCAAGCGTTATGGTGTGAAGGCAGATACCGACTTCCGTCGCTTTTCAAAAGAACAACTGCTGGCAGATGACCAGGCTTTCACAGTGACGCGCGTCAGTGCTTCGGTCGATGGAAAAGAAGTGAAAGGACAGGTGTTCGACCTGAACGACAACGAACTCCTTGGTGTTCGCGAGTATTTCACAAACTTGGCTAACGATGCCGACCTGTCGTCAGAACGCATGTATGACGATGCAAAGACCTTCGAGAAGGTGTTAGACAAAGACGACCCCACGGTCTTTGGCATTCTTGATGTAGATATGCGCAAGGAGAAAGTCATCAGCGACAAGCTGATAGGCATCTTCTTCGAGGATATCAGCTATGCGGCTGACGGTGGACTTTATGCCGAACTGATACAGAATCGCGACTTCGAATACTCTGGAAAAGACCGTCGTGGCTGGCATGCCACCACCGCTTGGCATGCTTCTGAGCCCATCCGCATTGCCACCACCTACCCCCTCACACCGCAAAATCCGCACTATGCCATTCTGCAGTCAGACACAATTGTGAATGAAGGATGGGACGGTATTGCCGTAGAACGAGGCAAGACATACGACTTCTCGATGTTCATTCGCGGACAGAAGCTGTTCGAGATTGCCCTGCTGGCCGAGGATGGAAGCGTGATTGCTCGTTCACAGTTGAAGTCGAAGACCATCAACTGGCAGCGCTATGAGACGACGCTGGTCGCTCAGTCCACCTGTTCAAAGGCTCGCCTGGCTGTGATACCAATCGGAAAAGACGAGGTGGCGGTGGATATGATTTCACTGTTCCCTCGCGACACCTTCAAGAACCGCAAGAATGGTCTGCGCAAAGACCTGGCTGAGACGATTGCCGCCTTGCATCCTAAGTTCGTGCGTTTCCCCGGTGGATGCATGAGTCATGGTCAAGGACTGGACAACATCTATCATTGGAACCACACCGTGGGACCGCTGGAGAGCCGCACACCCGACAAGAACATCTGGAATTACCACCAGACGCGCGGTCTGGGCTTCTACGAGTATTTCCAGTTCTGCGAGGATATCGGTGCCGAACCGCTACCCGTACTGGCTGCCGGTGTGCCCTGTCAGAACTCCGCCAACAATGCCGATGGACTTGGAGGACAGCAGGGAGGTATCCCCATGGCCGACATGCCTGCCTATATCGACGAACTCTGTCACCTGATTGAATGGGCCAACGGCAATCCTCAGACCAACAAATGGGCCAAGATGCGTGCAGATGCCGGTCATCCCGAGCCGTTCAATCTGAAGTATCTGGGCATTGGCAACGAGGACATCATCTCTACCGTCTTTGAGGAGCGCTACGAGATGATCTGCAAGATGATGCACCTGTTGCATCCCGAAATCAAGATTTGCGGTACGGTAGGTCCGTTCCACTTCCCTTCTGCCGACTATATAGAAGGTTGGGATTTCACCAAGAAGCACCCCCAATACCAGTATATGACCGACGAACACTATTATGAGTCAACAGGCTGGTTCATGTATCATCGCGACTATTACGACAACTACGACCGTAAGGCACCCAAGGTATATCTGGGCGAATGGGCTGCATCGACCAAGGTCAAACGCCCCAATCTGGAGACTGCACTGGCCGAGGCGCTCTATCTGACAGATATCGAACGCAATGGCGATGTGGTAGAGATGACATCCTATGCACCAATGTTGTGCAAGGATGGCCATTCCAACTGGAATCCAAACATGATCTATTTCGACAATACCACCGTCCGCACGACCCCAGCCTACGAGATACAACGCCTGTTCTCTGTGTGCAGTGGCAACCGATACATCAGCAGTACGCTGAAACTCGACCATCAAGACCTCGACTATCGTGTGGGAGCCAGTGTGGTGCGCGACTCAAAGAGTGGCTCTTGCTACCTGAAGTTGGTCAACGCCTTGCCTGCCACCCTGAAGCTCACTGTGAAGGGTGTCAAGATACCACAGAACGCAAAGTGCTACCAGTTCACGGGTAAAAGCGTGGAAGACCAGCATGCCAAAGCTGAATATCTGGAGGTATCAGACCCCACCATCCTGCCCCCCTATAGCTTTAGAATCATTAAACTTTAACATAACGATATGAAAACAGCTACCTTACTAACTGTAAATCTCTTGTTTGCTGCAGCGACAGCAAGCGCACAAGTCAACCTGAACATTGATATTCAGCAGCGTGGACCCAAGATCAGTCCTACGCACTATGGCATCTTCTTCGAGGACATCAACCACGCTGCCGATGGCGGTCTCTATGCCGAACTGATTCGCAACCGCTCTTTTGAGGATGGTCCTAAGTATGGAGCACCCGCCGACATGCAGGCTTGGTGTGTGGATGCCGAGTATCCTTCTGAGATAACCTGCGAGCTGATCAAGCCAGGCAAGAAGGTGAAACTGCTGAATGCCGCCCAACATCATGCCTTACGCCTGAACGTCAAGGCCACCACGGCGGCACCAGCCTTCCTGGTGAACGAAGGCTATTGGGGCATCAATGCCGTGCAGGGGCGCACCTACCGCCTTTCGTTTTGGGCGAAAGGAAAGTATAAAGGCACCATCAAGGCCCGCCTGCAGGCCGACAGCCGAACCGCTTCTGTCGGCTCAGGGGTTTATGCCGAGACCGTTGTGTCGCCCACAGGTCTAAGCAAGGGCGTGTGGACCAAATATACAGCAACACTTCGCTCCGACGCCAACGATACCAAAGCTCAGTTTGCCTTGGTGTTTGATGGTGCAGGAACCATCGACGTAGATATGGTGAGCCTCTTCCCACCCACCTTCAAGAACCGCGAGAACGGCATGCGTCCCGACCTGGCCAACATGCTTTGGCAGATGCATCCCAAGTTCATGCGCTTCCCTGGTGGTTGTTTCGTAGAGGGACAGGAAGACCCAGAAAACGCCTTCCACTGGGAGAAGACCATCGGACCCATCGAGGAACGCGAAGGCCACTGGAACGTGAATTGGGGCTATCGCACCACCGACGGCATGGGTTTTCACGAATATCTGCAGTTGGCCGAGGACCTTGGCGCCAAGCCTCTCTATGTAGTCAACGTGGGCTTGTGGCACGGAGGCAAGACTCCCGTTGAAGACATCCAGCCTTGGATAGACGAATGTCTGTCCGCACTGGAGTATGCCAATGGCGATGTCACCACCAAATATGGTGCACTGCGTGCCAAGAACGGCCATCCCGCTCCCTTCAACATTGAGTATCTGGAGATAGGCAACGAGAACAACCAGCCCGACCAGCACCAACAGAGCGACCGTTATTATGAGCGCTACGACAAGTTCCGCCAGGTGCTGCGTGAGAAATATCCCCATATCAAACTGATCGGCAACGTCGTGGCCTGGGGCGACGACAATCCCAAATGGGAAAGCGACCTTGAGGTAGATCTGCTCGACGAGCACTATTACCGCAATCCCGCATGGTTCTCGGATGCTTTCCATAAGTATGACAGCTACGACCGCAAAGGACCGAAGATTTATGTCGGCGAGTATGCCGTGACCAGTGGCTTCGGTGATCTAGGCAACATGAACGCCGCACTGGGCGAGGCAGTCTATATGATGGGCATCGAGAACAATAGCGACATGGTGCCCCTGAACTCCTATGCCCCTATCTTTGTCAACGAGAACGATGCCAAGTGGCGTCCAGACATGATTCGTTTCAACTCCAGTCGGGTCATGGGCACACCGTCTTACTACGTGCAGATGCTCATGCCCCAGCACCTCGGCACTCAGGTGGTGAAGGTGCAGCAAGACAATCCCTACGAGACCATGCGCCTGCAGACATCGGTGACGCCCAAGCGCAGTCGTGCCGGCTTTGCCACATGGGCCACCAAGGCATCCTTTAAGCCCAACAATGACATGGAGAGCGTCAGCGGTGAGTGGAACTTTGATGGCAGCTTGGTCAGCCAGCGCAGCATGCGCGATCAGTGCGTGGCTGTCGAAAAGCACGTCATCGATGGCGATCACTACACGTTGAAGTATCGCGCCCGCAAGGATAGTGGCCGCGAAGGTTTTATGATTGTCTTCAACTACGTCAACGACCAAAACTACTGCTGGGCGAACTTCGGTGGTTGGGGCAACACCCAGCACGGCATCGAACAGATTGTGGGTGGCAGCAAGATGCAGACCGACACTAAGCATGGCCATATCGAACAGGGACGCTGGTATGACATCACCCTCCAGGTGGCTGGCGACAGCGTGAAGGCGTGGCTCGACAACGAGCTGGTCTTCGACACCATGCTGAAGCACGACACGTCGAAGGGGCTCTTCTCTTCTGCCACCATCGACGAGAATACCAACGAGCTGATTGTGAAAGTTGTGAACACCAGCGACGAGGCTACCACGGCAGCGCTCAACTTGAGCCATTTCTCGGCCAAGTGTGCCCGTGTCATCCGTCTGGTTGCTAACGATGGAATGGACGAAAATACGCTTCAGCAGCCCACGAACATTCATCCCGTAGAGCAGATTCTTTCTCCCGAAACTGCCCAGAAGGTGCTGGTAGAGATTCCGGCTTTCTCACTCAATATTATCCGAATCAGACAGTAATCAGCGCATCGTGGAAGCAAGCGAACTGTTTCAGATATGCACCGAACTGGCAATGGCCGACCCCTCGGGGCCGGCCATACGTCAGATGCACGAACTGCTGGTGCTTGCTTCTGCCCAAGGATGCAGTCAGCAAGGCGGCACGTTTGGCAACCTCTTCTCACAGATAGACTGGGTCTGCAAGCAGTTACGCATCCCTCGCGACGAGACACAGGCCATCCAGACAGCCCGTCGCCACTCCAATCAGGCGCAGCTGCCTGCTGCCGACGACTGGCGCTACGACCTTCGGGCGGTGGCTCGCTACATCTCACGTGTCTTCCAGGCAGACATCCCTGGCTCGTTGCTTCGGCTGCTGCCTGTCAACGCCCAGCCTCATGCCGAACGGCTGAAGGTCAACAAACTCTATATTCGCTGCATCGTCCGCTCGTTCGACAGTCATTTGATCACCGTCGATGCCGACGAGGGCGAGTTCCTGGTGGATTATGGCAACACCGACCAGGGGCGCGACTTCGCTTACTTGCAGAAGGTGCTTCGCCCCGGCATGCAGCTCAACCTGTTGGATTGTCACGTCGAGAGCAACCTCATCATCCCCCTTGTCATCGTCGTCGAACCCGACTTTCTCCTCGACATTTCTTCGCTGGCAGCATGTTTCACCGCCTATGGCCACCATCCGCTGCTCTACACACTGAACCGACTGAAGCCTCAGGTCAACACACAGGCTGTCTTGCTGGGTAACTTTGCAGGTACGGCGCTCGACGACATCATCCATCATCCCGATGCCACCTTGCGGCAGTCGCTCGAGCGGTCCTATCGCGAACAGGCCGATCGCATCCGTGCTTGCGAGGACTTCGACCGAGAGAAATTTGAAGAGGCGGCTGCCGTGCAGATGAAGAACATCCGCGAGGCGGTGGCTGTGCTGGCACCGCAGCAGGCATTGCTCGAGCCCTCGTTCGTCTGCGAACGACTGGGGCTGCAAGGACGTGTGGACCTGATGACCACCGACATGCGGCTGCTGGTGGAACAGAAGTCGGGCAAGAACATGAAGATAGAATACCAGAGCCACGACAGCCACGGCATGCAGCTGGAGAACCACTACGTGCAGCTGCTGCTCTACTATGGCATCTTGCACTATAACTTCGGCAAGACCGACCGCCAGGTGGACACCCGTCTGCTCTACTCGCGCTATCCTGCCGACCGCGGACTGGTGGCGGTGAACTACTACCGCACGTTGTTTCGCGAGGCCATCCGCCTGCGCAACCAGATTGTGGCCACCGAACTGCTCATTGCCCGCGACGGCTTTGGGCGCATCTTGCCGCTGCTCAACGCTGACGTCATCTATAAAGGGGTGCCGCGCGATGGCTTCTTCCACCGTTTCATACTTCCCGAAACAGAACGTCTCATTTCCCGCTTATCACATCTCACCTCGCTTGAGCGCGCCTATTTCGAGCGCATGATGACCTTTGTCTATCGCGAACAGCAATGCCAGAAGCTGGGCGTCGTTGAAGGACAGGGCGGCGCCACCAGCTACTTGTGGCAGATGCCCCTCAGCGAGAAACGCGAGACGGGCAATATCTATACCGACCTGACCGTCACAGACCGTCAGCGTTCGACCTACGATGGCGGCTACGACCTGCTCACGTTGCAGCTCTCAGACGAAGCACTTCATGCCCCCATCAACTTCCGCATGGGCGACATGGTCTATCTCTATCAGTACGCCTCGCAGCCCGATGTGCGCCAGAGCATTCTCTATAAGGGCGTGCTGCAAGACATCAAGAACAACCATCTGGTGGTTCTGCTGAACGACGGTCAGCAAAACCCCGACATCTTTCCGCTTTCATCGACCCACTGGGCCATCGAACATGGTGGCAGCGATGTGGGCACCAACAGTCAGATACGCGGTCTCTATCAGTTCATGACGGCGCCTCAGCTGCGCCGGCAGTTGCTGCTGGGACAGCGCCAACCCGAGGCAGACACCTCAGCGGCGCTCTCACAGCGCTATCATCCCCACTACGACGACATCCTGCTGCGGGTCAAGCAGTCGCGCGACTACTTCCTGCTGGTGGGTCCGCCGGGCACCGGCAAGACCTCCATGGCACTGCGTTTCATGGTCGAAGAGGAACTGAAAACAGCTCCTGCCGACCAGTCTCTTCTGCTCATGGCCTACACCAACAGGGCGGTCGATGAGATCCGAGCCATGCTCTGCGATGCCGGTCTGGCCGACAACGACCGCATCCTGACGGGCACCACGTCGATGATGCAGGCACGCCCCTTCCTCATGGCTGGCCGCCACTTTTCCGTAGCCATCATCGACGAAGCCTCGCAGATACTCGAGCCCAGCATCATCGGACTGCTCAGCAACTGTGCCATCGACCGCTTTGTGATGATTGGCGACCACAAGCAGTTGCCTGCCGTGGTGCAACAGACGGCCGAACAGGCTGCCGTCTGCAACGAGGAACTGCTTTCCATCGGCCTCAGCGACTGTCGCCAGTCGCTCTTTGAGCGTCTCTACCGCTGGGAACAACGGCAAGGGCGCACGCAGTTCATTGGCACCCTGAACCATCAAGGACGCATGCACCCCGACATTGCCTCGTTCCCCAGCGCCATGTTCTACCAGCAAGAGCAGTTGCAGCCCGTGCCTCTGCGCCACCAACTAGAGACCGCACTGAACTACGATCAGCCTGCCCGCGATGCCCTTGACCAGTTGCTCAAGACGCGTCGCATGCTCTTCCTGCCCGTGGTTCCCCAGCAGCCGCTCCTTTCGCCAAAGTCCAATGCCGACGAGGCAGAGGTGGTGGCCGACCTCTTGCGTCGCATCCGCCGCTTCTACGGTGACCACTTCGATGCTCATAAGACCGTGGGCGTCATCGTGCCCTACCGCAATCAGATAGCAGCCATCCGCCAGGCCTTGGGCGATGAAGCCGCCTTTGCCGACGTCACCATCGATACCGTCGAGCGCTATCAGGGTTCGCAGCGCGAGGTCATCATCTATTCGTTCACCGTCAGCCGGCGCTATCAGCTCGACTTCCTGACCAACAACAGCTATATCGACAGTGATGGCAGCGTGGTGGACCGCAAACTCAACGTGGCGCTGACGCGTGCTCGCCGCCAGATGCTGATGGTGGGCAACCCCACAGTGCTGCAGGCAAACCCCCTTTTCGCCCAGCTCATGGCGAGATTTTCTTAGAATTGTTTTGCAAGAACGAAAGTTTTTCGTACTTTTGTCCGCGATTGTAAAACTATTAAACCAATTACTATTATGAAGAAAATCAGTTTAAAGGTAGCTGCCGTTTTACTCTCGGGCTCGTTCCTGTGCAGCTCTTGTATCGGTTCTTTTAGTCTTTTCAACAGCTATGAAAAGTGGCAGTGCAACATGACCAGCAATAAGATTGTCAATGGTATCGTAGGTCTGATCCTGCAACCCATCGTGGGTGGCGTATGCCTGTTTGTCGATGCCGTTGTCTTGAACACCATCGAGTTCTGGACCGGTAGCAATCCTATGGCTGTCAACACCATCCAACAGGTGAAAGGACAGGACGGACGCTACTATGCTGTCAAGACTTTGAAGAATGGTTACGAGGTGAAGGCGCCTACTGGCGAGGTGACCTACTTTATTCACAACGACAAGAACGACTCTTGGTCTATGCAGCAGAACGGCATCACCAAGGAACTGTTCCGCTTCAACAACGATGGCACCATCGAGGCTGTGCTCCAGAATGGCGAGAAGATGACGGTGACCAACGACGAGGCTGGCCTCCAGCAGGTCAAGGAAGCTGTCTATACAGATAACTTTTTTGCAATGCGATAATTCCATTCTCGCTTTGCGAGAGTTAAGGTATTAAATAAAATAATAGCTATAATCGTTTAAATTATAGCTATTATTTACCAGCGGTCCTTAGTGATTATGTCGTCAGACCATCGATGATCCTTTGGGAAAGCTTCACCATTCCAAGCCCTGACTTGTGTCGTCGCCCAACTACCATTCTTCAACTTTGCAGATGGTTGCATCGTTGTTTTCTTTTGTGTTTTTTTGTGATTTCTTTGGCGTAACAAAACTTATTATATATCTTTGCGATATAAAATCATAAATATTAACCATTTTAACATCAAAAAAACAATGAAACATTTATTAATTGTATTAAGTTTACTATTTAGTGTAAGCCTATTTTACAGTTGCAGTAGTAATGATGAAGATGAAACAGGAGAATTGGTTTCGGATCTTTCTGGAGTAACTAAATATAATGAGTATTTGCAAAAATGGTATATATCTTGTTACACGGAAGGAACCATTGATGAGGTGATTAACTATTATCCAGTTAAGATGTCATCTCAGTACGAAGAAAATAATCTTGAAGTTGTATTCTCGGGTTTTGTGTTGTCTCCAACCCCTAATAATGGTGAAGTTGGAGGTCTAAAAGAATATAACATTAAACTAACTAGTATTCAAAAGAAACTATAGATATAATGAATAGTTTCGCTCTCCAACGGGGAGCAACTGGAAAACTAACAGTGCCACTATTCGCTCGTGATAGTGGCACTTTTTTTGTGCCATGGTGAAGCATTGACCATGCAAAAGTGCCACTCTTGTGGCGATTCTAGCCCCTGGAACGAACTGTTCTACCCCCTGGAACGAACGGCTCCAGGGGCTAGAATGACCCGCTCCAGCCCCTGGATGCGATGCAAGAGCGGCACTTTTGCAACAGAAAAGCGCCACTACTCGCACGGAATAGTGGCGCTATAAGGTCTTTATTCAAGAACTACCAGCGGTCTTTAGTGGTGATGTCGTCAGCCCAGCGGTGGTCTTTGGGGAAGGCTTGGCCGTTCCAGGCCTTCACCTGTGTCGTCGCCCAACTACCATTCTTCAACTTTGCAGATGATTGCATCGTTGTTTTCTTTTGTGGTTTTTTTTGTGTTTTTTTGTGATTTCTTTGGCGTAATAAAACTTATTATATATCTTTGCAATATAAAATCATAAATATTAACCATTTTAACATCAAAAAAAACAATGAAACATTTATTATTTGTATTAAGTTTACTATTTACTGTAAGCCTATTTTACAGTTGCAGTAGTAATGATGAAGATGAAACAGGAGAATTGGTTTCAGATCTTTCTGGAGTAACTAAATATAATGAGTCTTTGCAAAAATGGTATATATCTTGTTACACGGAAGGAACCATTGATGAGGTGATTAACTATTATCCAGTTAAGATGGCATCTCAGTATGAAGAAAATAATCTTGAAGTCGTATTCTCGGGTTTTGTGTTGTCTCCAACCCCTAATAGTGGTACAGTTGGAGGTCTAAAAGAATATAACATTAAACTAACTAGTATTCAAAAGAAACTATAGATATGAAGGAAAGAATATATTTGGTGTTCTTATTAGTTCTTCTTTTTTGCTCTAATTCCAGTGCACAAATAAAGATTGATGATGGTCCTATTATAGAATTGAGTCCAGAAGTTAGCACATACTCATTGCGAGGAGTAAAATGGAAGAAAACGAACCTGTGTTATTATATTTACAACTCGTCTAATCATCTCACTCTTCAAGAACGTGTGTCTGCAATTCAAAATGCATTTCAGATATGGCAGTCACAATGTGCTTTAACATTTACTCAAGTATATACGGCTTCCCAAGCGGATATTGTTGTAAAGTGGGCGACTAGAGATCATGGTGATAATTCTCCATTCGATGGCCAAGGAAATGTTTTAGCTCATGGATTCTTTCCTCCACCTGCTGGCGGTTTTTATTCTGGCCATCTTCATTTTGATGATGATGAGAATTGGTCTGTAAATGGTACAGGGATAGATTTGGAAACTGTCGCAATTCATGAAATAGGCCACGTATTAGGATTGGAGCATTCAACATGTCCTGATGCTATTATGTATCCATATTATATTGGAGTTCATAGGGGCTTATCTATGGACGATATAATAGCAATTAAGACATTGTATTCGGATATAAAGGTAACAGGACCTGTTGTCATATGTAATACCGAAGAATATAGTGTAGAGAATGTTCCTGATTACGCAGTAATTCATTGGAGTACAACAAACACAAATTTACAACTCGTAACGGGGCAAGGCAGTGAGATCGCAGAATTCCTGAAGCTAGGAAATGGAGAATGTGGAATTGTCGCGCAGATACAGATGGAGTCGTCAATAATTAGTGATACGCTGATGGTTTGGGCAGGTGTCCCTTCGTCCCCCCAAATACTGTATTGGCCAAGCAAGCTTAATCCTAATTCTATTTATAGTGTTAGTGCAACCCAATCTTGTGAACAGGAAGTTAATCAATACCAGTGGACATTGCAGGGTGGTACTATTATTGGCTCAAGTACGGGTTCTAGCGTTATGTTTAGGACTGGAGGAACTGGTACAGAAGTGCAGCTCTCTGTACGTGCAAAGAATGTTTGCGGGTGGGGAAGTGTATCGTCTAAGGCTGGTAGAGTCAAAGATGGCAATTCCGTAGTCACTGGCACAGGCGATGGGAGAACGATTAATATAACAATGCAAGATCCAGGTCGTTATGAGATTCAGCTATGGAACAAGACGCATTTGCTGCGTAAAGAAATTACTGAATTCCAACAATATACACTGAATATCAATGCGCTCCCCTCAGATATCTATTTTGTCAAAGTACTTAAAGATGGTGAAGTGGTACAACAATCAAAGTTTCTAAAATAATATAAATACGACATCTCATATTGTTTTAGTTGGTGAGCCAAACTGACAGCGCCGATATTTGTGTGGAATATCGGCGCTAAAAGTATTAAAAAGTTACTAGTTAAAAGCTTAGACGCAAGTTCCAGCATCACCAGCGGTCCTTAGTGGTGATGTCGTCAGCCCAGCGGTGGTCTTTGGGGAAGGCTTGGCCGTTCCAGGCCTTCACCTGTGTCCACGGCTCGGCCTCAGCCGTCCAGAAGTCGTGGTCGGCAGGCAGACCGAGCGGCATCAGCGAGAGCGACGTCATGTAGAGCGAGCCGTTGTTGGTGTACCAGTCGGCCGTCTCGGGCTGATGACCGCAGAAACCGATGGTGAGGAAACCACCCTCGTTATAGTTATTCTGGTGGTCGTACATGCGGTGCATCACCTGCGTCAGGGCAGCACGTACCTGTCCGTTGCTCAGTTCCTTAGGCAACTTCTGATACCACGCCATCAGCGCCAGCGGTTGCATGGCAGCCATGCGGTAGGGCGTAGAGCGGCCAATGACGGGGAAGGTGCCTTCGGGCGAGATGAAACGTTCCAGGATGATGCTGAACTTCTGAGCACGTTTCAGGGCGCGGTCGTAGTATTTCTGATACTCCAGACGCGTGTTGGCCTTGGCATCGATCATGTTCTGCAGCGTCTCCAGGTACATGGCATGGAACACGTAGCTGGAGTAGTAGTCGAAGGCAAACACAGGTCCGTCGGCATACCAGCCGTCGCCTACATACCATTCCTCCACCTTGCGGATGGTGGTCATCACGCGGTAGTCGTCGTATTCGCTCAGTCCGGCAGCCTTGGCAATAAAACTCTCAATGATGCTGGAGAAGAGAAACCAGTTGGTATAGGGCGGTTCTATCTTGCGCAACTTCTTGAACTCGCTGATGTAGCGGTCTTTGGTCACCTGGTCCAGTGGCACCCACAGCGCATCGTAGGCACGGATGAACGACTCGGCGATGTAGGCGGCATCCACCAGGTTCTGTCCCGACACGCCCCAGCACAGATAGTCGGGCGACTTGGGGTCCACGCTGTTTTTATACGAAGCCAGCGCCCACTTGCGCAACTGCTGGCGCTGTTGGCTCTCGCGAGTGCTGTCGTCGGGCAGTGCCAGCCAGGGGGCGATGCCTGCCATCAGACGGCCAAAGGTCTCCATATACACCACCTTGCGGTTGCGATTGTCGAACGATGGCGAGAACTCCGTCTGCATGTTCTTCTGCAATGTGCCTTCGGCCATGTTCTTCAGCACGGGCTCTGCCATTCTCTGGGCCTGAAGACACCAGTACTCGCGGTCGCTGACGGGAAGCCTCTTCTTCTCGCGTGCCGCCATAGGTATGACCAGCATGACGGCTGCTAACAGGATAAATAATTTCCTCATTTTATTTGATAGTTTTAGTCTTTATTGCGACAAAGGTACGAAAAAAATCGAAAAAATTTGCAATTGTTTTGTCATTTTAAATAAAAAGTGTATCTTTGCCCCAAACTAAAAACTACATCAACTATTACTCCATCTTAATGATGGTATTTATGAGAACACATAGCATACTACTTTTGCTACTCATGACCTTGGTCATGTCTGCACAAGAGACATACGACCCTCTGCTTTTTGGAGCAAAGGGAGATGGATTGACAGACGACGCTGTCGCACTACAGAAAACCATAGACCGATGCGCTGCCGATGGTGGCGGACGCGTGTTGCTGCGCCGCGGACATACGTTTATGGCTGGACCCGTGCAGCTCAAGTCAAACGTGGAACTATATCTCGAGGCTACCGCCATGCTGATAGCCAATCCCGATGAATCTATCTATCACCTGAGTGCCTTCGGCGAGAACCGGGGCGAGGGTATGCTGTGGCTCTGGGCCGAACATGCCGAGAATATCAGCATCTGCGGCAAGGGCACTATTCATGGCAACGGCATCCGCTTTATGGGTGCCGAACTGGCCGACAGCTACGAGTTGAAACCTCTGGCCAATCAGACTTTCGACCCGCGCCCACACGTGCTGACGCTGACCGACGTTAAGAATCTGACCATTCGCGATGTGACCATCAAGGAAGGCGCCTACTGGACGGTGCATCTTATCGGCTGCGACGGTGCCGTGATCGATGGCATCAACCTGCTGAACAACCTGAAGATTCGCAATGGCGACGGCATCGACCTGGACCACTCGCGCCATGTGCGCATCTCAAACTGCCACATCACCAGCGGCGACGACTGCATCTGCCTGAAAAACCGCAGGGAGTTTGACGCGTATGGCGCCTGCCACGACATCGTGGTGAGCAACTGTGTGATGGCCTCGCGCTCATGCGCGATAAAGATAGGTAGCGAGAATGTAGATTCCATCTACAACGTCTTGTTCACGAACTGCATCATCACGGGCTCTAACCGCGGACTGGGCATCCAGAACCGCGACGAGGGTACGGTGAGCGACGTCAGCTTCTCGAACATTCAGATGGACCTGCAACTGTGGAGCGACGTGTGGTGGGGCAAGGCTGAGCCTATCTACGTGACCAGCTATCCGCGTGCCAACGGCAACCACAAGGACCAGAACTGGCGCTTCCCTAAGGGCGAAACTGAAGGGCGCTGTGGTGCTGTGAGCCGCATCTACTTCAACAACATCACCGCCACCAGCCCCAACGTCTGCTTCGTGGGTGGTGACACAGAAGGGAAAGTGACCGACGTCTATTTCAACAACGTGCGCATCCACCGCACTGAAAAAGACGCATCACTCCTGATAGACAAGCGCCCCTGCAAGGGCGAAGGCTTCATCGCAGTAGATGAGGCAGAATGGGCAACAGACTGCCCCGTGATGACAGAGAATGCTTTTATTAACAAATAATTTTTTCACTAACCCTAAAAAACTAACTTTATGCAAAACGTACAAAAAACATTCAGCCGTGTGCTGATGCTTGCTTTGCTAATGATGGTCAGCACCGTCGCTTGGGCACAGCAGCGCATCACCGGTACTGTACAGGATGGTAAGGGCGAACCTCTTATCGGCGTAAGCGTTGTGGAAACAGGTACCACCAATGGTACGGTGACCGACGCTGATGGTAAGTTTGCGATCTCTGTGAAACAGGGCGCACGCTTGGACATAACCTACATCGGTTACACCAAGAAGACGGTTGCAGCACGCAACGGCATGACTGTTAAACTGGAGGAGGACAACAAGCTGTTGAACGAAGTGGTGGTTGTCGGTTATGGCACCATGCGCCGCAAGGACGTGACCTCGTCGATCACCACCGTGCAGGCCAAAGACCTGAACCAGGGTGTGTTCACCGATCCCGCACAGATGCTGCAGGGTAAGGTGGCAGGTCTGACCGTCACATCTAGCGGTGACCCCAATGGCACTCCTTCAATCACATTGCGCGGTGCCTCGTCACTGCGTGAGGGTGCTGCCATGCAGCCCTACTACGTCATCGACGGTATCCCCGGTGTTGACATCTCGATGGTAGCTCCCGATGATATTGAGAGTATCGACGTGCTGCGCGATGCTTCTGCAACAGCTATCTATGGTTCTAAGGCTGCCAATGGTGTGATCATCATCACCACGAAGAGCGGAAGAGAGGGTAAGACAAATATCACATACAATGCTTATGTAGCTTTGGATAAGGTACTGAAGACTCTTGATATGGCTTCTGCAACCGAACTGCGTAACAGCGGTCTGCTGACACCTGCACAGGATGGCGGTGGTGATACCGACTGGCAGGACGAGGTGCTGCGCACAGGTGTAAGCCATAATCATAACGTAAGTATCAGTGGTGGAAACCAGAAGACCAAGTATATGGCCTCTGTCAACTACATGAATCGTCAGGGTGTGGTTCTCGGCACAGGTATGAACCGTGTGAATGCTCGTACGTTGTTGACCAGTAGCCTGCTGAAGGATCGTTTGGAGATTTCTTTGGGCGTGAATGCTATGCAGGGTAAGTTCAAGGGTGTGCCTATGCGCGTTTCTACTGGTGGCGATGCTGGTATGAGTGTGCTTGATGCCATGAACTATTATTCTCCTACCAACCCCGTTCGCAATGCTGATGGCACATGGTATGAGAGCTATATTGGTTCTGCCAACTATAACCCCCTGTCAATGATCTATGAGGATAGCAATCAGAATGAATGGCGCCGTCTGCAATACATTGCCAAAGGTTCGCTGAAGATTATCGACGGATTGGTATGGCATGCAAACTATTCTTACGACAGTGGTCAGAACACCTATAGCTGGTATGAGTCTCATCAGACTCAGATGAACAAGGGCTTTGATGGTCGTGCCCATCGCGATACTTATCTGCGTCACAACCAGACCTTCGAGACCTATGGTAACTACGATGTAACCTTCAACGATATTCACAAGCTTGGCTTGATGGCTGGTTATTCTTGGGAAGAGCGTGAGGATGGTGATGGCTTTGGTGTTACCGTTAATAACTTCTATAACGATGAGACTAGTTTCTGGAACTTGCGCTATGCTAACAATATCAATGGTATCAACGATGTAACCGGTTCTTCGAAGTCGCAGATTCGTAACATCTCTTTCTATGGTCGTGTGAACTACTCGTTCAACAGCCGCTATATGTTGCAGGCTACAATCCGTCGTGACGGTTCTTCTGTATTCGGTGCTGACCATAAGTGGGGTACCTTCCCCTCAGTATCTGCAGCATGGAATATCACAGAGGAGAAGTTCATGAAGGATCAGAATATCTTCGACCAGTTGAAGCTTCGTCTGGGTTATGGTGTCAGCGGTAATGCTATGGGCTTTGGCGCTTATGACGCTATCACAACCTTTGGTCTGAATGGCAGATCGTTTGAGTACATCCTGCCTGATGGAACTTCTAAGACCATGTATGGCATCTCTGCACAGAACAACGGTAACCCCAAATTGAAGTGGGAGCGTACTGCTATGTTCAACGTAGGTATCGACTTCGCATTCCTGGGTGGCCGCATCAACGGTAGCATTGAATACTATAACAAGAAGACTTCTGACCTGATTTGGAACTACGCTGTTTCTACCAATATTTATCCTTTGGATTGGATTCGTGCTAACGTAGGTGACATTAGTAACAAGGGTATTGAGTTGAACTTGAATGCTACTCCTGTGAAGACGAAGGACTTCCAGTGGCAGACCACGATTAACCTGTCACACAACAAGAATACCGTTGACAAGCTGTCAAACGCTCTGTATTCTGTAGATTATGTTGACGAGGGTAACCCCAACATCGGTGGTATCTCTTCAAATGCTAATACACAGCGTATCATGGAGGGTGAGCCTCTCGGTACATTCTGGACCTATCAGCATGCAGGCTATGACGCCAACGGTAACTCTGTATTCTTTGTTCATGACATTACAAAGCATCAGGATGCTTCTGGCAACATACAGGCTGATACCTATCAGGATGCCAATGGTAACTGGGTAACCTCTAATCCTAAGTATGAGGATAAGACCAAGGTTGGCTGCGCTCAGCCAAAGTTGGTTTATGGTTGGAACAATACACTGAACTATAAGAACTGGAACCTCACAGCCTTCTTCCAGGGTGTGATTGGTAACAAGATCTTGAATGCTACAAAGGCACACTATAGCTTCCAGGGACACCTTGCTGGTGGTAAGAACGTTCTTTCTGAAGTTATTAATGATCCTGTTTGGAAGGCTGATGCTAATGCTCATATTCCCAGCGACAAGTATCTGGAGAATGGTAGCTATCTGCGTTTGTCAAGCCTCTCACTGGGCTACACTTTCAAGAACCTTGATGGTTGGGCACAGAGCGTACAGCTCTATGCTACCTGCAACAACCTGTTGACCATTACTGGTTACGATGGTATCGACCCCGAAGTCAACCTTGGTGGTCTGACTCCTGGTATCGATTATCGTGAGACCTTCTATCCTCACACTCGCTCATTCATGTTTGGTGCTAAGATTAACTTCTAAAAATTACGATTATGACTAAGAATAGCATAAAATATTTCCTCCTTGCTGGTTCCGTTTGCTGTGCAACAAGCTCGGTTTTGACCAGCTGTAGTGACTTGGATGTCACTCCTGAGGCTCAGTTTACAGCCTATCCCGACACTGAGGAGGCAGTTGAGGCTCAGATGGCCAGTGTGTACTACGAACTGCTTGGCACATTGGGTCGTCGATATATGGAAGCTCAAGCGCTGTCAAGCGATGAGTGGATTGGTATTTCCTTTGATGGTGACTATTCTGATGATGGTATCTATGCTCAGAATTCACTGCACAACTTCACCGCTACCAGCGCATGTTTTGACTGGTATAAAAATGTGACTGGTGCTATAGTAGATGCCAACAAGGTTATCTTGAGCATGGGTGGTGAAGAGAATAACGCCACTGCTTCGGCACGTTTCATGCGCGCTTACTTTACTTGGATTCTGGTAGATTGCTTTGGTGATTCTCCAATCCTGGACCGTGTTTTTGCTGAGGGCGAACAAGTGGATCGTGCTCCTCGCGCAGATGTGACTAAATGGATTGAGAGTGAGTTGAAGACAATCATTCCTTTGTTGCCGACAAATGTTGATCTGTCTACCTATGGCAAGCCCACGAAGTATGTTGCAGAGGCTCTATTGGCTAAGTTGTATATCAACTGGCCTGTCTATACTGCCGAGGATGTGACAAAGTATGACGCTGCTGCTTATAGCAACGAACACTTGGATGATGTAGTTGCTCTGGTTGACGATATCGTTGCAAGTGGTAAATTCAGTATCTCAGAAGGCTCGGATGGCTATCGTTCAAAGTTCTGGCCTAACAATGGCGCTCAGATTAAGGACTTTATCTATGCAATGCCTTACGATGCCATCACAGCTCAAGGTTTCCAGTACGCTCGTCCACGCATTTGGCGTCAGGGACGTAATGACGGTCAGGGCGGACCTGGTTACTTCGGTACCGATATCGGCAAATCTACTGGTGGTAACTTCTCTATTACACCTGAGTTCGCTGATCTGCTGATGGCTCTGCCTACTGACGATCGTCAGGAGAATATCCTTGCAGGCAAGATCTATATGTTTGATCCTACGACTTTCGCTAAGACCACTACACCTTATAAATATAATGGTGAGGAGGTTACGCTCGACAAGACTATCCGCCTAAAGTATACTGATGCTGAGAGCAACGCACACTATATTGAGTGGGCTGATGGTATTGCAGATCCTTCAATCTATCCTGTTGATTGCGCTACGCTGAATACTGGTAAGGATGTTAAGGGTTGGAGCCAGGGCTATAAGTCAGTCAAGTACTTCGTAGTTCGTGAGGACTTTATCAACGATCGTAACCAGTCTAATGACTTGCCAATCTTCCGTCTGGCTGATATGCTGTTGCTGAAGGCTGAGGCTATTACTCGTGGCGCTACTGCCACTAAAGGCGAAACTGCACAGAGCCTGCTGAACCAGATTCGTGATTACGTTCATGCTCCTCAATTTAATGGTACTCCTACTTTGGATGATATCTATGATGAGCGTGGTCGTGAGCTGTTCGATGAGAACTGGCGTCGTAACGACATGATTCGTTTCGGTCATTTCGAGGATGAATACGGTTTCCACCGTCATGGCTTCCCAACAGCTCGCTTCGACAAGGAATGTCGTATATTCCCCATTCCGCAGGCTACTCTTGATGTGAACACCAACTGGAAACAGAACGCTGGTTATTAATACCTGGTATTAAACGATAAGAAAAGTGCCGCTATTCGATGGGAATAGTGGCACTTTTCCTTGTGTAAAGTGGCACTTTTCTCTAAGAAAACGATAGGGTTACTTTTCTTGGAAGTGCAAAAACTAAGGCAATAGGTCTCTTTTTCGAAAAAAAAAAGTAACTTTGCCGTAACTTTTCTATTCGTCAGTCGTCTTAATATTATAGAGAGGATGAAAGATATCAGTTTTCGCACCCACGTGTTGCCGCTGAAGAACGAGCTCTTCCGCTTGGCACTTCGCATCACTCTCAACAGGGCTGATGCCGAAGATGTGGTGCAGGAAACCATGATAAAAGTCTGGAACCGACGCGACCGGTGGAACGAGATAGAGTCGATAGAGGCCTTCTGCCTGACGATATGCAGAAATGTGGCACTCGACCACCAAAAGCGGATGGAAAACCAGAACACCTCACTCGAAGACGGGAACCACGACGCACCCGACAACTCGTACGGCGCAAACCCTGAAGAACAAATGGTGCAGCGCAACAGAGTGGAACGCGTCAGACTGCTGATGGAACAGTTGCCCGAGAAACAACGCACCTGCATGCAGCTGCGAGACGTCGAGGGGAAAAGCTATAAAGAGATAGCCACCGTGATGGACATCAGCGAACAGCAGGTGAAGATCAACATCTTCCGCGCCCGTCAAACTATTAAACAGAAATTCATTCAAGAAGAACAATATGGACTATAAGTACATCGAACAGCTGCTGAACCGCTACTTTGAGGCCGAGACAACCTTGAAGGAGGAGCAGATTTTGAAAGCTTTCTTCGAGCAGGACGAGCAGGATCTGCCTGCCGAACTGCGACAATACAGAGAGCTTTTTGTTGCCTTGGAGCCAGAAGAGACTCTGGGCGACGACTTCGACGCACGCATGCTGCAGATGACAGAAGAGTGCGTACAGGTGAAGGCACGTAGCATCAGCCTCGCCGAGCGCATGCGTCCTTTCTTCCGAGCTGCCGCTGTGGTGGCTGTGGTCATCACCATTGCAAGTGCTCTCGACCAGTCGTTCAAAGAGGACAGCACATGGGTCGATGAGTCCGACTTTGCCCAGTATCACGTTTCTGCCAACGATCCGGCCATGGCCGACCTGAAGGTGGATTCGCTGGCCAACGACTCGCTGATGAAGCAGCCCACAGGCTATTTGGAGTAGTACATTTCTATGCTTTCTCTATATAAATAATCATTAAAATTAAAACAATCGGTGAAGCTGTGAAGTTTCACATATTTGAAAGAACAAAGCCATCCAGTCGGGAGCGACGGATGGCTTTTTCTGTAGATAATATGTATGAGACTGCTTATTTCTTCATGCGCAGGAAGAGCTGATACAAGGCGGGCATCAGGATGAAGAGCGAGAAGACAACAGCCAACAGTTCTTTGGTGGGCTGCCCGCCAAAGATGTCTATCAACTTGATATCGGGCGAGGGATAGGCCCTGAACAGCAGGTAAGCGGCCGTGTTGTTCACCCAGTGATAGATGATGCCAGGCAGCAGACTGCCCGTACGCTCGTACATCCAGCCAAGCAGCAGACCGATAAGCAGCGGATGGAGCAACTGGGCAGGGTTCAGATGGGCTGCAGCAAACAGCAGGGCAGAGAACGTGATCATGAGCCAGCGACGCTCGGGCTTCCAGGCGAGCAGCGTGCGGAGCACAGCACCACGGAACACGACTTCCTCTGCAACGGGGGCCAACAGACAAATCACGAAATAGCCACCGGTAGTACTCATCAGCCGGGCTGCCGCTATCTCGGTTTGCTCAATATACTTCTGTATGCTGTCGGGCCATTCCGGCATCAGCTCTTGCAGAAACATGGAAGGGATGATGGCTCCCAACGCTGCAAGGGCACACCAGAAAAGCACACCCACAGGGCGCGACTGCAGGTATTGGCGCGACACCTTGGTCCATCCTGTCCCCATAAACAAAGCTATGCCTATTATAGGGGACAAGGCCATAACTATCATCATACCCATCGTGGGCAATTCTTCTACTTCGTGGCCTATGTAGAGGCTGTAGCCAATAGAGGCAATGGATAAGACGATCAGCTGCAAAACTACATATACCAGGACATAGCCTACAGCCTTCACCCATCCTAAATTGTTTGTCGTCATCATGTGTTTAATATTTCTTTAGTTCGTAATGCGTCTTCCTGCATCTGACGTTTCAGAGCTTCTGCATTCTCGAAGTGCCGCTCATCGCGCAAGCGTTCGATAAAGTCAACCGTCAGCGGCTGACCATAGATGTCGTCAGAGAAGTCAAACAGATGGATCTCGGCCGTGCGTTGCTGTCCGTCGAAGGTAGGACGCATGCCAATATTCATCATGCCAGGATGCTGCGACCAGCATCTCACGGCATAGACACCATTGGCAGGCATCAGCTGCTGAGCATCATCGGTCTGCAAGTTGGCTGTAGGGAAGCCCAAATGGCGACCAATCTGCTCGCCATGAACCACCGTACCCTGAAGCGAGTAAGGACGTCCTAAGAACTTGTTGGCCTCGCTGATACGACCATCATGCAACAGCTGGCGGATGAGCGAAGAGCACACAGTCTGCCCATTGACGGTCAGCGGCTGAGCAGCCAGCACGTCCATCCCGAGTGTCTGACCATAGTGCAGATAGTCTTCGAAGCCCTCGCTGCGGTCATGTCCAAAGCGGTTGTCATAGCCCGTCAGCAGCAGTTTCACACGGAGTGCTTTGTTCAGCACCTCACTCATGAAGGCGAAAGCCGAGAAGGCAGCCATCTGCTTGTTGAATCGCAGCACCACCACCGTGTCGATACCAGTAGCCTTCAGCAGTTTCAGCTTCTCGTGTAGCGGCGTCAACAGCTCGGCCTTCCATTCACCATGCACCACTTGACGCGGATGACGCTCAAAAGTGACCACCATCGTGCGCAACCCCCTACGTGAAGCCTCATCTTTCAGCTGATTTATCAGATACTGGTGACCCTGATGTACACCATCAAAGAAGCCAACAGTAGCAGCATAAGCCCCATCGTTCAGCGACTGATCAGGATAAAAAATCGTTTTCATTATGATGCAAAGGTACGAATAAGCGAGTGAAAAACCAAATATATTTGAGTTTTTCCGAGCGGGAGTACCTTCGAGGCGACAGTCTCAAAGTGCTTAATAAGCGAGTGAAAAAGGTGATAACCTCCAATAATTTACGTCTTTTTACCCAAAATATTTGGATATTTCACAAATAACTCGTACCTTTGCACGCTGTAATTGGACTTGTAGCTCAGTTGGTTAGAGCAACAGACTCATAATCTGGAGGTCCCAGGTTCAAGCCCTGGCTGGTCCACACTGAAAATCAAGCACTTACAAAGATTTTGTAGGTGCTTTTTCTTTTCATAGTGAACATGAGGTGAACATAGAGCTTTTCCTATAAGTACAAAGCATAAATGCCCAAATGAATTACTGATAACAAGTAATCATTCGGCCATTCTTATGTGAATCTTGGAGAAGTGTACAAAAAGAGGCAAAAACACCTTGGAAAAGTGTAATCGCTTCATTTAAATCCCAACGTCGCACGTCGGTACTTGTATGAAAGCCAATAACTCCGCTTCAAGGAATCTGAAAGAAAAGAACGGTCAATCAGTTCTTTTGCTAACGGATGTTCTGCGGCAAAAAAATTCAGTTCTCGTTTTACCAATCGTTCCGACAAGCCAATGCGACGACCAAACTCTTCAAAATCCTTGCGTTCAACCGTCCTTGTGTCTGTCAACTTCATGCCTTCCTTGAATAGTCCTTTATCAAGGGCAAAGATACGAGGCATACTCAAATGCAGACCTGTATTGATGAGGTCGTATGCTGGAGCAAGATGATATTCTCCGTCACCACGGTTGATAAGCGAGAAGTTCTTCAAATGTGCATCATCATTGAGGGTAAGATAGTTGAACACAATGATACGGAAAAACTTCAGAATTTCTACAGGTGCAGCCTTAACATACTTGCGAATGATGTCTGCACATTCCTCATAACTCAGATTACTATACTTGAAATCACTTCCTCCATTGGTGTTTGTCAGTCCCGCAAGAGAGGCAAAATCTTCCTGGCTAAATTTCTGCCCATTAGGACCCACATCAAAACGTCGGCACAGGTAAGCTGCTTCACCGTCACGGAAGAAGCAGATAGAGTTGGCTGCCGTTTCGATTTGATAGACCTGAGAAGCCAACTGCATGGTCAGATGTTCATTGGCAGGACAATACTTGCGGTCAAGCAAGGCGTATGATGATGGTGCTGGCTTCAAAATATATTTTCCACGTTCATTCTCTGCAGGCTTGACTAGCTTATTGTCATCGTTGATTACCAAACTCGCTTTGGGTTGTACTCCAGAAAGTGAGATGCGCCCTACATTCTTCAGATAGGCTTCGTTATCAGCACTATCATTGTTTGGACTATCGAAGTCTAATATAGGGGAGACCTCTTTGCCATCAAACAGTAGTTTGCGTGCAGATGGAGAATAGGTCGTAAAGCCTTTCTGCAAGGTAGATGGGCAAACGCTAAGATCTATCATATCTAAATCGGTTTTATGGTTACTGCTCCAATTGTATCATACTGGGCTGTTGCCAACATAATGCCAAAATCATCGCTTTCATCGATGTGTAACAGCAGTGATTGCATCTGACGGTTGGCACCCTCAGAGAGCATATTAAAGAAATACGGGAAAAGATGGTCTGAGCGATAAGGCTTTGTACGTACAGGCATGGACAAACATACTGGTTCACCATGATAATTCTCATCATAGGTGAATACATATTCCCTGGCATCGATTTCCTGAAGTATCCCTGCTTCTGAATCATGAACGTAAACCTTACATTGTCTCATAGTCCAATTGCTTGATGTCAATATATATTTGAAGCCCTAACGTGTCGAGAATTGTCAGCAGGGTTGTCAACTGCGGATTACCCTCGCCTCGTTCAATTGCGACAACGGTATTTACAGCCACGTTTGCCAAATCAGCCAACGTCTGTTGGTTGATGCCGAGTTTCTTTCTTCTTTCTTTGATGGCATTACCTATTTCTTGCTGCGTCATAATCTCAAAATTGCGATTTAGCGAATACAGTGCTAAGCTTGCTTAAGCAATGCTGAGCGTGAGCAATTTATCCAATATATTGCGATTTCGGTACAAAGTTACCGATAAATCTTTAAATACAGAACGAAAATCGCAATAAAATAGTATTTTAGACTTCAATTTACTCAAAAATTTGCATAATTGGCATACAATCCCAATATAGTGCGATTTTTGATTAACCAAACTTTTTATGTTTTTTCGGTGATTTAAGGCGATTTTATTCGGTTGTTTGTAGGATACTCATTCGGTCATTTGAAACCTCCAGATTGTAGCCTGTTGCTTATGCTGTCCATTATCCCCCAAATTCTGCGTAAACGACATGGGGGTTTATCTCGACTGGCTTAAAATCTCGAAAATTTTATCTAAATTTGTATTATAGAGTCACATTGGCGATTCACCAATGTGACTCGGAAAGTGTTTCGTTTTGGCTGTCACCTATGTCTGAGTATCATAGAAAGAAAGTCAACTTGTTTTTGCGAACGTACAATTTGTACAAATGGTAATTACGGAAAGGGAGAGTCAAAATAGGCACTCCCTCCTTTCTGTTTAATATTTAACTTTCTTTCCATTGACGATATAGATACCTGGCTGAGGCTTTTTGCCATCAATAGTCAAACGGCGTCCGTCAAGTGTATAGACGTCGGTAAATTGTGAGTCCCCTCTTGTAGATACCGTTTGTATCTCGGTCTGGCGATCAACAACATCCTTATTCTGTGAAAGCACGTATGATGGTGTATCGTCAATGCCATTCACCTTCTTTATGCGATAGATGCGAGCATCTTTTGCTGGCACCGTAGCGATAAATTTTCCGTCACTGTTTAACGACACCATTGTTCCAGACCAGAGTTCTTTTATTTCTGCAACATTACTTCTATCAATTCCAATATGGTAGAAGACGTCAATGTTCCAATTGGCGGTGTTTGAATTAAAGAATGAACTTGATTTATAATTCAAACAGGCCACATAAACATACTGCGATGTTTCGTAAACAAAGATATTCTCTGCACCACTTTCACCAGCCCAGTGACCAAAAGCAGGATGAAAAGCACGACAAGTATGCACTGCATGCATCAAGTCCGTATTATTAGCTAAAAAGTTCTGCGCATAGTTTCTGCTTTGTGTTGTATTTGAGTTGCCATAGTTTGTGCCACTGAAATTGTCACCCATCAGGAAAATGCCAGTTACCAATCCAGATGTAAGACGTGCACGTGTCTCTGCTGGACTATAAGCACCATTCTTATCTACCATGACAAGCTGGTCTGGATCTTGCGCATAATAACATTGATCTAACCACCACCCAAAAGAAGTACCATTCAGACAGTACTGAGTATCGCTGATACTGCGAAACACATCACAAGAGATACGACGGCTGTGACCATACTGATGAGGAAAGAGAGGTGCTATACTAAGATCTACATAAAGACCTCCATCGCCCCATAAATCAAGAATCTTCTGCTTGAACCTGTTCATACCTTGATTATATGCCTCCATACCTGTATGCACATTTGTATCATACCAGGAATCGGCTTCAATAGCACCTTGAGAGAGGAAGTCAACCTTTACATAGCCAATGCCATAACTATAAAACTGTTGCAGGCGTTCTTCCATCTTTGCAATGACAGCAGGATGTGTAGGATCAAGACAATAAGCGCCATCAAGCGTCTTATAGTTACCATTTTGTTTGAGACAAACATCGCTGTGTTTGTAAGTACCATAGAAGTTACTATCCAAATCTCCTTCACTTATCCAATCAACCCACGGTCCATAATAAAGCCCTGGAATCATATTATGCTGACGACAATAGTCAAAGACAGCATTACGATCGCTATCAGAAAGGAAATCCCACCAAGAGTCAAGGTCAAATACGACTTGACCATTGGCATCATGAAATCCTCTTGGCATCAGCTCATTGGCAATATACTTGGCGGTGTTAAGTACACAATGGTCTTGATATTCATACTGTAGGTTTGTTTGCAACACTCCCCACGAATTCCATCCTACAGGTTTTGCGCCATTCCACTCCCACCGTGGTTCCACACGTGCACAGGCCCGGCCATAGGTCTCCATGCCAGTGCGCCAGTCATCAAACCATCCCACCATAAAACGGGCCGAGCTCACAGACTGACCGTGCACCATGCCATGTGCCATGCCCTGATCGTGGGTAAAAAAGCTTGTATAGCCAGAACGAAGTTCGAAATAGTCCACTTTATAGTTGTTACTTGCTGTCACCTTGGCACAATTCTTCCACTGATTATGATCTATTGCTCCCATGACAAGGCCCTTACGAGTGGTTCCATTGAAGAGAGCGATGACAGAGTTACTTTCGTGAGTAGTATTCATTGCACGCGATTGGTACTTTACATACTCATCATTATCCCATGGTATCCAAAGCATACGATTCTCACTATTATAGGAACCATTCATAAAAGTTGCTTCGCTACTGGAGCGCAAAGGTAACACATAGTTCGTTTTTATTTCTCGTCCACTTGTATTAGCCACGGTTAGCTGACAGACAAAGTAATCCACATCATTATAGAAGACGAAGTCCTGCACCAGTTGTGAGCCATCGCCACTATAGTTTGGCCAATTAAACGTATAAAGAATACTATATTTCGTTCCCGTACCAAAACTATCTGAGTAGCCATCTGTTCTTGTCAGCGTCCATGCTGCTGCATCTTTCGTTTCTGGCCAATATGCGCCAGAGTTGTCATCGGCAAAATAATAGCCCACAGAGCCATAAACGCCCGTAAAAAGTTGCCTATTATCATACGAAATAGACATCAATTTGGATGTTTCATCAAAGTTGAGGTTCCACCGTCCATGACTGATATTAAATGCGGCTAATCGAATCTGACATGTGACTAGCGTCAAAGTGATTAATAAAAGTTTATTCATTGGTAATTTAGTTAGCATGATTAAATATGGAGGGCATGTTCTAAAAGATTCTGAACATGCCCTCATACGAGAAAAAGAATGTAAGTTATTTAATGATCTTTGTCTTCTGATTATCCTTTTCCACGATGAAGACGCCACGACCAAGGCTATTCACATTTGCGCCCATATAACGACCATTGGCATCGTAAATGCGAGTTACCATTGAATCAGTTGACTTGGTGGTCTGAATTCCATCAGTAACACTTACCTCAGCTTTTGCGAAAGCACTCGTAGTCCAATCGTTCTTCAGTGTCTGTACTCCCACTTCGTACTCACCATCCGGAACACTCATTGTGTATGTCATGGCAGATGGATCTTCGCTACGAAGAGCTACACCAAGAGAATTATAGGTACGCAGAGCACCGGTCTCTAAGTCTGCGGGAATCAACTGACTAATCCAGCCTGTTTCCTTGTTCTTAACATAAAGATTATAGGCAAATCCTGTGTTCAAGTCATCACCAGTCCAGCTGATTGTCAGCTTTCCTCTTTCTTTCTGCTCGGCTTTGACATTTGTGGGAGCTTCAGGATTTTCAATGCCATCAGTAAACTGGCTTTCCCAAATACCAAAATCATACCAATAGTCGCCAATCACGTCAAGTGCACCATCTCCATTGACATCACCGAAGGTCAAATGAGATGTATTGGGATCACCGAAATCAGTATCAAGCGAGAAAGTGCCATCAGTGTTCTGTGTGTGGATGCGAGCACCCCAACCTTTATCCTCGACATCGGTCCATCCATGTGAAAATACGTCAACAAGCCCGTCGTGATTGATATCAACGAGTTTTGCATACGCAGCACTTGCTCCATAAAGGCCATTGCCCTGCTCCACGGAACTGCGGGTGAAGTTGAACTCACCATCGCCATCGTTTAAGTAAACATCGCCTACCTTGGGCATGCCTTCGCCATTCTGCGTGCCGAAGACCACGACATCGAGCCAGCCGTCGTTATTCATGTCTGCCACCTGAATCTCGTTTTCGTAAACGGGCAGGAAGCTCTTGCCCGAGAGATCGACTTCCTGAAAGGTGCCGTCCTGCAGATTCTGATAGATATAGAAAGAGAGGGCCTCGTCGTCGTTGCTCCAACCTGTAGAGATGATGTCGAGCCAGCCATCGCCGTTCAGGTCGCCAAAGGCTATGGCACCGTGGCTCATGGGCTTTGCCTTCATCGTAGGCACCATCTCGCTGCTCTCAATGTCGGCCTCGAACAGGTCAGCGGGCTTCTTGTTTTCGGCAAATGGTATGGGCTTGAAAACATTCATCTGGGTGAAGGTTCCGTCGCCATTGTTGTGGTAGAGTCCAACGAGGCGCTCGCCACACTGTTCATCTTCCTCCATCCACTTGTGATAGCATTGGATGAGCACATCCGTATAACCATCGTGATCGTAATCACCAAAAGCGATACTTGAGTTCGCACGATTACCTAAAGAGTTTGTATTCTCATTCCATCCTTTCGGGAAAGGACAAGGCTGCAATTCAAAAATACCTTCAGCGTTTTGCAACTGTAAAGCCACGAACTGTCCATCATCGCCTACCTTTTGACCACTATACTCCGAGAATTTCCATCCCCATTCGTCCTGGCCATAGACATAAGCATCCAGACGTCCGTCATTATTAGCATCAAAGAAGTGATAACCGCCCCATGTCGTGGGTAAGAGGCCATGGGCCTCTGTACTGGTGCGCGAGCCCTCACCCCAGTGATGCCATGAGCTTGCTACTTCGTGTGCATAATTGCCACCTCCCTGATTAAAGAAGATATTGGCCGTGCATGCCCATGTCAGCGAGAACCAAGAATTGGGGTTTTCTGGATCGCCTTGTACCGCCCACTTGGTGTGGCTATCTACGATTTTTGATTCGTTCTCATCAAGCACGTAGTCACCATTTCCATCCGTTTTAAAGGTCACGTCTCCAGAACCATCTTTATCATTGTCTGGGCGATACTGTCCGCCATAGACGACATCAAGTTTTCCATCACCATTAATATCGGCTAAGGTCACGATGCCACGATGTAATGGCATAAACTTTTCTTGATTTTTTTCTTGCTCTACCTGTTTGAACGACTGTGCCTGTGCAGATAGTGCCACTCCGAGCAAACTTGCAATAAATAATGTAGAGTGTCTCATAAAGATAAAATGTTTTTAGTTATTAAATATAATTGGATTCATTATTCGGCTACAAAATTAACAACAACCGACCATTTTCCTTTAACACATCTGTGGTGAAAGATGAAAGGAATGTGCCTATTTTCTTCATCTGCTGTTTAAATGAAACAAATGTGTTATTTTGCAGCATGTTTTGTCCACCATATCATTATTCCAGCGAGTCAGAAGTCATTCTTCTTTGTGGGAAAACCACGTTGAAAGTATGCGTAACCGCTGTTCTGCAGCCTCAGCATCCGCGTATTTGGCGCTCACCTTCTTTGCCATGAATAAAGGATGGTCTGGTCGGTGATGTGAGATACGTAGCAAATCAAAGAACCTATTTCCTTCGAAACAGCTTTCAGCAGCCATTTCCTCAAGGATTGCACGCTCTACATAATCTACAGAGTCAACGCCAGCAGGAATAACATACTGTGTTTTGTCCCAGCGAATACCTAACCCCAAGCCCCGTGCAGCAGTTCCTACGTTTTGATTGAACTGCGGATCATGGAAGTCTATGTAGGCTGGATAGCGTTGCAGCTCAAGTGTATCCACCCGATGTTGAATGGTGTCATACATGACGCTATTCAAGCCATATTTCAGCACAGCAAATGCAGTTGTAGGGAAGCCTGCGCGATTGATAGCCTCTGCATAACGTAGATAGACAGTAGAAGGACGGAGTAAAGCTAAAGATGTCAGAGAACGATGTTCCAGCACATCAGTTTCACTTCCCGAGAGGTTATTATAGAATTTTGTGATATAAAAAGAAGAATTATCATCAGTTGCCGGTCCGAAGGCATTCCCCACGAATTTACCATTTGACAATTCTGCTACTCCACGCAAGTCACCATAGAAATATCGTGAAATAGCCTGTCCATTATCGGTATGAAAGTGCACACGCCCCTGCATCCAGTCAGTAAACGCTTTGACTGGCAGAAGTGCTGTTGCCCCATCTTCCTTGTCATACCTGACACCATAGGTCAGCTTGTGCAACTGGCTATGAGCCGAGCGCAAACCACTATCAAAGACCTGTCTTGTGATGACATCCGACACATAAGCTCGGCGCTGACCATTATTTAGTTCATGACGAGTTGTTGACTGCCATGTTGTTGCGAAGCTGCTACTTACTGTCAAGTGGCGCTGGCATATCAGATTATAATAGGCAGCTGCTGCCTCCTCATATCTGTTATTATAAAGATATAAGTCGCCAAGAAGCATCGCTGTTGGCAAGAAGAATTCGGAGCTATTCCAACCATCAACACTTCCAAAATCCAATGCACGCGTATTTACGAAAGGTTCCAAATCGTCTATCAGCAAGAGAGACAGAGCATCAAGGTCTGTCTTAGCTTTATCAAGCCATATTCCACTTGACACATCAGTAAGAGGCTGGGTAAAATAATTCACTTCCCCCTGAATAAGGGCCAGTTGCCAATAGGTGTATGCACGTAGTGTTTTCACTTGCGCATATTCTGGCAAGAGAACTTTACTTTGCCCTTCTGTGATCGTGGTATCCATGTGAGCAAGGATATAGTTGCAGTTATTGATGATTGAGTAGAAATCGCGAGACAGGGCATACTGATTTGTTGTAGAGAACTGAAGTCTGTCTATGTCTTGAAGATCCGTATTTGCCACTTGTGCATCAACAGTCATCAAGTCTCCACGCAGTTCACCCATCAACACCACGCGGTCTGCTATATCCTGCAACTGCGCCAGAACACCCATCACCGAGTAAATAGAGTCATTAGCATGATCTATTTGATGATTGGTGTCATATACCACCTGAGGAGAGTCCATATCCATCATGTCCTGACAAGAAGTGAGTGTCATTCCCCAGCAGCCTGCAAGACATATCTGTAATAATCTGTATTTATTGATTTTCATTGTATGAAAAAGATTAAAGATTGAGTTTTATTCCAATATTATAACTTCTTGACTGGGGCATCAGACCCGCATCAACCCCCTGAAGGAGTGAGTGATTGCCATAGCTGAACTCAGGATCTGCGCCCAAGTAACGAGTCAAAGTAAACATATTGTTCAACGAACCCCAGAGTTGTAAGCCCTGTATGAACGATAGTTTGACAGGAACATCATAAGTCAAAGAAAACTGTTTCAGTTTTAAATAAGAAGCATCCTCTATCCAGCGATCGCTAAATCTATTGTTCTGCATCGGGTCACCAAATGTCACACGAGGTATATCTGTCGTCTGCCCATCTGCAGTCCAACGGCGACGCATAGCCTCACTTTGGTTATTAAGAGTTGCTCCACTCTCCAGTTGTTGACGCAGAGCATTATAAGCATCATTACCCAATGAATAAGAAAACAACACATCTACCGAGAGTCTTTTCCATTTCAAGGCAAAGTTAAAAGAGCCATAAATGTCTGGATTCGGATCACCGATAACCGTCATATCCTTTTCGTTGATAATGCCGTCTGGAGTTATATCACTGAAATGAACGTCACCTGCAGCGAAAGGAACAACTTTTCCTGTCTCATCAACAATTGCAAGATGAGCCTGTGAAGCAGCAGCCTGATCAACAAAGACGCCCTCCGTGCGGTAGCCATAGAACAGTCCTATAGGCTTTCCAACACTTGTCAGCAGATTCGCTCCCATCATCTTCGTCATATAGTCACCATCGGTCAGCTTCTTCACCTTGTTTTTATAATGTCCTAAACACAGTCCAGCCGTCAGTTGCCAGTCACGTTTATCAATAACGCGTCCACTTACAGCCATTTCAAAGCCGTCGTTCTGCAATTGACCATCATTTGTCCAATAGTCTTTCAGACCATACTCCTCTTGCAATTGCTTTGTAACCAGCAAGTCATACGTCGTAGCATGAAAATAATCCGCACGCAGAGACAGACGGTTATTCAAAAGACGCATATCCACGCCCAGAGTCATGGTGCCCGTTTGCTCCCACTTGAGTTTTTCATTTCCGATGCTTGCCAGTGCCAATCCTTTTGCCAATCCAGCATAGTTGATTGTCTCAAAATAAGTATGTGTAGCGCCTATCGGCAACTGATCGTTGCCTGTCAGCTCATATCCCAGATGCAACTTCAAGTAGTCAATGCCACTTATATGACGCATAAATCTTTCGTTGGTTACTTGCCATGCGGCATCTACAGAAGGGAACAGCCCCCATCTCACGCCACCAAGTTTCAAGCCTCCATCGGCATCACGTCCGAATCTGCTATTCGTCTCCATCGCTGCACACGCTGTGACCATATATCGATCTCTCAGACTGTATTCCACCTGCGCATACCAACTCATTGAGCGCCAGTCGTCATTTATTCCAAGCGTTGTTCGCAAGGCAGAATTGGTCACTGACAGCGAACGCAAGTTATCACTGCCCGTGTTATATCCCTGACCATAGTCGCCCTCAAAGGTGTTGTTCAAATAGCGGAAGCCTATCTTTGTGCTTAACAAAGAGAACCGAGAATGAAGGATGCTCCAGTCTGCATTCATGCCAAGAGTCATCGTCGAATGGCGTGTCATCAGGCTGGCCACGCTATTGACTGCATCGCCATACCAATCGCCCTGACTATTATACAAATGCACCTCAGGAAGGCCAAAATCTGGTGTAAAAGCGCTCTCTTTGATCTTGTCCCAAGAAAAAGCTGCTACTGCAGACAGGCTGAACCTCTCTCCAAACCTATACGTTGGGGCCAGCGTTGCCGTAAAACGGTAGTTCTTGCTTTTTCCTTCACCATTCTCTACGACGGCCAAGGGATTGCCCATGTTTAGTTCATCAACATCGCTTAGACGATGATAGAGTCTTCCTTGCGTGTCATACTGATATGCATTATATAACGGATTCTTCGTATAAGCCATATAGCGTGGTGAAGTAGCACTAAAGATGCCATCATCAACGAGATTGCGTGTGACCTGCGAGAATGCTATGTCTGCACGAGTTGTGAGTTGCTTCGTCAGATTAATATCACTGTTAAACCGCACATTCAAACGTTCAAAGTCCGTATGGCGTATGTTGCCGTCAGCCCGATTGTATCCTAAAGAGAAGGCATAAAGAGCAACTTCATCACCACCCCGCACAGCTATTCCATAGTTTTGGGTCGATGCCACCCGTGTAATCTCGTGATTCCAGTCCGTATGATTATGGTTAGCCTTGTAATATGAAGTCGTTGGATCATCGTCAAGAAAACGATAACGACTTCCCACTCCACTCCCCATAGATTTGTCCTTAGTCAACAATTCTGAGGCCAAGATACGATAGTCATCAGCATGAAGAAGCGGCAGTACCTTACCACGCTGTTTAATACCTGTTGAGAGGTTCACTTCAATTTCCGTAGCCATGTTATGACTTCGTTTGGTGTTGATCATCACCACACCGCCAGCAGCCTTTGCTCCCCATATCGCCGTACCATTCTTCAGCACCTGAATACTTTCAATATCATCAACAGAAAGGAGTGCCAATGGATTGTTGAAATAGCCCTCATGCAGAGAGCTCATATTCTCTTGCGACTGCCATATCTGTCCATCAACTACGAACAGTGGCTGCGAGGTCATGTTGATGCTATGCAAACCACGAATAAACATAGCACTACCAGCAGCATCCAGCCCACTATGAGCTGCCATGCGCACATCACCCAACAAGGCTCGCCCTGCAGCATCGTCGGCATTCAGCAGCACAGGGCGCATTTTAAGCACAGGCAGCAATCTGACACATATTTCACTACGTCCCAGCAACGGAACAATTTGCGTTTCAAAGCCTGGAGCCTCAACGCGCAACATGCCGTCCAGCTGATCTACCTTTAGTTCGAAGGTGCCATCATCCTCTGTCATTGTCATCGTCTTAGTTCCTACCAATACGACACGCGATCCAGCAAAGGTCTCGTTCGTTGCACTATTTAGCACCCTGCCACGAACCATCGTCTGCGCTACGCATGCAACAGTGATGATAGATATATTTGAAAATAATAAAAGTAAACGCTTCATAGTTTTCTTCATTATGTTTTTAATCTTCTACAGGTTCAAAGATGATACAATCTAAACGGAACGAGCGTGACAGCTCGCCAGAAGAAAATTCTTTTGCTGTGACATTGGTTGCCACCGTAAGCAGTGTTGTCACCGGCAACGAACTTTCATCATGATTCTCTCCCATCATCCAAAGACGGTCTGAAGTATTACTTACGGGTATCACCAAATCTTCAAATGCCAGCATCTTGGTCACAGACGATCCTTCGGTAAGAAGCGATTTCGCATTGTTGCGCTTAGACACCGAGCGTCCGTTTGCATCCTGATAGGTCACCGTGAAGGTCATGCGGGTAGAGTCGGCCTGTTCCGCAGCACCTTCAACGCTGACAGGCAAGAACACCGCATACACATTGTATGTGCCAGCCAGCACTTTAGGTATTTCAAAGATGACCGTTGGGTTGGTCGATGTAGAAATAGGCATCACCTCCACATAACTGTCATGACTGACACCTTCCACCAGCGATGCTGCCGTCACATAACGATTATATACCGATGTCAGCGTATTGTTATAGGTCCTACCATTTTGTTGTTCGGCCTCCACCATGATAGGTTTGTTCCAGGTCTCACGAGCATTGTATTTCAATACCGGGGTCGAAAGAACCGTCCCATTAGATGCATGAACAGCACTGGCACCAATCTTCAATCCACTTGGCACCGTGTCACGGTATATTAGATGTTCCACGATGGCCAGTTTTGTTCTGATGTCTTGCAACGAGTCTGCTACAGCAGCATCTGCATCATACACCTTAAACGAAGGGGCTATACGCTGGTAGGCCTCATCCCAAGCAGTATTTGTAGGCACCACCATTATATATGCAGAGTCTTCTTTCGCAATATGTCCGATTCCATATTGCGGATGCTCAAGCAGTCTGTTATAGTCAACCATCACCGAATCATATACAGGTCGCCCTTCCTCGTCAATATCTATCTCCACGCTTGCATCAGCATTGAAACGCACCTCGTCGTAGGCATGGATGAAGTCATACAGTTTGGAGTATTCTGGGTTTGACTTCAAGTGCTCATAGATATTGTTCACATAGCTCAATGGCGTCGCTAAACGGTGGACCAGTCCATTGCTTGCCTTCAGGTTGCCCTCTTCAATCGCTGTTCCTCCAAAGCTGTCAGCCGTATCAAACTCGAAAAGCTTACCATTCAGCATCTCCACCCCGACAGTGCTGGGCGTTGACGTAGGATAGATACGGCGGGCGATGTGATTAGCCACCATTTTCTGCACGTCATCATCATGCTCAATCTGCGCTGGAGCGAAGACAGTGAATGACTGACTTGATGCCAACAGGTTCCCATAACCAGCTTGTCGCACTTGCTCGGCAAAAGAGGGGGTCTGCTGTTCCAACAGTTGCATGACGGTCTGTCCGTTACCCATCGCTGGCAAATCTTCGTAGTGGTCACTCCATTCTGAGCAAGCCATAAAGGTTGCTGCAATGCCACAACATATCAGACAACGGTATTTATTTTTCATTCTCGTAGTCATATTATTCGTTATTAGTCTTTGTCTTCACTATCTATTAAACTTGTAGGAACATACTCTAGATAGTCAAAGTGGAATTCTCCGAGTTCGCTCTCTATATTCTTCACACGGAAATAATGAGGACCATAGTCCTGGAATGTGAACGTACCCACGATGAAACGCAGAGCACCGATATTCTGTCGCAACGTCTTCTGACCATTGGGAGCATACACCGAGTTGGGACCCTTCATATAGCCGCGGTTGCGCATCATCTTGTCGTTCTCTGCGCCCATATCGGTTGTCTCATCATCACTGACCCAGCCTATCTGAGGTTGCTCGCCCGTATAGTTGAAGGATACGGGAATACCTATGATGTCACCATCAACAAACAATTGTGCGATTCCGCCCCATGAGCGAGCTGTATAGCCCAAGCGTATCTCATAAGTACCAGGAGGCACAGGCAACATACGCACCGTCACATCATACCAGCCACGCACCGAAATCTCGTCAGCCTGGTAATTGGTCCAGTAGTCCGAAGCCCACATGATAAATTTCGAGGCATCATTGAATTTCAAATAATCTCCGCAATAGTCTGGACTCATCGTATAGCCGCCAAAGCCGTCCAGGTTTGTCAGTTTCCACCTTACGTTATTATTGGTGAGCTGAGGTGCTATAGAATAGGCATCAAAACGTATTCGCTTGTTCAGCACGTCGTGTTGCATGATGGCTTCGTCATAGACCAGCATATGAGTGAGCGAGTGAATAAAACCGTTCATACCGTCAATGTTTGAGTGACTTTCGTCAATACCTACAAAAAGACCACTCTTCTGCATGTTCAGGCGGTTGCCTGCCCTGATCTCCAACAGTCGGTTTTCCAACATCGTTTCATAGTATTCATATCGCTTATCCATATAGTAAGAAGAGGTACATGGACCGCTATAGACAAAAGAGTTGGTTGACATTTGACGGTTCAGCAGGTGATAGCTGATAAAACGGTTCAACGCATTACGACGACTGGTTGGATCATCAGCGTCCTCCTGGCCATAGTATTGCTGAGCATACTGCTTCAGTGCCTCTACATCACCAATACCTGCAGTCTGCATCACACTGTTGGGTTCGGCAAATAGCGTATAGCCTAATCTGCGTCGCGTCAGTGGTTTCATCGTATAGCCAAGCACATTTACGAACTCCGTCGTATAGGGATTTTCGTAACTCATGTCATAAGTCTCGCTGATGGAGTCGTTCAGATGTGTCAGTCGCAAGGCCTCAGCAAAAATGCTATATTCCGGCATTTGGTCGAGGATTGCCCCAAGGGTCTCGTCACTGGGTTCCAGTACGTGATCAATGACATGCACAACCCCATTGTGCACCTCATTGTCTGGCCTTGATATGTGGGCCTGCTTGTTCACGACAATCTGGTTTCTGCCTTCATCAGCAACCACATACGAGATGATCATATAGCGGTTATTCATGTTCGAAGTGCCCAGAGCGCCTTCGGTAAAGTCTTTGGTTTTATAGTCAATAGCCGTTGAACGAATGATATGATTATACACTATCTCACGCTTATCCTCATCCGTCAGCTGTGCTATCGAAATGCCATGCGCTGCAAAATAGGTCTGAAAGGCCTCATCTGTCGGAATAAAGGCCGTATAGTGTCCATAGGTTGACAGCAGTGCTTCCTCGCCAGCCTCTTTCACTATTTGTGTGAACACAGAAAACGAGTCTGGTCGATTCTCTATATAGCTGGCTACGGTCTCTCCAGTAAACGTGTAGTAGCTGTCACCAGAGAGCGTGTCACTATCGCAGGATGTCAGACCGAGTCCACCTCCGACTCCCATAAGCGGTGCCGCCATCACTGCCATCTTGATGATGGTTCTTTTTATCTGTTTGATCTGTCTCATCATGATTTCATTTTTTTACGATTATATCCCTTTGACTTAATGACGCTCAATATCACTTGAGGTGGCATAGAAAGGATTCTGTTTCAGCAACCTGTTCACTTTCAGCTCATCCTTATGAATCGGCAAATAGAGCGCATTCAGTGTATTCAAGCGCATGAACACCGTGGCCTGATCCTGACTTTCATATTTTCGCAACAGATAGGTAGAAACAATGTTCTGTAGGTCACCTGTGCGACGGATGCGACGCAAGATGTCATAATAGCGTTTGCCTTCAAACAGAAACTCACGCTGTCGTTCGTCAAATACCAAGTCGCGCATCTGCTCCTGTGTGCCGTAGGCTGAAGGCGACAGCGCCCCTGCGCCCTTTGACGGATTAGCCCGTTCATACGTACGGCTCACCATCTGTAGAGCAGCAGTCAGGTCTCCCTCGCCATTGCGTTCCACGAGTGCTTCTGCCCGCATCAACAACACGTCAGAAAGGCGATAGACAATCCAGTGCTGTGTGTTCTGATTCACCACATAGTCTGCGGCTGCCACCTGTGTACTTGCCGACTCTTTTCGCCATGCCACATATTTTTCAATCGGGACGAAGGCCGACGTGCCACTACCAAAAAAGGCATCCTTATAACGCAGGTCACTATTCTTGTCAAACAAGTGATTGTCTCCATCGTTAAAACCGAGAGCTGACAGACCGTTCACGCTGCTGCGTCCTCCTGTTGTGCCATACATCTCGTTGACCACATAGTTTGGCGTGTACTGGTCAAACTGTAATTCAAAGATACTCTCTGCCGAGTTTCCCGCACCAAAGACCTGCTGATTATAGCGTGCAGAACTCTCCAACTGCAACGGATTGGTTGGCGTCTGCAACACGCGGTCGCACATCTCAATACATTGATCATACTGTCCCAGCCACAGATACATATCAGCCATCAGCGTCCAAAGTGTCTTTTGGGTGACCCGTCCTTTCGTATCGCTTGTCGTCGAATAGACAGCTTTCGCATAGCCGTCGCTGATGGCCTCCAAACCGGCTAGCAACTGACGGAGTATCTCGTCGCCATCGGTCTGTTGCATCTGGAAAGGATGCGTATCATCACTATAGGCCTCGGTCACAAAGGGCACATCACGGAAGGTGCGCACCAGATAGAAATAACAGAGTGCGCGCAGCGTCTTAGCCTCAGCCTCAAAGGCCCTTAGCTCGCCCAGTTTGAAGTTAGGGTCTTGTCTTTGCACCGCCGGGGCCTGCTCCAGCACCATATTACAGTAGTTGATGATGCGATAGACAGGGCCCCACTGCGTATAACCATTGCTTGCGTCAATATTGGCATTGAGCATATACTGCAAGTCACTTCCCAGACTACGTCCCGCCAGCACATTATCCGAGCGCACCTCGCCCCATGCGATGAGGCGCTCCATCACATCGGGTTCCAACATGGCGCGGTAGCAGGCTGCCACGGCGCTCTCCACGTCACTCTTCGACTGCCAGAAGTCATCGCCGACCAACTCTGTCTGCGGTTTGATATCAAAGAAGTCAGAACACGACGTGAACAGCGAAGTGTGAAATGTGAGCAGCGCCACACCGAGCCATAAGCCTGTCGTGCGCTTAGCTGTCAGTATCTCATTACCCATGATTATTTTCGTCAGTTTCATATTCTAGTCTTTCATTATATTCCTAAAGTTAAACCAAACGTAAAGTACTTGGAGCGTGGCGTCTTCGACCAGTCGGCGCAGATGCCTTGTGAGTCATAGCCCACTTCGGGGTCAACACCAGAGTATTTCGACCAAGTCAGTATGTTGTTCAGTGTCAACGAGAGTGAAGCCTGGTTCAAGCCAATCTTCTTAATGGTCTTCTGGTCAAATGAATAATTCACCGTCAACTGTTTCCAGCGCAGGAATGAGCCATCTTCCACAAAGCGATCGCTACCCATCCAGTTACGTCCGTCCTGATAGATGGCACGCGGCATGTCGGTCTTGTCGCCATCCTTGCGCCATCGCCAGTTGACAGACACGCACTGGTTATCATTAGAATACATATTTTCGGCATACATGCGAGAATAGTTTATC
The DNA here is from genome assembly GCF_022024035.1 of Prevotella sp. E13-17. Taxonomy (NCBI): domain Bacteria; kingdom Pseudomonadati; phylum Bacteroidota; class Bacteroidia; order Bacteroidales; family Prevotellaceae; genus Prevotella; species Prevotella sp. E13-17. The sequence continues at coordinate 3,308,420 of NZ_CP091787.1, forward strand.
ACCTTGTTTCCATAACGGAAATTAAAGAAGCAGTTCAGCGACAGTCGTTTGTTGTAGCGCAACGAGAAGCCAAAACCGCCATTCAGTTTGGGGTTGCAGTTGCCTAAGTAAACCACGTCGAGTTCGTCTATTGTGCCATCGCTGTTGATGTCCTCATAGACTGCATCACCGCCACGGAACTTTCTTGCATTGGTGGTGCCGTAGGCATAATACAACGGCACAGGTTGACCACTGCTGAAGACCACCTTTCCCTCTTTGTCTCTGGCCACTGGAGCATTTGGACCACTGATGCCGGGCACTTCCTCCTCGCTCCACTTATCGTATTGATAGACACCATGCGACCGCAAGCCATAAATACTGCCAAACGAGTTATCAATCTGCACTCGACTCAGATAGTTGCCATTGGCATAACTGAACTCTCCGTTATAGGAATCCAGCACATTGGCATTCAGTTCCTTGATCGTATTCTTATAGTTCGACAGGTTTGCGTTGAAGTCGAATGTCCATTTTCCTATACTTATCAAGCTGTTTGTGTTGATATTCAGTTCCCAGCCATCGTTATCCATCGTACCGGCATTGATATAACTCAGCTGGTCAAAACCCGTATGCGACGGCACACGCTGATCGCGGAAAAGCATGTCTGTCGTGCGACGGTGATAGACGTTCAGGTCTGCCGTAAATCGATCCTCAAAGAGTCCAAGATTCAGGCCCACATTGATGCTCGTCGAACGCTCCCACTTCAGGTTTGTCAACTTCAGCGAGGCTGGTTTTATGGTTGGCATGCCATTATAATTGTTGCCACCAGTACTCCACGATCCATTGTAGCGTGCAAAGTGCAGGTATTCACGATCGGGCATATTACCCGTCACGCCCCATCCTGCACGGAGCGAGAACTCCGAGAGCCAATTCTCCATAGACTTCATGAACTTCTCGTCGGAAATGATCCACTTTCCCGACAATGAAGGAAAGGCACCCCAACGATTGTTTGAACCGAAACGCGACGAGCCATCCCATCGGATCGTAGCATCCACGATGTAGCGTCCCTGATAAGCGTAGTGCATACGTCCCAGGATTGCCATCGACCGCCATTGACCTTTATCTGAGTTCAGTTCTGACAGATTTCCGCCGGCAGCAGCATCCGTGATGTGTTCCGAAGGCACACCATAGGTTACGAAGCGCTGATTTTGCGATGCGCCGCTGGTCATCTGCCAGGAGCCATAGAGCATCAGGGAGTGGTTCTCGCCCAGATTGGGCATCCACGTCACGTTTTGGTCGGTCATGATGGAGAGCCCCTCGTTCTCCTGTTTCTCACTGCGGTTGACTTGTTCGTCTAACCAATGGCGAGCGACCAGCTCCTTAGGCAGGAACCGATTGATCTTATAGTTCTCTATATCGAAGGTCACATAGCCATTATACCGCAAGCGCTGCTTGTCGGTAGGTTCAATAAAGTCGTATTGGATGCGCAGTGTCGGGATGATACGCATATTCTTCTGCACGTTCTGTGCCAGATGCGCCACGGCAACGGGATTATAGAGATCCTTCTGCGACGAGTCGAGGTTTGATGAAGGAAGAATATGATAGAACGCGTCCGTATCGTGCCCGTCATAATCTTGTCGGTAGATGCCCACATTGGGTAGCTTTCGATAGGCCACGTCCAGCAATCCTATGTTCGATCCCGTAGCAGGGTAATACTGCTCATAGTTGCGATCATTGTTGGTGTAGGTCATGGAGAAATCGCTCGTGAACTTCAGTCGGTCGCTGACCTGATACTCCAGGTTCATACGCGTTGAGAAACGGTCCATCTGTTGTTCTATCACCGTACCGGTCTGATTGTAGTAGCCCAATGATGCGCGGAACTTGGCTTTCTGTCCGCCACCGCTGATTGAGAGAGAGTGATCATGAGTCCAGCCCATCTGTGTCACCTCCTTCACCCAGTTGGTATTGTTGTTGAACTGTTCATACTCAGAGAAGTTCTGGTCATAGTTGAATTCTGGGATATTGCTTTCGCGTTCATCCTGATTGCGGTTGAAGTAGGCCTGCTTCATCAGCATGGTGTAGTCATCGCCATTAAGCATCTTCATGCCTTCAGGTTGCCAGTTGCCACTCAAACGGTAGCTATAGGTCACACGTGTTGGTCCGGTGACACCCTTTTTCGTTCTGATAGAGATGATGCCATTGGCACCTCGCGCTCCCCAGATGGCACAAGCGGCACCATCTTTCAGCACCGTGATATCTTCGATATCTTCTGGTGAGATGTTCAGCAGCGTGGCAAACTGATCGTTCGAGGCGGTATTATAGTCGAACGAGGCATCTATCTGACTTTCAAACGGTATGTCGTTAAGCAGAATAAGCGGCTCTGAGTTTGAGTTGATAGAGGTGGTACCTCGCACACGTAGTGAGGAGCCACTGCCCAGGTCGCCTGAGTTTGCCACGATGTCAAGACCGGCTATTCGTCCTTGCAGGGCATCATCGACCGATGCCACCGACATGCCCTCAAACGTCTTCATCGAGATGGTTTGTTGGGCACCGCTCAGTTCGCGCACTGGCACGTTAAAACCATCAGCGCCAGTACGGCGACGGCCTTTCACATGCACTTCGGCAATCGTCTGGCTGTCGTCCTTCAGCACCACGTCAAAGCGGCGCCTATCCTTGATTGGCAGCGTCTGCGGCTTACAACCGATATAGGTGATCTTCAAGGTGTTGTCGGTGTTCTTCACCTGCAACGAGAAATGACCATTGAAGTCGGTCACGGTCGAACTGACGATACGTCCACCCTTATCTTGCTCTACCACTGTCGCACCAATACATTCTCCATCTGGAGCCGTGACCTGACCTGTTATCATGGTTTGAGCCAGCACGGATGCGCCACAAAACAATAATGAAATGATTAATAATACAAAACGTCTCATAGGATTATTCTGGGATTAAGGCATGGTCAATAAGATGAATCACAGATTGTGACGAGCTGACAATTTGTGTTGCCGAGCGATAGTCACTGTTGTTCACAATCATGTCGCGACTCTGCAGGTTATAGAGTCCACTGGTCTTTACCACATGGGCTTTGTTTCCCTGACTGTCGGTAAACGTCAGGTTCTGGCCGTTGCCGCTGATGACCATCTTCTGGAAGCGCCCACTGTTACTGCGTGCAGCCGTCTCGAAGGTCAGCGAAGAGAAGGGCTTGCTATCCACGAAGGTGGCGTTGTCCACGAAGTGATAACGCAGAAAGCGCATCAGCCTGACAGCCCATTCACGTTGAATCTTGTTGTCGGTCTGTGCCATAATCTCATCCCAGCTATGCAGGGAGGGGTCTGAGGCAAAGGCTGCCTCAATGGCATCATTGGTAGGAACCAACACCGTGTATTGGAAGTTGCCAAACATCGAGACCACATTGCCAAGACCACTTGACTGGCTCGTTCGGTTCAACGTGAAGATGCTCTTGATCTCCGCGTCTTTCTCGAAAAGACGAAACACCATGTCATTGCCGTTCAGCAATTCAAAAAAGCGAGAGAACTCGGCATGGGCCTGCATGTTCGTATAGACCGAATTGACAGGGTCTTGCAGCACCCGGTCGATGACAAGACAACGCCCGTTGTCCAAGTCATAGCGTCCCACCTGATGTGCTTCTGCCACCTGCTGTTCTGCGTCACCGCCACCCATGGCGGTCATCTGTTCGCCTGCACCATTAACACGAATGGTCGAGCCGCCCTTTGACTGATAGAAATGCTGTGTGCCGTCATCCACATAGCCACTCATGCGACCTTCGTCGTCTTTCATGCCAACGATGATATGGCGGTCGCAGATGTCATAGAGACGATTGCGCAACAGGCCCACTTCGTCGATGGTATATTGGAAGTCGCCCTTGGTCCCATCTTCGTTGACAGCATAGACGTCGGCCGTGACTGGCTGGTCTTTGGTCTCGTCATAACGGAAGGCCCATATCTGCCGCTGGCTCTTTCCTTTGGCCCACGACACGGGGTCGCGATAGTTCTGCAGTGCCTCATCCGTAGGCACCAGAAGATTGTACATGTTTTCCATAGAGCGCAGATACAGATAGAACTTCATCTCGTGGTCCTGCAGTGCCCAGTTCATGATACGCGTGTTCTGATTGGTCATCACTGGGGCATACACACTCTGATAGTCAATAGGCGGATACACCTTGTTGGTGACATAGACAATACCATTGCCTGCCACATAGGTAGCCACAATGTCACCCTTATCCACATGCATGGCAAACGAAGCCTCATCGTTCATGGTGGACCATTGCGAAGGCAGACTGGTCATGAACGACTTCTTCTGGTGGTTCTTGATGAAGAGGGCCACCAGCGGTGTCGGCACCTGTTCCCAGGTGCCATAGGCATCTTTCAGATAGGCCCCTTTTCCTCCGTTGAGGTAGTTCTGCATCGCTTCATCGGTAGGCACGAACATCACACCCATGTCCTGCATAGACTGATAGGTGTTCTGCGAGGGGTCTATATATAGGAGACCGTAATTGGTCATGTCGTTGCCCTCTGGGTCGGTTGGCTGCGACTCGGTGAAGTAGCGCTTCACAAAGACGCTGTCGCTGATCACAGGATGGGCCGCATCATGCCCGTCATACAGTTGGTGAACGGCTTCGGTTATCGCTCCATTGTAATAGGGTGCCGAGAAGCGCTCCATCAACTGCGAGAACAACCGTGTCTGACTGTTTCGGTTGATGACCTGACTCATCGGACTGCTGGGCGTCAGCACATCACTCACAACATGCACATAGCCGTTCTTACAGGTGATGTCTTTTTCCACCACTTGTGAACCGTTCACATAGACATCCGAGCCACGATAAGCCTGACCTAAAATCAGCGAGAGGTCTTCTTCGGGGATCTTATTTACTAAGGTGTGCTGCGGTGTGAAATGCACCATGTAGGTGTCTCCTTGATCTGCCAGACGGATACCTGTCTGCTGATATTTCTGCCAATAGGGTGCTGCCAGCTGACGGTCGTCACGACACATCTGTATGCTGTCCAGATAGCTATACTGAGTAGCCCGGCGCAGGGCTGTTCCCTCACCGCTCTGACTCTCTGTGTCGCCGGTGTTGGCCAGCATATAGGTCAGATAGGCCATATTAATGGTACTTGCGCCCAGCAGGCTGCGCTTCTGTGCGGCTGTCAGCTGTTCGTAGGACGTCACCCCCCATGGATTATCACCGGCAAAAAAGCGTGTCCATGCTTCATCACGTGCGGGGAAAACGGTTTTTGAGCCTGTCAGACTAAGTACCTGCTTATAGTCCAGGTCATCGATCAACCGCAGGTAGGTCGTGAAATCGCCTTGCTGCTGCAAGTAGTCATAGATGCTTGCACCCAGAAAGTCGGGTTCACGTCTCTCATACTCATAGTCATCTGAGCATGATGTCAGTCCGCCAGTCAAGGTCAATAGCCCGATAAAGGATATCGACCAGCGTAGCGGAACAAGGTGTTTTTGTTTCATAAGTAATTTTATAGATTGCTTTAATTTTGATGCAAAGGTAAATAATAATAAATATAAGCAAGCCATCAATCACACCAGAAAATGATACGTTTGTCGCAATTACCACCACATTGATACGTTTCTGCCATTTTGTGCATCCCCATGATATTGCATATTACAGGACTATATCGTACTTTTGCACCATATTAATAACTAAATTGCAAAATGATGATAACGAGATTATTTTTTTCTTTGCTTTTTGCTGCCTTGTTCTGCTCAAATGCAACGGCCGGCAACAAGCCTCTGAAACTGACCTACGATGCCCCCTCTGAGCAATGGATGGGGGCACTGCCCCTCGGCAATGGCCGACTGGGGGCCATGGTCTATGGTGGCATGAACCAGGAAACCATCGCCCTGAACGAGGTGACACTTTGGTCTGGACAGCCAGACCCCGATGCCAACAATCTGTGTGGTCCGGAGAAGCTCCGCGAGATGCGCGAGGCTTTCCTCAGTGGCGACTATCGCCGTGGCAACGACCTGGGCTGGCAGAACCTGTGCGGACATGGCAAGTCGTTTGGCACGCATCTGCCATTTGGCGACCTTGTCATCACTGAAGATACTGAAGACAAGACGGTGACCGACTACTCGCGCTGTCTGTCTCTCAACGATGCGGTGGCTACCGTCAACTATCAACGGGGCGATGTCCGCTTCACGCACGAGTATTTCACGTCTAATCCGGCTCAGACATTGGTGGTGCGCTATAGTGCCAGCAAGTCTCACGCCATCAACGTGGCTATTGGCATGAACATGCTGCGCTACAGCACCATCGATGCTTCTTGCTTATCACAGGAAGTGGGACGGCTCGACATCACAGGCGACGCGCGCTTCGACAAGAACGGTGAGGGCGGCGTGCGCTTTCGGGGCATTGTCAGGGTGCAGGCTGAAGGCGGCAGTGTCAAGGCTGAAGGCAACCGCCTCATCGTCAGTGGGGCCAACACGCTGACGCTTATCACAGATATTCGCACCGACTTCCAGAACACCAACTACCGCCAACAGTGCTTGCAGACCGTAACGGCTGCCTCACGGCAGTCATACCGCCAACTGAAGACGGCTCACGCGAACGACTTCCGTCGGCTGTTTGACCGCATGAGCCTGAGCCTCACCACTTCACAGATGGAAGAGGGAGCGGCTGGCGAGACCACACTTGCGCTTTTCAAGGCGGCACGAAAGGGACAGCCGAACCCGGCTTTCGATGCAATCTTCTTCCAGTATGGACGCTATATGCAGATCAGCTCTTCGCGTGAGAACTCGCCTCTGCCGTCTAATCTGCAGGGTATCTGGAACGACAACCTGGCCTGCAACATGCCCTGGACCTGCGACTACCACCTGGACATCAACATCCAACAGAACTATTGGAGCACGAACATTGCCAATCTGGCCGAATGCAACACGCCTCTCTTCACCTATCTGGGACTGCTGGCCAAATATGGCAGCGCGACGGCTCAGAAGATGTATGGCTGTCGGGGATGGGTGGCACACACAATTAATAATGTATGGGGCGACACGGCTCCTGGCAACTCATGCTCATGGGCCATGAACGTGACGGCGGGTGCATGGCTTGCCACCCATCTGTGGACACACTATGAATACACGCAAGACCGTGAATATCTTCGCGAGGTGGGCTACCCCCTGCTGAAAGAGACGGCCCAGTTCTTCATGGACTACATGATAGAGGATCCCAAGACTGGCTATCTGCTCAGCGGTCCCAGCATCTCGCCCGAGAATGGTTTCCGCGGCGATGATGGTCGCGGCTATTCGCTCTCGATGATGCCTACGCTGGATCGCGCCACCATCTATGAGATTTATCATGCCTGCATCGAGTCGAGCAAGATTCTCCATGTCGATGCCGATTTCCGTGCGCGCCTGGAGCGTGACATCAAGAAACTGCCGCCCTATCGGGTGCGCAAGAATGGCGAACTGGCAGAATGGCTGCTCGACGTGGGGCGCGACGATCCCTCGCATCGCCACGGTTCGCACCTGCACTCGCTCTATCCCTACGGACACATCACCCCTGAAGGCACACCTGAACTGGCACGTGGCTGCGAGACGTTCTTGAAAAATCAGACCTCGCATCCCAACTGGGAGGACACGGAGTGGACTCGCGGCAACAACATTTGTTTCTATGCGCGCCTGCACAACGGTGAGAAGGCTTATGAGAGTCTGATGGGACTCTACACGGGTTTTATGCGCGAAAACCTGATGACGGTATCGCCTGCCGGCATTGCCGGTGCCGAGAGCGACATCTTCTCGTTTGATGCCACCGAGGCTGCGGTTGCAGGCATGTGCGAAATGCTGTTGCAGAGTCATCACGGCATGCTCGACTTCCTGCCTGCCCTGCCTCCGACATGGTCTTCAGGCAGTGTGCATGGCATCTGTGCACGTGGCGGCATAGAGGCCGACATTGACTGGAAAGAGGGCAAGGTCACAAAGGCTATCCTTCGTTCTAAGAGCGACCAGACTGTCAAGGTGCGCATCAACGGTGTGACGACGACGGTTCGCCTGAAAGCGAACAGCCATACAAAACTGAAGATATAACAAGTAGATGCACATGAAAAAGCTCTATGTAACCTTCCTGTCGGCACTGTTTCTATGCGTGCCGACAATGGCCGAGACGGTTCTGCGCCCGCTACACGACGGATGGCGCTTCCGTCAGGGGAACAGCGATATCTGGCATCCGGCACAAGTGCCGGGCAACACGCATCTCGACCTGATGCGGGAGCGTATCATCGACGACCCGTTCTTTCGACAGAACGAGCGTTCGGTGCAGTGGGTCGATAAGGAAGACTGGATGTACGAGACGCACTTCCAGCCATCTGCCGAGGAACTGGCAGCCACCCATCAGACGCTGGTCTTCAAGGGGCTCGACACCTATGCCGATGTCTATCTGAACCATCAGCGCATCCTGGTGGCGGACAATATGCACCGCGAATGGCGGTGCAACGTAGAAGGCATCATGAAAGAGGGCGACAACCTGCTGGAGGTCTTCTTCCATAGTCCGGTGAAGGTCAACGTGCCCAAGTTTGATGCACTGCCTTATCGCCACAACACGGGTCCCGACCACTCGCAGATGGGGGGACTCTTCGACAAGACCATCTCGCCCTTTGCTCGCACGGCGGGCTTTGAATATGGCTGGGACTGGGGCCCCCGACTGGTCACCTTTGGCATCTGGCGCCCTGTGCTGCTCGAGACGTGGAGCGACATGCGCATCGCCGACGTGTGGTACATACAGAAAGACGTGAACAAGGCGCGCGCCCAACTGCGCACCGTCGTTGAGGTGGAGACCGACGAGCCCGTGACAGCTGCCACGCTCACCATCACTGCCGACGGCAAGCCCGCCACCACGAAGACCGTGGCCCTTGAAAAGGGACACAACACCATCACCCTTGACTACACGCTGAAGAATCCTCGCCTTTGGTGGACCAACGGCTTAGGTGAGCCTTATCTGACGACGATGAAACTAAGACTCACCCCCGCCCCCTCTCTGCTCAGAGAGGGAAGTGGTCACTCTCAAAGCAACAATCGCGATAAAAAGCTATCTACTCCCCTCTCTGAGCAGAGAGGGGCTGGGGGTGAGTCTTCCACCCTCCTTGGCATCCGCAGCCTGCGCCTCCACAACGATAAGGACCAGTACGGACATAACCTCTATTTTGAACTGAACGGCGAACCGCTCTATGCAAAGGGTAGCAACATGATACCCAACGACAACTTCCTCAGTCGTGTCACCGACAGCATCTACCGTCAGGTGGTGGCCGATGCGGCAGCCGTCAACATGAACATCATTCGTGTGTGGGGCGGCGGCATCTACGAGGACGACAGTTTTTACAGATACTGCGATGAAATGGGCATTTTAGTGTGGCAAGACTTCATGTTTGCCTGTCAGACCTACGAGGTTGACTCGGCCTTCTTAGCCAACATCAAGGAGGAGGCTATCTACAACGTGCGCCGTCTGCGCAACCATGCCTGCATGGCTGTCTATGCCGGCAACAACGAAGAACAGGATGTGTGGTTCGGCTGGGGTGGCAAAAAGCGCTATTTCGAAGAACTGGGACAGGCAGACCGTGTCTGGAAGATGCAACACAGCATCTTCTATGAGGTGCTGCCCGAGGTGGTGCGACAGTATGGTGGCGGCATTGCCTACCGACCTTCGTCGCCCTGGGCTTTTGAAGACACGCCGAGCGATGGCATCAACGGCGATGATCACTACTGGGGGGTGTGGCATGGTGGTGACCCCATCGAGGCCTACTTCGACCACCATGTGCGCTTTCAGTCGGAATATGGTTTCCAGTCATTCCCGGAATATGAGAGCGTGCTGCTCTACAACCCCGACCCTCGCGACCACAATATCTATAGCGAAGTGATGATGGCGCATCAGAATGCCGGCACCTATGCCAACCACCGCATCGAGGAGTATATGAGTCGCGATTATCGAGTGCCTACCGACTTCAAACGTTTTCTTTACGTGGGACAGGTTCTGCAGGCCGATGCTGTGAAGATGGGCATGGAGGCTTTCCGCCGCGACCGTCCCTTCTGCATGGGCAGCATCGTATGGCAGCTCAACGACTGCTGGCCGGTAGCTTCATGGAGCAGCCGTGACTACTACGGCCGTTGGAAAGCGCTGCACTACGTGACACGCAAGGCTTACGACGACATTCTCGTCAGTCCCCGCGTAAAAAGCGAAGACGCTAAAACACAAGAAAGCAAACAAGTCGCGGCCCTTCCAGGACAGGAAGACACAGGTGTAAAACAATCGCAAGATGTTGCCTTGTCCAAGAAGGTGTTAGAACTGAAACTCGTCAACGACCGCCGTACTTCTGCCCGTGGCACGCTTTGCATCCAGACCATGACCATCGACGGACGTGTGGCCTATGAAAAGAAACAGACCATCACCCTGCCCAAGAATACGGCCATCGACATCGTCACCCTGCCCGTCCAGGACATCCTTGGAGGCGAACAACCCGAAAACGTGTTCTTCTACATCACCTATCACACTGGCAACAAGACCTACTACAACATCGCATACCCTGTCCGCCAAAAAGAGATGCACTATCGCAAACCTCTGCTCACGACAAACGTCAGCGACGCTGCAGACGGCTTCAACGTCAGCGTCAGCACAGACATCTTCGCCCGTGCCGTGTTCCTTAAGACTAAAGGTATCAAGGATGTGTTTGCCGACAACTACTACGACCTGCTTCCTGGACAGACACGTACAATACATGTGCGCACATCAAAGTCGCGTACGCAGTTCCTGCGCGAACTTGAAATAATGACCTTAGGCGACGACTACGAACCATAAAGCTGCATAGACCTCTAAATAGAATAGCGTTAAAAAAAACGCCCGTTTCATCGGTGAAACGGGCGTTTTTTGCGATAAAAGCACCGGTTTAAATCGATGAAACCGACACTTTTTGACCACAATAGTGGCCGAATCGCCATGCAATACTTAAGGTTTTAAAGACATTCTAGACTCTAGAAAAGACATTTCTAGGGGCTAGAATGGAGTGATCTAGCCCCTAGAACCGACACATCTAGCCCCTAGAATGGAGTAATCTAGGGGCTAGACGCGATGCAAAAGTGGCACTTTAACAACACGAAAGTGTCACTATTGGGCATGAATAGCGGCACAATTGGGCATGAATAGCGACAATATTGGGCATGAATAGTAACGAAACAAGCGCACCATTCGGCAGATACAAAAGCACAAAACAGCAATTACCTTCCAGAGACGCAGAGGGAGTTGAAGGCTATCTACTCCCCTCCATACAGGGAGGGGCCGGGGGTGGGTCTCCCATTTCCTCCCCCTTGGGGAGGTCAGGAGGGGGTCAAAAATATGGCGGCACCTAACTTCATGGTATTGAAGCCGATGCCGCCGAAGAATTGGTTAAGGAAAATCAACAGAATGTAATCTCTACATACATGCTAAGACGATTGTGAACAGGGCAACGAGATATGCACCGTAGAGCAAAATCCACATGCTCTCCTTCTCAATGATCAATCGCATGCGTTGATAGCGCAAATTAGTCTTTTCCATGGTTATTCCGATTTTTAAAGGTCTATATCTCCGCTAAAGCAGTAATTGCCTTGCACAATATTAATATAATAATAGCCCGTGATGTAGGCGGGGATCACCACCTTGGTGCTGCCCTGAGCCACATAAATGGTGTACTCCAGTTCCTCGTCCTCATTGAGCAACTCAATCTGGCCTTCTGACAAAGGTGCACTGAAGTTCAGTGTGTGTCCATCGACGGTGACCACTGGGATGACTGGCTTGGCAGGAGCCTTGCGAATAGGCTTCTTAACTAATGTAGGATTAACGATCTGATGTGCGTACAGATTTAAAACATAGACTGAAGACACCTGGGCACTGGCAACAAGCAGCCCAGCGAACAACAGTGAACTTAAAACTGAAATAATCTTTTTCATTTCTTTACTCTATAGGTTTAAGTGATGCATGTGATTTTAGTCGATGCAAAGATACGAAAACATTCGAAAAAGAAATATCAAAAAAGAGCTTTTTTCTATAAGTCAAAAGAAGTCAAAACGGCCAATAAGTCAACACAGAAAACTGACAATCAGCGACTTACAAAAATAATAAGTCAAAAGAAGTCAAAGGGGTCTGGAAGCCCGAAAAAGCTCTCTTTTGAGTCCATGAGCGCCTTTTACGCCAAACAATTTCATGTTGGCGCGGGCCTTTGCCTTGGTGATGGTTTGGGAGATGGAGCCTGTGAGATGAACAATCGTGATGTCATCGAAACCCAGCAATACCAGGATGCAGACATGCAACTCAAGAGGCGACAGTTTCTTTTCTTCGACCAACAGGCGGTGCATGTCGGGCATCTCCTTGGCAAACTGCATCACCAAGGCACGCCAATGTGACTCGCGAGGCAAGAATGATTCCGTCTTGAAGGCTTGCTTCTGGCGGAAAATCTTGACGATTGTGCTTTCGCTGAAAGTATCCAGACTGTTTTTAGCCTTGGGCAGACCAATGAAATCTTCCAGTCGCTCGATGGTTTGGCGCAGTTCTTTCTCTTTCTTCTCCTTGTCGGCAATCAGTTTCTCGTAGTCACGATTGTTGAGCGTCAGCAACTCATCCTGCACGGTTTGATACTCCTTTCTGGCGTCTGAAAGCGACTTTGACAGGGCGTCTATCTCTTCTTGCTTTTTCTTCTTGTAGCTCAGATACAACTTGTAGGTCAGTGCAAAGCCCAAAACCACAGTAAACAGAATGCCAACGCTCCAAATGCGGGCATTGCGAGCATTGCGAGCCTCCTGCTCTGCCAGCTTCTGACTGCGGCTATAGTTATACATGGACGACATCTGATGGATGGCGTCTATCTGCATTTGTTTGTGTATAGTATCCAATGCTTGTTCATATAAGAAACCATAATGCATCACAGAGTCCATATTACTTTTCCTGCGATAAATGGCCATCAGACCTTTATAAACATCGGGCGAAAAGCATGAATTGATCGCCCGGCGAAAGTCTTTCTCAGCAGCATTTACTTGACCAACAGCCAATTTATAGGCTCCACGTATATAATAATAACTCTCACGTCCTGTCTCGATATTGCCTTGCGCATCAAACAACCCCGACTCGCGTTCGAAAATATCTATGACCCGTCGCGCCTCTGCCAGCTGTCCACGCTCAATATAAATGAACACCGATGCCACCAAGGCATCGGCAGCCTCACGGTCTTCGCCTAGTTGCTTTAATGAGTTGTAAGTTTCATTGATGATAGCTAACACGCTGTCTTTCTCACCAAGTTGGTAATAAGGTGTCATCAATTGCTGTTTAGCAATGATATATTCTTTCTCTGTATCGGTCTTTCGGATATAGTCGATATAATGACGGAGCGCCCATATCTCATCGCGGGGAAGGTTTTGTTTTCCATAAATCAGAGACATCTGCCCATAAACAGGAATAAGCACACTGTAGTCGCAATCGGCGCTCAGCGTATCGGCACTCTCAATGGCGTCGTAGAAGGCTTGCAGCGCCTGTGGTGCCTCGCCCATATCGCTATAAACGCGCCCCAACAGATAGTAAGCCAGCATGCGCTCGTTGCTGGTGCCATGGAAGCTGTAGTAGTCGGCCACCTCCTTGGCGATGGAGTCGGACGTGAAGAGCACGTCTGCCTTGTTTTGAGCCTTCAGCTTCACCAACTCATAGCACATCCTATCGCCTCTCTGCCAGCGCGGTACCTTGTCCTCGCAGGCCTTCAACATGGCCAACGCCGAATCGGGATGCTCGTCGGCCATCTGACTGATGGCCTCCAGCTCGTTCATGGTCTTTTGGTTGTGGCACCCGGCAACAGCCAGTAATGCCAAGGCTATATATGCCAGAAAAAAGGGCTTCTTTTTCTGAAAAACAATCTTCATAAATGGTTCTACTCGGTTTCTATGACTAAGATTCGGATTGCAAAGATACAACGAAAAGTCGGAAAAACAAAATAAAAGGCTCGTCACTGCCTCAAAAAGGCGTCAGAAATTGGCCGAAAACAGAAAACTTTCTTATGCTTTTCTGTTTTTGTGCAAATGCCGCAGCTCAGGCACTCGGAAAGAATATTTTGACACAATCGCCTGATATTGTTACTAAAAGAAAGACAAGAAAAAGAGAAAAAACGATGCAAAATGGCACGAAAAAGGACTGTTTGTGCATAAATAATGTAAAGAGATGGTTAAACATTGTAAAAATGACAATCATTGTTTTATTCCTATTTATTTTTTCAGTAATTTTGCATCCAAATGAATTTGCTACAAAACTTAAGGTTTAAGTGCAACGATTAGTCAACCATCTAAAAATAGAAATTTTCGTTATGTTTGTGCTTCTCGGCCATGTGCACGGATGGGCTGAGAATATAGACACATTGCGGTATAGACAACTGCCGGGCTACCCCTTTGTCTATGTCTCGGATGCCTATGTCAGCACACCGCCCGCCATCAGCGACTCGCTGTTCGACATGGTGGCGCGTGGTCTTCGATTCAAGGTGAACCGCACGGAACTGCTGGAAGACGATCCGTTCATTGCGCTCTACAACGACAGTCTGGTGCCTCTGCTCAAAGAGAAGAACCTGGTGTTGCGTCAGGTGTTTGTGAAGGGTGCCGCATCGCCAGAGGGTCCTTACTGGAACAACATCCGCTTGAGTCGCGAGCGCACCAGGCGGTTGATAGAGTTTCTGAAAAGCAACCTCGACCAGCCCATCGGCAACTGCACCACCGATGCGAAGTGCGTGACCGAGGACTATGCCTACCTGGTGAAGCTGATGGAGCTGGCCGGCGACGAGGAATACGAGCAGGTGAAAGCCATCTGGGACCGCAGCAAGGGCGATGAGCACCAGTGCAAGCGCGAGCTGATGGCACTGAACGACGGCAAGACCTGGAACCGACTGCTCGAGGTGTACTACCCCACCCTGCGCCAGAGCCGCGTGGTGTTGTGGTTCACGGTGAACCCCGACCGCATGCCCATGAGAGCCTGTCAGATAACGGCGGAGGCTGCCCTGCCCATGGTGACGCCACTGCCCGAACAGCTGAACCTGATGCCGGCATCTGCCAAGACCTATAGGCGCCGACACCTGATTGCTGCCAGAACAAACCTGCTGCACGATTTTGCCTACGTCCCGCAGTTTGGCTTCGCACCCAGCGGCAACATCCAACTGGAGTACTACCCCCTGACGGGACACTACACCTATAATGCTGGCTTTACGTTTTCCAACCATCGCCACTGGGAGAACCACAAGTTCATGCAGGTGCGCGACGTGCAGTTGGAGCTGCGCCGCTACTTCAAGGGCGGTGGCGCCTTTCTGGGCACCTACCTGGGCGCCTATGCACAAGGCACGGTCTATGGCATCGGCTTCAGCCAGACCAAAGGTTGGGAAGGCGAAGGCGGTGGTGCCGGACTGACACTGGGCCACACCTGCCGACTGAACAAGAAAGGCAGCCTGCGACTGGAGCTGAGCCTCAGCATGGGGGCCTTCATCACCCGCTACGACCCCTACGTATGGGGCAATCCCATCAACGGCACGATAGACGGACTCTACTACTACAACTATCGTGGCAGCACCAGCCAGTTTAAGAAGCGCAACCACAGATTCATGTGGTTTGGACCCACCAATGCCGGACTGCACCTGACCTACGACATTATCTACAGGAAGAAAAAGGAGGTGACAAGATGACGCGCGTACATTTATATAATATCATCATCTCAACGGTAATGATGGGCTTGAGCTCGTGCATCGAGCCTCCGCTGCACCTGCCCGGTCAGAACCTGGACTTCGTGATGCCACAGGTGGAGACGGAGATGGACGTGGTGTGGGACGTGGATGTGGATCTGGAGACCAACTGGTACTACGGATGGGACCTGAAAGACGACTCCATCTGGGGATATATCGGCTACGAGCGACCCTCGAGCTACGAGGTGCACCGCTACTATAAGGGCGACGACCCCAACGCCAAGCACACCAACGACGAGGCTTTCTCGATTCGCGGCAACAGGTTCCGCCGCTACTTCCAGTTTGGCTACTACGACATGCTGTTCTATAGCGACATCGACTCGAAAGACGGTACGCAGGTGCTGGTGATGCACGAGGAACTGGACTCGGTGATAGCCACCACCACAGGCACACGCGGCATCTCGCGAAGCATCCTGGACCGCAGCCGTGCCAACGACACCGATGGATCCAGCGCCATCGGACTGCTGAACCAGCCAGAAATCTTCTTCGGTGCCTATCCCGAGAACATCTATATCTCGCACGACCTGGCCGACTATGAGTACGACCCCGTGGAGAATGTGTATATCAAGCACCTGGAGACCAAACTGCGTCCGCTGGTGTATATCTATCTGGTGCAGTTCATCCTCTACAACAACGAGGATGGCAAGATCATGGGCATCAACGGCAATGCGGCACTCTCGTCGATGGCCAGCTCGACCAACGTGAACACGGGCCACACGGGCAACAAGCCTGCGGTGATCTATTTCAACACCCGCATGAAGAAGGGACTGACGGTGAAGGGACGCAAGAGCGACGTGATTGGCGGCAAGCTGACCACCTTTGGACTTTGTGACAACGAGCCCTACACACGGTCGGGCGCCAGATATGTGGGTTCGCGCGCTGCGCTGCGCAACTTCCTGTACTATGACCTGATATGGAAAGACGGACAGGTGAAGACCTACGAGTTTGACGTCACCGAGCAATGCCGCGCACAGGCACATGGCGGTATCCTGACGGTGTGGATAGACTGCGACAAACTGACGCCACCCGACCCTGTAAACAAAGGCACCGGCAGTCTGTTTATACCTACGGTAGAGGACTACAACGAGGTGTTCTGGGAAATTGAGATATAAGGAGCCTCCCCTAAAAGCCTCCCCTAACCCCTCCAAAAGGAGGGAAATATAGAAAGAACTAAGATTATTCACTTTTTTATTAATTAAAACCATTAAAATGAAAAAATTAGCATTCCTGGCAGTAGCCGCTGTTGCACTTGCAAGCTGCAGCAGCGATGATCTGGTTGACCGATCAGCTGCCGAAAACGAAGCCCCCATCGCTTTCAGCGTGGAGAAGAAGAACATGACTCGTGCTGCACAGAACCTGGAGGACCTTGGCCACTACAACTTCGGCGTGTGGGCTTACAAGTATGGCACAGGCCTGAGCACTCAACTGGTGATGGACAACTATCTGGTAGGTTACTCAGATGGTGCAGGTAAGGGTTACAGCAACGCAAACGCCACCACATGGGCAAGTACCATTGGCACAGACGCTGACCACAAGTCACCTTGGTTCTATGAGTATCTGGGTACTGCCGAATACACAAACACAGACAACACGAAGGGTTACCTTGCTACTCAGACTGACTACATGTCGGCCAATGCCAACCAGTACCTGCGCTACTGGGACCTGAAATACACCAACACCAACTTCTACGCATACGCTCCATATCGTGCTACAGGCGTTAGCTTCGATGAGAGCACTAAGAAAATCACTGTAGCAAACGGTGCTCAGAAGGCTGGCTACGATAATCCCTCACTGCAGGAGTTCATGTATGCTGGCACTCAGGCCACCAATGCAGACCTGAAGGACGTGAAGCTGAACTTCAAGCACCTGGGCGCACAAGTAAACCTGCGTTTCTACGAGGATGTTCGCGGCTACAGAGTGGAGATCATCGATGTGACCGACCCTAACACCGGCATTCAGGCAACTCCTGCAACCACAGATGGCACGACCTACACCAAGGCTGACTATTACACCACCTGTGGTGCAACCATCGACTTCAGCACTGTTGGCAATCCCACTGCCAACGTTGACCACAGCACCGCTTCAAAGACTCAGGACAACCTGAAGTTCGTGATTCCAGCCGGAACTGAAGACGGACTGACTTCATTCACCTCAAAGCTTAGCACAAACTACAATGTGATTCCCGAAGCAGTAGCAACCGGCAACACACAGAACTATGCTAAGTCTTCTACCATTTATTATCCCGTAGCTCAGCCCACTACCAGCGAGGTTGGTTTCACCTTCCACGTGTCATACAAGCTGATTGCTGAGGACAATGGCGAGGAGATCACTGTTCACAACGCCCGTGTCTATGTGCCTGCCAAGAATGGTTCAGACTTCATCGCTGCTTGGCAGCCTAACACCAAGTACACCTATACTTTCAAGATTACTAAGGATTCTAAGGGTACAACCAATCCTGATGATACCACTATTGATATCACCAACCCCGATGTACCTGCTACTCCTACCGTATATCCTATCGTATTCGACGGTGCTACTGTTGAGGATTACACAGCAAAATCTAATGATAGCAATTTCTAATCATAAGATAAACAAAACACTAAGCTGGTGGACTGGCGCACTCCTGTTGTGCGCCAGCCTCACCGCTTGTTCTTCTGACTCTACTTTTCTGGATGAGGATGCAGACGACGGACGCGTGCCCATGCAGTTCAGTCAGGCAGTGATGAGTGCTCCGGTGATGAAAGCACCGGCACGACGTGCGGCTGCCAGCAACTACCTGACACAGGGCTTCTTGGTGAGCAGCTGGAAAGGCTTTGCCACCGCCAAGCAATCGCTCATCATGGATCGGTATGAGGTGAAGTACAAGACCGACGCATGGGCCAACCTGTCGAAATGGGACTATGTTGGCTCTAAGACCGAAGGCTACTACAAAACACAGATTGAGCGCTATTGGGATGCCTCGGCTTTCCCCTACCGCTTCTATGCCATCAGCCCCTGTCCTGCTCAGGACGACATTGCCAACTTCACACTGGATGCCAGCACGTTGGAGATACCCGCCACCACCGCATACGTCTATCAGACCTGCAACAATGGTGTGCTGACTACAGGTGCCGAGCCTTACATGCCGGCACAGGTGGCTTGCAACGATGGCTCTAACACCAAAGACGTGGACCTGCTGAACGGCAGCACGTTTATCAGCAAAGACCGCACAGAGAATGGCGCTACCACCAAGTACGACCGCTACGTGGCGCTGCCTTTCCACCACCTGACGTCGAAGGTGCGCTTTGCCATCTACAACAACTACGGCAAGGAGACACCTGCCAACTTCTACTTATATAATATAAAGGTGAAAGTTGTTTCCGACAACTTCATCACCAAGGGCTACGGCTACACCGCCGACCTCGCCAACAGCGACATGCTGCACGGCACCTTCACCACCACAACGAAGGCCGCCAACGACAACGAAAGACTGCTGCTGCAGACCAACGACAACAAGCAGGGCGACCTAAACAAGGCCATCGACCGCGAGCACGCCTACTACTGCGAATGCAAGGACGGCATGCTGCAAATACCACAAACGGGAGTGAAGATGACCATCTCGTTTGACGTCTATGGCTTGGACTACAAGAGCGACTTCACCAGTGCCGATGGTCACATCGCCTACGACAAAGCGAGCAAGACCATTCACTACACCGACATCGACATCAAAGATGACAAGAAGAATATCGACGCCTTCGACTGGGAGGCGAACAACATATATACGTACGTTCTGAAAGTGAGCGAGTTCTATCCGCTGACCATCGACTTCAGCGCAGAGCTGACGCCCTGGACGAATGTCTATGGCAACATCGAGACCAACCTCGAGCAATAGATCAATCACAGAATTATAACAAGAAAAAAATAATAGCCAAAATGAAAAATCTCTTTTTCCCGCTGGTAGCCGCTACTGCACTGGTAGCCTCAGCATGTTCAAACAGTTTGGAGGACGATGCATCTGTCATCGACCCAAGTAACAAAACCGCTATCTCATTCGTAGGCGAAGACAACGCAGCCGTGACACGTGCTGGCTTTGCCGGCAACACGATGATTGCTATGCACATCCGCAGTAAGAAAGATGACAGCAATATTCGCGAAACACGCACTTGGGCCACAGCAGAAAAGGATGCAACCGGTAGTGTGGACTCTTACTCAAAAATTGAAGCGCCCAGCGACGAGAATATCCGCTACTGGGATGACGCTTATGGTCGCGCTGCCAATCTCTCTGTGTTTGCGGTAGCAGTCCCCGAGAACACGAACCCCAAGAACAACGGCAAGACGCTGGTGAACCTGCTTGATGGCAACAACACTTGGAGTGCAGGTGCTCTTTCTGAAGCTATCGAATGGACTGTTTCTGCAGACCAGAGCGTTGCTGATGTGATTGCCAATGAGGACCTGACCTATAGTAATAATATCAGTGCAACAGGTTTGGGGGGCGCTAAGGCTTATAACTACACAAGCAGTGAATATGATGTAGTAAAAGACGGTTGTCTGCAGTTCCGTCTGAAGGACACCAACATGCAGGACGGTCCTGGTAAGTTCGACCAGGGTAACCTGAAGTTCAACCACGCCCTGAGCCGCATCACCGTCAACCTGAAGAAAGGTGAGGGTTATACTTCTGCTCCTTTTATCTTTGCCTCAGGCACCAATGTTAAGATCCTGAATGTACCGACACAAGGTCAACTGGACATTGAGAATGGTTCATGGTCTGCCGTTACTTCTGGAGACATCGAGAAGATGGCCACGACAGAACTCGCAGCGAATGCCGTTTACACTCTGCAGGCTCAGATGTTGCCTGGCTACACTTTCAATGAGGGTAGCGACGTCAACGTGCTGGAATTTATTATTGATGACAACAAGTATTTCATCACTCAGGATATGATGCTCGATGCACTGAACATGGGACAGGGCACTTCCGAGACTTCGCTCACAATGGCTCAGGGCAAGAACTATGTGTTTACCATCACTGTGGGTAAAAGTAAGATTATCAATGTGACGGCAACTCTGGAGCCTTGGACTGATGTGACGGCTGCCAATAAGGACATGGACAACTCGCACATCGAACTGAGCCTCTTTAAAAACGATAATGGTACTCCTGCTGACAACTTCGACCTCTATCGCTTGAACGACGAGTCTGCACAGATTAACACTGGCACCAGCACAGCCAAGAACTGGATGGGCGACTATACAGACAAGGCTGGCCTCACTCAGAGTGGTGCTGTATGGACAACAGACTGGTTCTTCGAGAACAACAAGTCATTCTATCACTTCCGTACCGTCAACAAGGGGACTGAGATTAAGGGGACTGCTGATGATACTGTTGATGACTACTTCGAGGTGACCTCTGGTGCTCAGACAACTCACGATTATCACTGGGGTGCTCCCTTCCTCACCAGCACAACCAGTCCTATTCAGTATAGCACCACCGACGGTTATGCAGCCACGCTGAGCCCTGCTATCGGTGCTACCAACTCTACCATCAACATGACAGAGCTGCACATGATGAGTAACATCAACGTGGTGCTGCGTACGACGAAAACTTCAAATGCTGTTGCTCTTGAAGACAACGGAGGCCAGTGCGAAGTATCGCTCACCTATTTCTATGCTAACGGTCAGGTGAAGATGGGCAACGGCCTGGTAACGCCTACTGGCAACCTGACGGCAAGTGCTGCCTTCACCGCTCCAACTGCTGGTATTGACGAGTCTGATACTACCTATAAGAAGACTGGTGCCTTCACATTTGCTGTTGTTCCTCAAGCGCTGACACGTGCTACCGGCGACAACCTCTATGTTGGCATCACCATCAAGACACCAGACAACAACCAGTACTACGTGGTTAAGTCGCTGAGCGATATCATCGCAACAGCTAACGGCGGCAGCCAGAACCAGTCTAAAGACGATAAGGTTGCTTTCTGGTATCCAAACCACAGCTATACCTACACCTTCACACTGACGAAGGCAGGTATCAGCAATGTGACTTGCACCGTGGAAAAATGGGTTGACGTAACTGCTGATAACAAGGATATTTCTCTGGAGGACTAATTCTCTGTCATGGCAGGAAAGAAAATCATATATGCATGCATGACCTCGTTGGTACTGGCAGTCGCTGCCTGTACCAACGAGGATGTGGATACTTCACTCAACCGCTATGCCGACGGCGCTATTGACCTCAGCGTGGGCGTTGAAGCCACACCCGCAAGACATGCCATGACTCGTGCCGGAGGAACGACACCGTCGTACTATGCCATGAAGGCTGGTACGCAGGTGCGACTGAAGGTGGACGGCCGATGGAAGGGCAAGACCCCCGAAGCCATCAGCCAAAAGACCACCTGCACGACCATCGCTGCAGAGAGCGGCTCGGCCATCAACGCCCTGTCGTTCACAGAGGGCGAGATGCTCTATTGGGACGACTATGGAACGGGCGATCCTGACAATAAGACTAACACAGACCAAGGGCTGAATGTGCTGGGCGTAGCTGTTGATGGCAAAGATACCGCCCCCACCATTGCAAACGACAGCCAGTGGGAAAGCCTGCCCTGGGATGTGGTGACCGATGGCGAGGACGTGCTGAGCGGCGACATCATCGTGTCTAACAACCTCACTGCCTATCAATTTCAAGAGCGCGACGATGACGAGGCGAAGAAGATGATCTTCCAACATCCGCTGAGCAAGATCACCATCAACCTGACTGCTGCCGACGGCTTTACGAAAGGAACAGTCGGCAAAACCAGCTATAAGTTTGAGAAAGACCCCACGGTGACGCTGACCAATGCCACCACCCTGGCTGGCATCAGCGATGCTTCCAACGACTATGCGCTGACTAAAGGAACGGTGAGCATTACGAATGCCAGCGCTTTAAGCGACGGTTCGAAGGCAACGGTTATTGCTGGAACAACCAGCACCACGGATGCCGACGTCACTGTGATTAAGCAGGCCGTGGTCTATCCGGACACTCAGCTGGGCGCAGATAATGATGCCGTGATTGCCATCGTAAATGCCGACGACAACATCTACTATATCAGAGCGAAAGAGATACACGATGCCATCGACAACATTGGTGGACATACGGACTACAAGACGTTGGCTGGCTATAACTACATCATCAATATCACCATCAAGAAGACAGGCATCACGCTGACGGCTTCGGTAACGAAGTGGGTGGATGTCGATTCTGAAGAGGTGCATCCTGAAATCAACATGACCACCAAGGTGGGCAGCGACAGTCATGATGAACTTCCCGCTGGTTTCAACGGTTTCGACCTTTGGCTGAACGACCACGACATTGCCAAGGACTATACCAATGTGGCCACACCGACGGTGAACACAGCCGGCGAAGTGGTGTTCGCTCATACGCTGTATTGGGTTCACCACTACCAGCACCTGCATTTCCGTGGTATCTATCCCACAAACACTGTGGTCAAAGAGGATGCCACCGACCAACACCAGTATGTGGAGGTGGCCAATGGTGCCTACGATGCAACGACATTCCCCAGCAATTTCGTGATGGGCATGCCAGAGATTGCAGAGAACACACCATGCGGAAACCCCGACCATGCCAATGTCATGATGGACCAAGAAGGCATCTGCGCCCGCAAGGCTGCTATTAACCTGAACTTCCGTTATATGATGAGTCAGGTGGAGGTGATGCTGAAATCGAGCGATGTCAGCGACGACAACTATGTGGACCTGACCAATGCCGAGGTAGAACTGGTGAACATCGGCACCGAAGGACATATCCTGTTGAGCGACCGCTCTGCCGTGGTTACAAAGTATGCAGATGAGGAAAGCCTCTACAGCATCGACAGCAAACACTATCACGCCATCATCGTGCCACAACTGCTGGAGAACGCTGCAAAAGGAAAGGTGAAGTTCAAGATTACGGTCTATAGCGATGCCACAAAGACCAAGAAAGATGTCTATTATGCCGAGGTGGCTCCCATCAAGGTCAAGGTGGCTGGCTCTTCAGATGCAGCCGCTCCTACGGACGCCTGGAAGGCTGGCACCCACTATGTTTACGACCTGAAGATCACAAAGACAGAGGTGTCGGCAACGGCATCGCTGACGGACTGGCAGACCGTGGAAGCAGAAGAGAATGTATGGTTCTAATCATATAAGCTATTAATAAATGACTATCAAGAAATCAATCATACTCGCACTATCAGCACTGACCATGGCAGGATGCACCAACGACGATGATGCTTCGCAGACACAGGAGCGTTTGCCCCTGACGTTCGAGACCTCGTTATCGGGCAACCGCCAAGTGACACGTGCCGTGGGCAATCAGTTTGAAGCTACCGACGAGTTGCTGTGCTATGTGCGCCATATCATCGACGGCGAAACAGACCCTGTGCAGAGCAAGTTGGTGACCATCATCAACAACGAGCCCACCGAGAAATTGTATTGGGATGACTTCAGCGAATCGACTGCCGACGGGGCAAAGGACCTACGTACTCCCGGTCATGGCCTGCAGTCGTTCTATGGCTATTGCTATAATGGCGGCACCCCCTCAATACCACTTGACGAGACAAACGGTGTTCTTGACTGGACCACTGCCGCTGACCAAACCGCTGAGGGCACTGTGAAAGCCAACGACCTGTTATGGTCCGACCGTCAGAGTATGATTACCTATGACCATGTCAAAGATGCTCGTGGCACGTTGACGATTCCGTTTACACACGCCATGAGTAAGTTCACCATCGTCGTGATAGCCGACGAAGGCTTTCAGACCGACGCGCTGGATGCCACCACGGTAACACTGAACCGCATGAACCAGAAAGGTACCTTCACGGCGCCGACATCTTCTGTTGTCACCGAAGGAACGACAACAGTGAAGATGTATGCTCATGCAACATCAACAACGGCAGAGGGGAAACCACTTCGTACCTACGAAGCCATTGTAGTGCCAAAGGCTGACCTCAGCCAAGGACAAGCGTTGGCGACGATTCAAGATGCAGATGGTAATGACTACCAGATCAACATCAACCAAGATATGCTGGCAGGCTGGGCTACTGGCATTGATCATGACTTGAGCATGAGCGGTGTCAACTATAAACTCACCGTGACACTGAACAAGCAAGCCATCAGCCTGGTGGCAACGCTGGCCGACTGGACTGACGTAAGTGCTTCGGCTGTCGGTCAAATCAACTTCACGGCAGACGTGAAGAGCATTGACAAGACCAATGCCGCCAGCCTGAAGAGCGGCGACTCGTTCTCACTATGGCGTTCTATCGACAATACCGACTTTGGTTCGATTGCCACCACGGCAACCTACAACGATGGCAAGTTTGTCAACACGCCGGCTATCTACTGGGCCAACGGCTCTACCAACTACTACTTCCGCGCCTTGGCCCAGAAGACCAGCAGTAACACACTGGATGCCGTCGCCACCACCCATGCGAATCAAGGCACCGACTTGCTTTGGGCAACCACCGCAGCCCACCAAGGAACAGAGGCTGACGGCACCACCATCCATCAATATGACGAAGGCGATGCCATCAATCCCCGCACGGGTAGCGTGCCTCTGATTTTCAAGCATGCCATGAGCAATGTGGCAGTAACACTGACGACCAGCAGCGATGCTTCTGCCGTTGACCTGACAGATGCAAAGGTGACAATAACAAACTTGAAAGACGAGGGTACGGTCAACCTGACAACAGGGGTGGTCACTGCAGGTAGTCATCAGACAGACATTCTCGTGGATGGTGCAACCATCATGGTCCCTCAAGACATCACGGATGCTTCAAGACTGGTCATCACCCTACAGGATGGAACCACCTACTCGCTGCAGATGAACCGTTGTGAGGATGACGCACAACAGGTTGTCGGCAACTGGCAAGGCGGTCATCAGTACACCTATTCCATCACGCTGAAAAAAGAAGAAATCAAGTTCCGCGCTCTGATTCAAGACTGGAGCGAGATGACTGGCAGTGGACACGCCACTCTGGATTGGGACTGAGAAGTGAGAGGTGAGAAAGGAGAAGGGAGAAGGGAGAAGCGTGATTAGTCTTTCCAAGTGAGAAGTGAATAATTAATATAAGGTGAAGAATTGGTTTAAACTATATATATTCGTGGCTCTGCTGATGGGAGCTTGTACTGAGGCTGACATCGACATTGACGATAGCAGACAACAGCAGAAGGAACAGATGCCTGTACTTTTCTCTGTCGGCAGCACGGACGCTGATGTAACACGTGCGGCCGCTTCGGCTTCCTTTATGCCGAAGGATAGCCGCTTTGTGTGTTCGATGTTCTTCCATGCAGGTGCCAACGACGACAACGACACGGAGTTCTACTCTGAGACAAAAGAGCTGATGGAAGATGTCAACATGACAACGACATGGATGAAGATTAACAACACTGTCGGCAACGCCGTCTATTGGAACAGCGCCTACCAAGACGCTGTCAAGACAGACAGCTATGGCTTCGATGAGGCAGCCAAATGCTTCTATTGGCAGAACCGACTGAATCATGTCTTCCTGGCACTTACAGACAATCACCAACTGAACTCAGACAACGGACTGACGGGAACACTGAAGCTGTTTCCCGATGTGACAACACAATACAAAGGTCAGTATATGATGGCCTACGACCTTACCCGCGGCAACAAGACCGCCATGACACAGCAGCCCGATCCCATTCAGGCTGTAGAGACAGCACAGCCATCAGGTGCTACGCCCGAAGCCAACCGCGTAAAACTGTTCTTCAAACATCAGTTCTCACAGATACAAGTCAACCTGAAGAACTCACAAGACGCCTCTGTCACCATCGATCCCACACAGATTATGAGCGTAGAACTGCTGGGTGTGGCCGAGACGGGCTACGTAGCCTACTGCATAGAGCCAGACGGCACTGTCCCTGCCACGACATCTGCACCCATCGTGATTGACGATGCGAAATATGCTGCCACCAAAAAAGACAACCCCTTTGGTTCTTCTTTCAACATGTTCCAACGTTCAACGACAGCAGCCGGCTACCTGAAATCATTCGAAGCTATTGCATTTGGCACCCTGGAAGGCATCCGTATCACATGGAAAGAATCGTCAGACGACGATGCCATCCTGCACGTTGCCACCTTCAAAGGTCTGGATGCCAATCATAAGAATTTGGAGAGCGGCAAGAAATACATCTATAATATGGAGTTGCGTCGAAGCCTGATTGCACAAATCAATGCCGAGATTGCCGAGTGGGAAACAGACAAGAGCATCTATGATGCAGATGCTACCATCCAAAACAACGATTAAGAGACATATGAATATCAACCGCCTATATAGCCTGTCACACATGCTTCTCATGGCAAGTCTTGTCATCTCGCTGACAAGTTGCAGTGAGTGGTTAGACGACATCTTCTCTGACAGTTCAGCCGGGCAAGAGGAAGTGCTGTTTACCACCGCCATACCAAATACCACCACGACCCGTTCTGCGAAGTCCGACTACGAGACGGCCATGGGTGCCTATCAGCCCGTGAACGAAGCCTACGAGTTTACTATTGGCATGTATGCAGCAGATGGCACCCTCATTGGCACCAGCATCTATCAGCCTGTCGCCAACGATGCCATCGGAACACTGACCACGAAGAAAAGCGAAACGCCCTTATATTGGCCCAGCACGACGGAGGCTTATGGCTTTAAAGCAACGGCTGGCACGGAAACACTGTCAGACAACCAGTCGAAGAAGGAAGAATGGCTGGCGCAGGATCGTCTGGAGGGCTTTGGCTACATTCAGAAATGGGAGGGCGATGAAGACAGTGGCACCCCCATTGATCAACTGGATGCCCTTAACTATCACAGCGCCAAGGAGTGGCGAAAGCTCAACAGCGAAGTGAAATTAATGAAAGATGATGATGACTACAAGAAGATACCACTCTATCTGCAGCATCAGCGCTCACTGATCACCATCATCCTGAAAGCCGATGAAGGCGTGAGCAGAAAGGCGCTAAACTTCAACAATGCCGAAAATGACCTCAGCGCAAAGATCTTCTCTTACGATACCGATGTCTTAGAGATTACGCCACTGGCAGGAGAAGAGTTTATCGACTATGATGAAGACAAGAACGGGGCTGCCGAGGCACATGTCAGCACCACACGCTATGATGCTATTGTTGAGCCCCACGACTACAGCGAACAGCCGGCTACCGACCTGATCACCAAGATATCGCTTTCCGGTCAGCACTATTCGTTCTATGCCGGTAATGATTCCGATTTTGAGAACAATAAAGACAGCTATAAACTGGAGGCAGGCAAACACCTCATCATCACTGTAACGCTGAGCCGTAACAGTCGCAAGGTGATGATGACAGCTTATATCGAAGACTGGACCGAAGATGTCACCAACACCATCTGCGATGACTATGGTAATGCTGGCGACCCGATCATGATTGAGAACCGTCAGGAACTGATCGACTTCCTCAGCAGCGAGTCGCAGAACAAGCCTGGCAACATTGCCCTTGTCACCAACGATATCAATCTGGAAGACTGGTCAACAGCCTACGACCTGCGTTGCACACTGAACCTGGGCGGTTGCACATTGTTGAGCAACTACCGTTTCCTGAACGAGATGAACGATGCAGCGAGTCTGCTGAATGGAACGATCCAGATAGGTGCTGTCGTTGATGCTGCGATTGCCACGACCAACGGTGGAACCATTGAAGATGTCAAGGTGACTACGAAGAATGGTAGCGACGTCTATGCCACCGTGGCTGGTGCTGTGGTCCAAAACACAGGCACCATCTCCCGTTGCCGTTCATCCCTGAGGGTGACGGGCACCACCGCAGAGTATGTCGGTGGCATTGCAGCCACATCAACATCGACCGACCGACAGGTAGCCATCATCGACGCATGCATGGTGACCAACCGCGTGAGCGGTGGCTCTTATGGCGGTGGTATCGTAGGTCTGGCCAGCGGCAACATCACCAACAACACCTTTGAATATGGCATCACACTGTTGCAAGACAAGCAGACCCATAAGAATATCGTTGGTGCGAAGGATGCCGATCACAGCTTCACGGCCGCAAACAACGCATGGCCTACCACTGACGAAGACCTTGGCTTAGAGAACACCGCTGGCAACCGCTATGACGGCATCATCGACAGTGGCGACGAACTGAAGGAATCGACCAAATATGCCTATAACAGCGTAGGCAAGCGCTATCGTTTGGCACAGGACTTCACCGTGACAGAGACCACAGGTAATGTGACCTACGAACTGGATGGCAACAATAAGCAGATCTCCACAGAAGCCATGATTTTCAATGCCATCACCGGACAAGTACACGACCTGACCGTCTTCGTATCAAAGAGTCTGGCTACCGTGCCTGACAAAGACAATGCTCTCGATGCCATTGCCCCCTTAGCCTTTGAGCTTCACGGCGAGAGCGCAACCATCGAACACGTGAAGGTCAAGATGGCCGATGGCACCAAGATACAAGCCTCCAACCCTGCCGGCATGGTCGTATGGCTTTGGGGTGGAGCCACCATCAACAACTGTGAGACAAAGGTGAACCTCTTTGCCGATGTGGAAACCGACATCACACAGGGGCGTAAGTTTGCCGGCGGACTGGTGTCAACCGTGTCTCAGGGCACCATCACCCAGTGCATCCTGCACTCTGGCAGCACCTTCGCAGGTACCACCTCGACCATTATCTATTATGGTGGCATCGTCGGTGGCATCGAACTCAAGGAAGGCTCTAATGAAACGCCCGCGCTCACCCTCACCGACTGCACCAGCTTTGCGACGATGGCTAAGGACTCCCACCACGGTGGAATCCTCGGCAATGCCCTGCAGGCAACCGTGCTGGCCACCAAAGACTGTCAAGGCAACTGGTGGTCGTCCGACTGTAATGGCGTAGGCACCTACACAGGCTACAGCATCGAGGCTGCCATCGGCAAGCGCAATGCGTTGACTCCTACGGAGGAGAATGAAGAATGAAGAATGAAGAATTGAGAATGAAAGCAACCTACATATATATATTGATGGCTCTCGCCATGTTGTCGGCTTGTACGCAAGACGAAGACCTTGCCACCGTCGATGACAGCAACATCATCCACGTGGGTGGCGTCAGCACCGAGGGAATGATGACAACCGCAGTGGTGACACGTGCTGCCACATCTGTTCCGGCAGAACAAGAGGATTGGTTGGCAGCCATGCTGAAACAAGGCATGGACATAACCTATCTCACCCAGACAGCCCAGCAGAAAGCGCAACTGAAGTTGCTGACCGACGGCGAAGGAAACATCCTGAAGTCGGATGGCGGTTTCACCGTATATAGTCTGAATGCCTATAACACCGACCAGGAGCTGACAGCCATCCCCGCCAAATGGCTGAACAACGGCGTTCACACCTTCCAGGGTGTCTATGTCCCCGAGGGACTGAAGGACCAACAGGGCACCCAAACCCATGAAGACCTGTCGCACTACACCGCCGTGCCACCGATGGCCGACATCTCTGCCACTGTGGGTCGCATCACCATTCCGCTGCAGCACCGTCTGGCGCGTGTAGAGGCTTATGTGCTGATAGAACCCGGTATGGGTGCCACGCTGAAGGGCTATGACACCGAGAATATTCAGAACAACGAAAACGTAGAGAATACCAAATTGCGCTTCTGCAACGTGAAGACATTGGATTACGTCAACGCACAGGGGCAGCCCGTGTGGAAGACTGAACGCAAAGCCATCCCCCACTTCATGGGTGAAGAAGAGGTGATTCTCTATAAGAACAAATCAACCGGCGAACTGGTCTTCCCGACCGATGAAGGATGGGCCGAGGCCCATGCCGACTATACGGCTAACCGCACCGGCAGTAAGTACACCGCTACAAACTATGGCAAGTGTCCTTACTACGACCTCATCGTGCGCCCCACCTATACCATGCGTACCGAGGGCTCCAATGTCATGTATGATGAAGCAAACCCCACGGCGGCAGAGTCCAACAACATCGACTTTGAACTCACGTTGGACAACGACCTGGAATACGAGAAGTCCTTTTCCTTCGATCTGAATGCCAACGACGAGACGGTGGTCTATTTGCGAGTCAGTCCCGAGCGCATCGACTATAACAGCGCAGGCTCGCGCCTGTGGAAGGAAAGCAGCTATGATGACCACTACTATGGCGTGAACAACCAGAACGGCAACAATCTGTCGGTGGCTGGCTCCAGTTGGCAGCGAGCCTATACCAACAGCACGTTGAACACAGGCGTCACCGACGGTCACCTGTATGATGCCGACAGCGAAGATCCTGAAGCGCAGTATGTCTCTGACGAGAAATGGATAGAGATGTTCTTCCAAGCCTGCGAGGGCGGCCTGCACCATGGCGACTACTTCATTCTGAGCCACGACATTACCATCCCAGCCTCAGCCATCCCGACAGACTTTGTGTTTACCGGTCATCTCGACGGCATGGACCACACCATCACCATCGAAGGCGACTACCTGTTGACTGGCCTGAATGGCACCTACACCACCGCCCAGGAGACCGACAAGAACGCTGCCTGGGAGGCCAACGTCCATCTGGAAGGCCATACCTGGGTTCCCACCGCAGGCTGGCGCTCCGAAGTAGTCAACACCATCATTGCCGGTGGCCGTCTGTTGAAGCAGGATGCCGTCGTAACGGGCTATGTCAACAATTGTAAAGACCTGACGGGCACTGTGACCTACCATCCCGCCACCATTCCAACCTATTAAGCGATGAAGATCAACCATATCATATATCTACTGGCAGCATTTCTGGTGGCTGCCTGTGCCGATGACGATGAGCAACTGCTCACCGAGCAGCAACAGTCAATGATAGGCCATGCTGTCAACTTCAGCACATCGATGGCCGACCCCTTTGTCACGCGAACCACCTACCGACACGACGGCTCATTCAACGAGGGCGACCAGATGCGCATCTTCCGTCAGTATGCCGACGCCACTGGCTCATCCTTTCTTTCCGACGGCGAAATCTTCCGCACCTACTATCAGAAAGTGAACTATGCCGCAGGCACATCTGTTTCGCTCGATGCCGACTGGCTTCCCATGGCAGGCAAGCTGAAGTCCGATGCCCTCGGAAGCACTGCCGTCCAGAGTGCAGGCGACTCGCTGACTTGGGAAAACGGAAAGATTGTCCGTTTCCGTGCTTGGGGGCGCAGCAATCTGGCTGGTGCACTGAATGCCGGTACCAAGGGCAGTTACTATCCCGACTATACCATCTCTGACTGGGTCACCGTGTCGGGTCCCACCAAGAGCATCCCGCTCACCATGCGCCATGTCACCTGTCGCATCGGTCTGACTTGCAAAGCCGGCAATGAGTTTGGCAGTGCCACTATCTGCACAGACTGGCAGGACTATAAGCGTCAGGACAATGCCGACACACAGGCCCATGACGAGGCAGAAAGCAGCAAGACCGACGAACAGGCTCAAGCAGAGCTGGCTCAGGTCATGGCTGTCTATAACAAAATGTGCATGCCTGCCGGTGTTGACGACCAGACTTTCCTGTTGACCACCATGACTCAGGCACTCTACAACGGCACCACGACCGACTTCAAGAACTTAGAGAAATACACCGAGGCCGACGGTATCGTGAAGATTGGCACCAAGAGTGCCGAAGCGATTGCCGACGAGGTGCAGCACCCCGTGTTCAATGGCAACGACGGTCGCTTGTATATGATGTCCATCCCCATGGACATGAGCAGCACCAATGCCGGCCAGGAGCTGGTATTGCCTGCCTGCACCCGTTTCAAGGTGTGGCTCTACGATGTGAACGATGGCGACCGCCCGACCACAACGGGGCATACGGGCAGCGAGAGCAACTACCACATCTTTGCCCTCAGCGACATTAAGAATAGCAAGGGAGAAGCCATCTTTGCCAACGGTCTGACGCTAAAGGCAGGCTATAGCTACCTGTTCAGCGTAGGCTATCACTACGACAAGCTGACCATTACGCCTGCCGATGCCTTCTCGTGGGACGAGCAGGACCTGGGTACAGACCAAGCTGCTAACGAGGCTGTGGCGCAAGACAACCTCGACTTCAGCTGGTGGACCAGTGCCTATGTCAAGGCAGCCAAAGAGGCTCTTTCCGGTGGTGACTTCCTGCCTGAGTTCAGCATTGCCAACCAAACGCAGTTCATCACCTTTATCAGGCTCGTCAACGGTACTGCTGCCCGCAAGATGACGGGACTGACCCGCGGCGAGGTGCGTGGAACAGACGCCGACGGCTTCGACACCTACTGGTGGATCTCTGACAGCGAGACCGACGAGAACGGACAACCCAAGCAATACACCAAAGAGGAAGCCGAGGCAGAGGGCTATGTCTTCTACCCTCACTTCTATCCGACGGTTTCTACGCAGGTAGCGCATGTGATTGAAGACTATGTGAAGGGACCCATGGATTTCTATGACACAGACTTTGGCAACCGTTATAAGGTGAACCTGACACAAGACCTCGACTTCTTCGACTGGCTACTGCCCAGCATCGGTGAAGACAGTCAAAAGCCTTTCCGCGGCAACTTCCTCGGACATGGTCATACGCTCAGCAACTTATATATGCAGCATGGCTATCTCTTTGACCACGTGATGGATGGTGCCATCAGCAATCTGAAGATTGAGAGCACGCATGCCACCAGTCTGCTCAACAGTGCTGTGGCAAGTGGCACCACGGGCTGGGGCTGCTATATTGCAGGCATCTCGATGCTATGCCCCAGCATGGGCAACGCCATCGCCACCAGTCTGAGTGGTGCCAGCTCGGTGGTGGGCTGCATCCACGTGGGCAACGCCAGCGGAGCACTGGTAGGCTCGGCCAGCGACCTCACCATGCTGGGTTGCATGGAGGCTGCTGCCGGCATCCCGTCAGGCACTGGTGCTTTGTTGGGTAGCTATGGCGCTGGAGCCAAGTCAAACTTCTTTGCGCCTCAGTCGAAGAGCAACCTGACGTGGGGGACGTTCATGTGCAACTACTATGACACTGAGAAATCGCCCAATACCAATGCGGTGGGCAGCACGGCCGATGCCTACATGCCTCAGCAATACATACGCGGCGGCAAGTCGCACATCCTAAAGGCTAAGAACGACTACCTGCTTGGTTCTAGCGAAGACTACAGTAAGCTGAATGCCAACATGAAGCTGGAGATCTATGGATTGGCGCCATGGAAGGCGATGAACTATGCCATCGCAAAGTACAATGCGTCTAAGCTCGGCAAGGATTATCCCTGTCAGATGCAATACAAGGCATCGGAAGTTGGCTACGCTCACCTTTATCCTCTGCTGATAAATGGTGCACCTGCCATGGATGGCAGTGCGAATCCTTTGGTGCAGAACAACTGATGAAGTGAGAAGTGAGAGGTGAGAAGTGTAATTAGATTATGAGATATTGAAGGTTATGATGGAAATATATAAAAGACTTCGTTTCTTCATTTCTTCGTGTTCAGTCATGCTTTTGATGGCTGGCTGCACGGCTGAAGAGGGTGCGGAGGATGCGCTGCAGGGATCCCTGACGATTACAACGGCTGTTGAGAACTTCGAGGGCGAGACGATGACTCGCACTAACTTTGCGGGTGATGCCTTTGAAAATGGCGATAAGATCAAACTGAAGGTGATCTGCCCTTTCTCTGCACACACTGAGTTTGGCGAGACGACCTATGGCAATAGCTTCGATGCTTTCTGGTTGTTGAAATGGGACGCCGACAAGTGGAGCACTCTGACCGCCAAAGATGGCTACGACATCAATGGCGACTACAGTCCATCGGCTTCGCCCGACATCTACGCTCGCTATGAGGCGCAACAGACACCCTATGTCTATACAGCACAGACCTGGAGCGAGGAACAGATCTTTATTGCCGGTAGCGGCACGCGTGTAGAACAGTACAGCAACGTGTTTCATGCCAACCAGACGAAAGCTGCCGACTATAAGGCCTGCGACTTGATGTGGGCACAGACCATCCAGCAGACTGGTGCCTACAATGTGCACCTGAGCTTCAGGCATGTGATGGCTGCCCTGCTGGTCAACATCGATGCCGATGCCAGCCTCAACATCTCCGATGATGCGGTGCTCACCCTCGAAGACATGCCCGACATTGACCAATGCGAGGTGATCGTTGGCGACTACTATGCCGCCCAGAGCAAGGTGAACTCCAACAACTATGGCTATAAGAGCAAGCACACCTGCGAGGTGGCAGACAATGGCAAGGTGATTGGTGTGGCTGTGGTGGACGACAGTCAGGCTAAAGCCTATACCAAGTCGTTGGACAACATCGGGCAGACAACCACCTATACGGCCTATCATGCGGGCAGCAAGACCTACCGACTGATTGTTCCTCCCTGCACGCTGACCAACAAAGCCACCTTCTGGCTGCGCGACGGCGAGAAACGCTATAGCATGCAACTGAGCCAGACCACGTTCGAGGGTGGCAAGCTCTATCACGTAACAATGAAACTATGATGAAAGTATATCAGCTATTCTTCCTCGTTGCCATGATGGGCTTGGCGGCTTGCAGCAATGAGGACGACAACATCATGCCTGCCGATGCCATGGAGATGGTGGGCATCCAGGCAACGATAGACGGCGAACAGCCCAGCCGACGTGCTGCAAGCACTCCGACGACAACGGTGGGACGCACAGAGTTTGTGAGCGACGACCGCATCGTGTTCACCTGTATCAAGCGAACACAATCACCATTAGACGCCTTCACCTACAGCGACATCCGCTATTACTTCACCGACAAGAAGAACTGGAAGCGCACCGAGGGTAACCTGCCAGAGAAGATCTACTGGACCGACGGTTCCTCGCCACACACCTTCATAGGCTATAGTCTGCCCTCACAGGACTTCTACTGGGCGGATGGCGGCGACAACACCTATTCTGGTGAACTCGGCTATCAGCAGACAGAGATTGACTATACCGCCGGCAACGAGGAACTGAAGAAGGAAGACCTGCTGCTGACCCACAACACAAAGACGGTGGCAGAGACCGGCGGCCTGTCAACAAAGGTCACCTTCACACATGCCATGAGCAACGTGCGCGTGGTGGTCAACATCAAGAATTTTGCATCCAGCGCCAGTGCGGTTGACACCAAGGTGAGTGTCAGCGACATGGTGTTGCTCGACCAGCCCGCCAAGTTCAAATGGGGCATTCTCAGCAGTAAGGTGCAGGTGCTCGACTTCAACGATGCGCAGCAAACCACCAAGAATCTTAAGCTCTGGTGCCCCGTGACCGATGGCGAGGGAACAGGACAGAACAAGACCTTCACCTTCTACGGTCTGACCACGCCTCAGAACGAGACCTACCACAGCATCAACGGCAACGAGCGGCCATTGTCCTTCTCGTTTACGGTGACCTACCCCAACCCCATGAACCCCAGCGAGACACTGACGAAGACCTATACCGGCGCCTTCAGTCAACTGGTACACTTCAACCCAGGCATGTGTACGACCATCAACATCTCGCTCAACCACAAGGACGAACAGATCTTCACGGACGTGCAGTACTACGACTGGAACTTCGTGGCAACGCCCGACCTGGGCGAGCTTCGCAAGAAGTCAACGTTTCTCGACATCAACAGCAACGTCACCATCCATACCGATGCACAGGCCACCATCTATGATGCCACATGGCTCTATCAGGACGGCACACTGCTGAGGGACATCTATGGCAACGACGGAACCAAGGCCATGCCCTACCGCATCTCGACGGCATCACAGCTACTGTCGTTTGCCAAGGAAGTCAAGGCCGGCATGACGTTCCAAGACAAGTATATCCGTCTGGATGCCGACATCACCATGCAGTCCAGCTCTGCCAAGACCAACCTGGAGGACACCACCTCCACGCAGTCGGCAGTGAAATGGATAGGCATTGGCACCGCCGACCATCCCTTCGAAGGGACATTCCTGGGGGGCGACCGCTTCATCAACCGCCTGTATGATGCACCGCTGTTTGCCTGTCTGGGCAGTCGGGCACGCGTAGAACAACTTCAGATTACCACCATCGGTAGCATTGCGGGGGGCGGCGCACTGGCCGAGACCAACGAGGGCAGCATTGGCGGTTGCAAGGTCATCGACGATGTGGAGACCAACGGTGGTGCGCTGGTGGGCACCAACCATGGCGTCATCTATGCCTGCTATCACACAGGCGACACCAAGGGCACGGCAGGACTGGTCGATACAAACACGGGCAAGGTCGTTGGCTGCTATCAGGCTGGCGAGGTGACAGGTGGCACCGCCTTCAGCATGGTCAACACCAACCACGGCACCATCGCTTGTCCGATGCCCAGCTCGCTCTACGACATTCAGCAGCAGAGCTTCGCCGATCAGCTGAACAACAGCCTGGACGACTGGTATGCTGCGCATGCCGACCAGACGAAGTTCTACTATGTGCACACAGCAGCCAGCTGGCCCACCATTCAGAAGCAATAAGTTTGGTTACACATTATTAGCGTTTGTTAACTTGGGCAGTTCGCCAAAATAGCGTACCTTTGCACGCAGTTTCACCTCCGCCACAAAAAAAGCGGGTGACGAGGCAGTAAGTAATAAGGCAACCATTTGTATTATATTCAGGATAAAAACCATTAAACATGTACCAAACAAAATTTAGTGCGGCAGATCTTCATGCGGCATTTGTGAACGATAGGAACAGAGCCTACAAGGTGTTTTTCAACGAACAGATAGAAGTGACCGGCCAGATTTCCTATATTGGTCCCGACCGTTACGACCGTCCATCCATCGAGATGGGAGGCAACCACTACAATGGCTCACAGGTGGTCTTCATCTTCGCTTCTGGCTACGACAAGAACGTCAACGTGGAGAAAAGCCAGAACGTCACCATCTCAGGCGAATGTCGCGGCGCCCTTCAGAACGGTACCGTGGTGATCGAGAACTGCAAAATCTTGTAGTCTGCAAGACATATTCCATTGGAAAGATGTGATGAACATGCCCCACATGCTCATCACATCTTTTTTTGTTGGCACTCTAAACCGACAAAAGCAGTCCTTTCGACGAGCAACAGCGGCACTCTGACCATACAATAGTGGCACTTTGATCATGCTATAGTGGCACTCTTGAACTGTATCCAGCCCTTAGAAAGGGTGATTCCAGCCCCTGACAATGGTAAATCCAGCCCTTAGAACGTGCGATTCCAGCCCCCAGAAATGCCATTTCCAGCCCCTGGAATCCACATCAAAGCTTAACAATGGCATGCCGAAAGTCATGGTATTGCGGTCTGACAGCGGTGGTTTTGCCCCGTCATTTCGGCTATTTTCTTAACTTTTCTCAAAAGCTTTGGTAGTCTCGTGCAAAAGACTTAACTTTGT
Source organism: Prevotella sp. E13-17 (assembly GCF_022024035.1). Lineage (NCBI taxonomy): Bacteria > Pseudomonadati > Bacteroidota > Bacteroidia > Bacteroidales > Prevotellaceae > Prevotella > Prevotella sp. E13-17. The sequence continues at coordinate 3,346,442 of NZ_CP091787.1, forward strand.
AGCATCTAAAACTAAATAGTAATGATTAAAAACCTTGACATGAGAAAATTATTCGTATTCTCTGCAATTTTTGCATCTACCTGCATGGTGTCCATTGCAGCAATGGCACAACGACTGACGTCTTTTGTTGATCCCTATATCGGCTCGGGCGGCCACGGCCACGTGTTCGTGGGTGCCAACGTGCCCTTTGGCATGGTACAACTGGGTCCCACCGAGAAATCGCGCGGCTGGGACTGGACGTCGGGCTATCACTATAGCGACTCTATCATCGTGGGCTTTGCCCACCTGCACCTCAGCGGCACGGGCTGTGGCGACCTGGGCGACCTGGCTTTGCTGCCTGTCAACAACGTGCAGCAGCGCGACATCCACTTCAAGCACAACCAGGAGACGGTGGCTCCAGGCTACTACCGCCTGAAGACCAGCGACGTAGATGTGGAGCTGACCAGCACCAAGCGTGTGGGCATGCACCGCTATACGTTCAGCGGCAAGAACGGTCTGCTGCGCATAGACCTGAACGAGGGCATCGGCGACGAGCTGACAGCTGCTGACCTGCGTCAGGTGGACGACTGCACGCTGGAGGGCTATCGCAAGTCGCGCGGCTGGGCTCCACGTCAGGAGGTGTACTTCACCATCACGTTCAATGCGCCCGTCCGTCTGTGGGAGCCTCGTCCCGGTGAAGGCATCGTGGACCTGAAAGACACCAGCCGTCCTGTGCTGGTCAAGGTGGCCCTGTCGCCCGTGAGCAGCGAGAAGGCACGTCAGAACATGATGGCCGAGCTGCCCGGTTGGGACTTCGACCAGGTGCGCCGCGATGCCGATGCTGCCTGGGAGCGCGAGCTGAGCCGCGTAAACATTGAGACCAGCAATGCTCAAGACAAGAAGATTTTCTATACGTCGATGTATCACCTCATGGTGGCTCCCTCGGAGTTCTGCGATGTCGATCGTCAGTATCGCGGCAGCGATGGTCGGGTGTATGATGGTGACTTCACCAACTACACCACCCTCTCGCTCTGGGACACCTATCGTGCCTTCCACCCCCTGATGACGCTCATCTATCCCGAGTTGCAGGCCGACTATGCCGAGACATTCATCAAGATCTTCGAGCAGCAAGGACGCCTGCCCATCTGGCACCTGTGGGGCTCAGAGACCGACTGCATGGTGGGCTCTTCGGCCGTGCCCGTGCTGGCAGACCTGGCGCTGAAGGGCTTCGTGCGCAATCCCGAGCAGGCCTTCAATGCCATGAAAGTCTCGCAGTTGCAAGACGTGCGCTCGCTGGGACTGCTGAAGCAATATGGCTATATCCCCTATGACAAGGAGCCTGCCAACGAGACCGTGGCCAAGGCTCTGGAGTACTGTCTGGACGAAGACGGACTGGCACGTCTGGCCAAGAAGCTGGGTCACGAGGACGACTACCGCTACTTCTTCGACCGCAGTCGCTCGTACAAGAAATATTTCGACCGCGACATTCAGTTCATGCGCGCGCTGGGCAGCAACGGACAGTTCCGCCCGGAGTTCGACCCCATCAAGGTGATTCATCGTGCCGACGACTATACCGAGGGCAATGCTTGGCAGTACACTTGGCTGGTGCCCCACGATGTGCATGGACTCATCAGCCTCTTCGGCGGCGAGAAGCAGTTCATCAAGAAGCTCGACGAGTTCTTCGTGACCGAAGGTGACATGGGGCCCGAGGCCTCGCCCGACATCAGCGGCTTCATTGGCCAGTATGCCCATGGCAACGAGCCCAGCCACCACATCATCTACCTCTACAACTACGCCGGTCAGCCCTGGAAGGCTGCCCCCAAACTGCGCTATGTGATGCGCAAGCTCTATCATGCAGAGCCCGACGGACTTTGCGGCAACGAGGACGTCGGTCAGATGTCGGCCTGGTACATCCTGTCGTCACTCGGCCTCTATCAGGTGGAGCCCAGCGGTGGCCGCTTCATCATGGGCACCCCGCTGTTTGCCAAGGCCCAAGTGAACGTGGGCAACGGCAAGACGCTGCAAATCACGGCACGCAACCTGAGCGACAAGAACATCTACGTACAGGGTGTGCGCCTCAACGGCAAGAAATACACCAAGACCTACGTGGACTTCGACGTGCTGCGCCAGGGTGGCACCCTCGAGTTCCTGATGGGTCCACGACCCTCGAAATGGGGCACAGCCGTTGCCGACCGCCCATGACCTGAATTGTTTTTGAATCCCAACTTAACACGCATTGAAGCATGAACCGACTACTTATCCTATCAGTTGCCTGCCTGTTGGCAGTCTCTGCAACAGCCCAACAGGCATTGGGCATGCGCCCCAACGTGAAATCGCCCGTTGTGAACAACGACGGCAGCGTGACATTCAACTTCTACGACCCCACGGCTCAGGAGGTGAGCGTGACAGGCGACTTCGAAGAGATTCACTGGAAGACACTGCCCATGACAAAGCAGGAGAACGGTGTGTGGACCGTCACCACTAAGACACTGAACCCCGAACTCTACTCCTACAGCTTCAGCGTAGATGGACAGCGCATCGTGGATCCTGCCAACAGCTATGTGAACCGCGACATCTCGACACTGAGCAACTTCCTGATTGTGACAAAGAGCGACAGCGACAAAGGACATCTCTACCAGGTGAACGACGTGCCTCACGGAACCTTGGCACGCGTGTGGTACGACAGTCCGACGCTGGGACAACAGCGCCGCATGACCATCTATCTGCCGGCTGCCTACGACGGCAAGAAGCGCTTCCCCGTGATGTATCTGCTACACGGACATGGGGGCGACGAGACGGCCTGGGGCGACCTGGGGCGCACCTCGCAGATCATGGACAACCTGATAGCCGAAGGTAAGTGCGTGCCCATGATTGTGGTGATGCCGAACGGCAACCCCACCTGCAATGCGGCACCCGGCTGGTGGCACGAGGGACTGTACACGCCCGATGGCAACGCCTTCAACGAGCGTGGCGCCAAGGCATCGATGGAAGAGAGTTTCATGGACATCGTGAACTTCGTGGACCGTCACTACAAGACCATCCGCAAGCGCTCGGCACGTGCCGTGACCGGTCTGTCGATGGGCGGCGGCCACACGTTCAACATAGCCCGTCTCTATCCCGAGACGTTCGACTACTACGGCTTGCAGTCGGCTGCCGCCCGCATGAACCACCATGGCGACAAGCTGGACAGCGAGATGGCTCGACTCTTTGCCTCGAAGCCCAAGCTCTACTGGATAGCCATCGGCAAGGAGGATTTCCTCTTCCAGATGAACAGCGACCTGCGCCGCTATCTGGATGCCCACAAGTATCCCTACGAATACTACGAGAACGATGGTGGACACATCTGGCGCAACTGGCGCATCTACCTGACGCTCTTTGCACAGAAGATTTTCAAATAAGACATGAAGAGGGGACTTCCGCAGTGGAAGTCCCCTCTTCATGTCTTGTTTTCGTTGTTCCCGACTATCGGTTCAGTCTGACAAACACAGGATAGTGGTCTGACGGCAATCTCTTGGTGTACTTGCTGAAGTCTATCTCCTGAGGAGCATGCGCCCCTTTCTGCTTCGTCTGCGATGCCTCGTTGGGCGTCCAGTAGGCGTTGGTCAGCACGCCATAGCGCTCGACGCTGAATGAGGGCGACACAAAGACATGGTCAATGCGACTGTCGGTCTTCAGCTCGGGGTCGAAGGCATTGAAAGTGCCGTTCTCGGCAAAGCGCCAGGCGGCATGTTCGTAGCTGTCCTTCAGGATGCCAGAGGAGGTGAAGATGGTGTAAATCTCGTTGGTCTGGTCCACGTTGAAGTCGCCCGTCAGGATGACTGGCTCACCCTTGGCAATGTCGCGGATGCGGCTCACCACCAGCTTGGCGCCCTCACGGCGTGCCACGATGCCCACATGATCCATGTGGAGGTTGAAGAAGAAGAAGGTCTTCTTGCTCACCTGATCCTTGAACTTGCCCCATGTGCAGATGCGCGTACAGGCAGCATCCCATCCCAGGCCGGGCTTCTCGGGGGTCTCAGACAACCAGAAGTCGCCATGATCCAACACCTTCAGTCGCTGCTTGTCGAAGAAGATGCACTCATGCTCGCCACCACTCTTTCCATCCTCGCGTCCCACACCGATATAGTCGTAGTCGGGCAGTTGAGCCAGCATATCGTCCAACTGTGAGCGCAGCACCTCCTGTGTGCCGAAGATGTCGGGATGCTCGAAATTCAGCTGACCACAAATCACCGGACAACGCTGCACCCAGCCATTGCCCTGACGGGCATCACCGTCGTTCTGGTTGCGAATGTTGTAGCTGCCCACATACAACTGCTGAGCCACTGCGCCAGTGACGGCCAGCAGGAATGTCACCAAGACCAGCAAACGGCCTATTGCAAACCCTCCTGAAAGGAGAAACTTGCCGGGAATCATCTTTTTTGTTTCCATTTTTACTTCCTATTATAATGATCTTTCAGATAATGTTTAATCTGCCTATTTCTGCTTGAGGTATTCGAAGCCGATACGACAACGCAGACAGTCCTTGCGGTCGCAATACTCCTTCTTGAGTTGAATGAGCGCCTGCGACTCGCCAGCGGTGGTCACCTCCAGACCGCACTCCTTCCACATGGTGATGATGTGGTTGCGCTCAGCACCCAACTGTTCCAGAATGTCAAAGGCACGGTCGCACAGCTCCTCCTTCTGACGGTGGCGGCCCACGGCAAAGAGCATGGGCACAGCCGTATTGATGATGAGCAGATTCATAGACGACACAGACACGTGCTTGGCGCTCTTCGTACTCTCTGACCCAAAGGTGTAGTGCGTCTCCCAGTAAGGTGTGACGTGCGTGGCCAGCAACTGTCGCAACTGTTCCACCGACTCACACTCGAGCAGGGCGCTCAGGCCTGCCCGTCGCTCGTAGTAGAGGTTGGCCAACTGCGAGATGCGCACATGAGGGAAGTTCTGCGGACGCAGGCGCAGGAAGCGCCATGCCGAAGGGTTCATCGGTGTCAGCGAGAACTTATGTGCCAGATAGGTGTATTCGTTTTTCAGCTTGTCGAAATAGCCCTCCTGCAGCGCCGTTTCGTGGTAGCGCGTAGGAATAGTATCAAGGCTCAGCAGTCCAGCTTGCCCCATGAAGATGGCTTCAATCTGGAAGAGGTCGTCGCGATGTTTTCCCACGGCATTCAACGGCACGTATTGTGCCCACTGCTCGAAAGCTTCGCCATTGATGCCGAAACCGAAGTTGCGTGCCAGCGTCGTGAAATAGGCGTCTTCCCACGACCCATTGCAGTGCTCCACACGCTGGGCGATGGCCTGTGTCTTCTGTTCTAATCGCTCGGTCTGTAAGGCAGCCATCCAGGAATGGACGGTGAGACGGCTCAAGTCGGGAATGATGCGATAACACGGGGGATACATGTCGGTGGCCAGCAGTTGGCGATAGCCGGTGACCACAGACTCGGGCACCGTGATGACCAGCTGTGGGAGCCAGAGCCCACTCTCGGTTTGCACCTCGCGGTCGGCTTCTGCCACCACGTGCAGCACCACATTGTTGTAGTGGGCATCATGATCGTGTCCGTGCAGATACCAATCGCTGGAACGCTGGTGTATCTCCACATTGCCGACCCACAGCGTGTCATCTATCTTCACCTTGGCATTGAAGAAGTCGGGGCCCGCATGATGGTTGTGCAACCCCACGTCAATCACCTCGACAAGACGTCCGTCGGTGGTTCGTAGCTCTTTCAGGGGCAACAGCTTGTGTTTCCAAGTGTAGTGCAACAGTCGTTCCATGGATGATTTTTAGTTTTTGTGGTGCAAAGGTATAAATAATTCTTAATTATGTCCTTAATTCGTAGATTTTTTTTATCTTTGCACCCGTATTAATACAAATTATTATATGAAGATTGCTTTGATAGGCTACGGCAAGATGGGTAAAATGATTGAAGAAATAGCCATCAGCCGAGGCCATGAAATTGTGAGTGTCATCGACATTCAAAATCAACAGGACTTTGACAGTGAGGCCTTCGCATCAGCGGATGTGGCCATCGAGTTTACGAACCCCACCGCAGCCTTTGGCAACTACCAAAAAGCATGGAGCAAAGGCGTAAAAGTGGTGAGCGGCTCAACAGGTTGGATGAAAGAGCACGGCGACGAGGTGAGAAGCGCCTGCGAGAACGGCAAGACGCTGTTCTGGGCCTCTAACTTCTCGATTGGCGTTGCCATCTTCTCGGCCGTCAACCGATATCTGGCTAAGATTATGAACCAGTTCCCACAGTACGACGTGGAACTGGAAGAGACGCACCATGTGCATAAGCTGGACCATCCCAGCGGAACAGCCATCACCCTGGGTGAGGAAATCGTTGAAGCCCTCGACCGCAAGGAGGCATGGGCTGAAGACACCACAGACCCTAAGTTGCTCAGAATAGACCATATCCGTCGCGGCGAGGTGCCTGGCATCCATACCATTCGTTACGACAGCGATGCCGACATGATCAGCATCACACACGATGCACACTCGCGTCGCGGTTTTGCGCTGGGAGCAGTGCTGGCTGCAGAATACACCAAAGAACACACGGGACTGCTGACCATCAGCGACATGTTTAAATTCTAACGCATGGAAAAAAGAGAAAAGAAAAAACTGAATATGAAGGTGCAGTGGACCAAGTTCGTGATTGTCATGATCTTGTGGTTACTGTTTCTCTATTGGCTGGAATCATGGCTGGGCCTCATCGTAGTGCCCTTCATCTATGATGCCTATATCTCAAAGAAAATCAACTGGCAGTGGTGGAAGGATGCCGAAGGCCCCACAAGGTTTGTCATGTCGTGGGTCGATGCCATCGTCTTTGCGCTGGTGGCCGTCTATTTCATCAACCAGTTCTTCTTTCAAAACTACGTCATCCCCTCTTCTTCACTGGAGAAGTCGCTGCTGACAGGCGACTACCTGTTTGTGTCGAAGGTGAGCTATGGTCCACGCATACCGGAAACGCCACTCACAGTGCCCCTGACGCAGCACACACTGCCCATCGGCAACATGAAGTCGTACGTGGAGTGGCCCCACTGGGACTACCGCCGCGTGAAGGGCCTCGGCAACGTGGAGCTGAACGACATCGTGGTGTTCAACTACCCCGCTGGCGACACCATCTGTGCATTCATGCAGACGGAATACTATCACTTGTGCTATGGCTACGGTCACGGCATCTATGAGCAACTGCACCCAGATGCCGTGAGCATCGACTCTCTGTCAAAGGCCGACCAGCTGAAACGCTTCGAGGAGATCTACTACCTGGGCAGCCAGTACATTCGCCAGAACCATGCTTCGTTTGGCGATATTGACACACGTCCCACCGACCGTCGCGAGAACTACGTCAAGCGCTGCGTGGGACTGCCCGGACAGACTCTGCAGATTGTAGATAAGGTGATCTATCTGGACGGCAAGCCCAACAAGGAGCCCGACAATGCGCAGTTCCAGTATGACGTACAATTCGTGGAGCACGCCAAACTGACCGACGAACTGCTGAAGGAACTACATATCACGATAGAAGACCTGAACCTGACATCGGCAGACCGTGGTTCGCTGAACAGCAACGGCTACGTGCAACTGCTCTATTCGCACGTTATCATGCCAATGACTAAGGCCACCTACGAGGAGCTGAAGAAGCGCAAAGACCTGGTGGTCAGCATCACGCCGGTGAGAGGCGGAGACACCTGGGACATCTACCCACAGAACGGCAACTACCACTGGACACGCGACAACTACGGACCGGTGTGGATTCCTAAGAAGGGGGAGACCATCGACCTGACGCTCGACAACATTGCCATCTACGAACGACCCATCAAGATCTACGAGAAGAACGACCTGCAGATTCGTGACGGCAAGATCTTCATCAACGGCGAGGAGACCAAGCGCTACACCTTTAAGATGGACTACTACTGGATGATGGGCGACAACCGTCATAACTCAGCAGACTCGCGCTACTGGGGCTTTGTGCCCGAGGATCATATTGTGGGCAAGCCCATCTTCATCTGGTGGTCGAAAGATCCTGACCGAGGACTCATCTCGGGCATACGCTGGAACCGACTGTTCCGAATGGTTGATAATATCAAATAAAAATATAGTGTGAGTAGAAGGAATCTGGTTCGTTTCCTATTGGCGCTTGCAGTTGCCTTTGTCCTGATGCTGGTCTTCAGGACCACTGGCGTTACGATGTGCACCATAGAAGGAGACGGACTGGAACCTACGCTCATGAATGGCGACCATGTGTTGGTGAACCGCTGGAGCTACGGTCTTCGCATTGGAGGAACAGACAAGCTGTTCAGCTATGGTAGATTAGGCCGACAGGACGTGAAGCGAGGTGACCTGATTGCCTTTGAAGACCCATCGGACTCTATCAACAGGCGAATGCTCATCTGCCGCTGTAAGGCTTTGCCCGGCGACACCGTCAGCACAGAAGAGGGAATGGTGGTGGTGCCAAGTCTGAAAGACTGTGCAGACCGCGACTACTACTGGGTGGAGTCGCTGCATAGCGGAAACGCGAAAGATGCCCCCACACAGGGATTCATTGCCGAGGAATACATCATCGGACGCGTCTGCATGGTTGTCTATAGTCGCGACACCGAAGAGCCTGTGCACAGAGGATGGCGCTATTACAGAATGTTTATTCCACTATGAGAAAGGCACTTTTGGCTACAACTTATTTCGGACCGGTACAATGGTATCAGAAGCTGAACCGCTACGACGAGGTTGAAATCGAACAGCATGAGTCGTTTCAGAAGCAGACCTACCGCAACCGCTGCATGATTGCCACGACTCAGGGGGTCCAGGCATTGTCCTTTCCTGTGGAACACGACGCCGACGACCGCATCTCCAACATGCGACTGAGCGACCACGGCAACTGGCGACATGTGCACTGGCAGGCTATTGCATCGGCCTATGGCGACTCGCCATTCTTTGAATACTATGAAGATGACATCAGACCGTTTTTCTTTGAGAGAAACTGGGAACGCCTGATAGACTATAACGAAGCCATCGCACAGACCATGTGCGAACTGCTAGACATCCATCCCGCAGTACGTCGCACGGAGCAATATGCGGCCAACAGCGACGCGGATGATTTCCGCGAGGTGATACGCCCCAAACGACCACTGCCAGATGCTGACTTTAAGGCAAAGCCCTACTATCAGGTCTTTCGGGAGAAACATGGTTTCCTGCCGAACCTGAGCATCTTGGACCTGCTGTTCAATATGGGACCGGAGTCGATATTCTACTTGTAACAATAAAAACATCAAACTATATGAAAACGAGCCTACTAACTTCCTTTCTGACACTTCTTTGTGTCTCTGCATCGTGGGCACAGCCCCGACAGGAAATCAATCTGCAAGACAACTGGCAATTCTCGCACGACGGCACGACATGGGAAACCGTCAGCGTGCCGCACGACTGGGCTATCAGCGGACCCTTTGACAAGAAATGGGACCTGCAGGTGGTAGCCATTGAACAGAATGGCGAGAAAGAGGCTACAGAGAAAAGCGGACGCAGCGGGGCGTTGCCTTGGATTGGCGAGGGCCACTACCGCCGTACGTTTACGATTCCAAAAGATTTCAAGGGACATGCCGAACTGCTGTTCGACGGCGCAATGGCCGAACCGAAGATGACCGTCAACGGGCAGCAGGCTGGCTATTGGCCCTATGGCTATAACGCGTTTCGTGTGGATATCACGAAACTGATTACACCGGGCGAAAACCAACTGGCGGTGGACCTTCAGAACATGGAGGAGAGCTCGCGCTGGTATCCCGGTGCCGGCATCTATCGGCCGGTGACCCTGATTCTCACGCCGCAACAGGCGCGCATTGATGACTGGGGCATCACCACCAAGACAGAGTTGCACGCCATGAAAACGAAAAACGGGCACGACGTGACGAAGTTTACGGTCGAGGTGCCTGTGGCTGACGGTCAACTGCCTGTCACGATGGAGCTCATTGCGCCCAACGGAGAAGACCATACATTTGTGAGTCCTGCACCTATGCGCAAGGGTACATCAACGGCAGTGGGCACCTTCATGATTCCCAACGCCAAGCTGTGGACTCCCGAGACGCCCGACCTCTATACACTACGCATCACGCTCTTCGATGGTAAGGGCAAGCCCAACGTGTATGATGACTTCGGCAAGGTCATCGACCAGAAAACCATGAAGGTGGGACTGCGCACAGTCAAAGTGTCGAAAGAGGGCGGCTTCCAGCTGAATGGCGTGACACGCAAGCTGAAAGGTGTCTGTCTGCACCACGACCTGGGACCACTCGGTGCTGCGGTCAACAAGGCGGCGCTGATACGTCAAATTAAGATGATGAAGGAGATGGGCTGCGACGCCATCCGTACAGCCCACAACATGCCGAGTCAGATGCAGATGAACGTGTGCGACTCGCTGGGTATGATGGTGATGGCCGAGAGCTTCGACATGTGGATTTATCCTAAGTGTAAGAACGGCTATGCCCGTTTCTTTAAGGAGTGGGCCGACCGCGACATTGAGAATCTGGTGCGTGCCAACCGCAACCACCCCAGCATCGTGATGTGGAGCATTGGCAACGAGATACCCGAGCAGTGGTCGAAGGAAGGCACGGAGATAGCTGCTCATCTGCAGAACCTGTGTCACCGCTTAGACGCCACACGTCCTGTCACACAAGGCATGGATCGTGCAGAATCAGCGCTTGGTAGCGGTTTCGCTCAGGTCATGGATGTACCTGGCTTCAACTATCGTGTGCATAAGTACAATAACAACATCAAACTGCTGCCACAGGGCTTTTTGTTGGGTTCCGAAACAGCATCAACAGTTTCGTCGCGCGGCGTGTATAAGTTTCCTGTGGTGCCTCAGGCTGCCGACAGCCGAGAGGGAAAGGCGTTCCATCAGGACGGGCAATGCTCTTCGTACGACGTTGAATGGTGCTCATGGAGTAACTTGCCCGACGACGACTGGGTGTGGCAGGACGATAAAGACTGGGTCATCGGTGAGTTCGTATGGACGGGTTTCGACTACCTGGGTGAACCAACGCCCTATGATGAGTACTGGCCCAGCCGCAGCAGCTACTTCGGCATCTGCGACTTAGCAGGACTGCCCAAAGACCGTTATTTCCTGTATCGCTCGCACTGGCGCAACGATGCGCACACCATCCATTTGTTGCCACACTGGACATGGGGCAAGGAGCGCATCGGACAGACGACGCCCGTCTATTGCTATACCGACTACAACGAAGCAGAGCTCTTTGTGAACGGCAAGAGTCAGGGACGCATCAAAAAGAATACAAAGGAGCGCCTGGACCGCTATCGCCTGCGCTGGAACAACGTGAAATACGAGCCTGGCAAAGTGAAAGTGGTGGTCTATGACGAACAGGGAAATGTGGCTGGAGAACAGACCGTCAAGACAGCCGGTAAGCCCGCTATGCTGCAAGCTGACGTATGGACACAGAACGGCAATAACACGCTGAAAGCCAACGCCAACGACCTGGCATATATCACCCTGACACTCACCGACAAAGATGGCAACCTGATTCCCGACGCCACTGACCAACTGACCTTCGAGGTGGCAGGTGCTGGTACATTTAAGGCCGTCTGCAATGGTGATGCCACCTCGCTGGAATCGTTCACCGCTCCAACCATGAAACTCTTTGCCGGTCAACTGGTTGTAGTCGTACAAGCAGGCAAAACAAAAGGTCAGATTGCACTTACGGTCAAAGACCAGCAGCGCAAGCTGACCAAGAGAATCGTCATCCCCGTTATCTAATAAAAAACCCCTCCTGCTCGGGAGGGGTCAGGGCTGAGTTTTATAATTTCTCTCCATAACAAAGGTCACCGCAGTCACCGAAGCCTGGAACGATGTATTTCTGCTCGTTCATGCCTGGGTCGATGGCGGCGCACCAGAGTGAGGTGTCCTCGGGCAGGTTGCTCTTCAGCATCTCAACACCTTCGGGCGTGCCAATCACACAGGCAATATGCACACTGGCGGGCTTGCCGGTCTTCAGCAAGGCCTGATAGGCAGCCACCATCGAACCTCCGGTGGCCAACATGGGGTCAACGATGATGAGCGTCTTGCCCTTGACCGATGGCGAAGCCAGATACTCGGTATGTACGCCCACCTCGGTATGCTCACGGTTGGTGTACATACGATAGGCAGAAACAAACGCATTTGATGCGTGGTCGAACACCTTGAGGAAGCCTTCGTGGAAGGGCAGTCCGGCACGCAGAACGGTGGCCAGAACGACCTCGTCTTTGATCAGGGGAATATCGATAGTTCCTAAAGGTGTGGTAACCGTTTTTGATTTATAGGTTAACGATTTAGAAATCTCGTAAGCCATCATTTCGCCAATGCGCTCAATATTATTGCGAAACAGCAAACGATTCTTCTGATAGCTCTTGTCGCGAATTTCAGCCATGAAATGATTCATGACAGAATTCTGTTCACTGAAATTAATGATGTTCATAGTGTAAGCTTTAAAATTGAGAGCAAAGGTACAAAACCCATTTTAATTTTGTAAACTCTGCGTGCCAAAAAAGCAACGAAACACTTTATTTTTTGATACTTTAACCAAAAAAAGGTTTGTGCGCGCACAAATTAATAGCAATTCCCAAGTAGCAATTCTGATTTTATTAGTAACTTTGCACCCGTAACAAGAATCACACATAGTAATTTTTAAATATTCAAAAAGTAAAATGGCAAAGTTAGATTTAACGCAGTATGGCATCACCGGTTCTACCGTGATTGCTCACAATCCTTCGTATGAGACTCTGTTTGCAGAGGAGACTAAGGCTGAGTTGACTGGCTATGACAAGGGTCAGAACACTGAGCTGAACGCTGTTAACGTGATGACTGGTATCTATACCGGCCGTTCACCTAAGGACAAGTACATTGTTTGCGACGCACAGAGCAAAGACAAGGTATGGTGGACTTCTGAGGAGTACAAGAACGACAACCACCCCATGAGCGAGGACGTATGGGCAAAGGTTAAGGAGATTGCCGTTAAGGAGCTCTGCAACAAGAATCTGTATGTAGTTGACGCATTCTGCGGTGCTAACGAGGGTACTCGTCTGGCCGTTCGCTTCATCGTTGAAGTTGCTTGGCAGGCACACTTCGTTACAAACATGTTCATTCAGCCTACCGCTGAGGAGCTGGAGAACTTTGAGCCTAACTTCGTAATCTATAACGCTTCTAAGGCAAAGGTTGAGAACTACAAGGAGCTGGGTCTGAACTCAGAGACTTGCGTTGCCTTCAACACAACAAGCCGCGAGCAGGTCATCATCAACACATGGTACGGTGGTGAGATGAAGAAGGGTATGTTCTCTATGCAGAACTACTACCTCCCCCTGCAGGGTATCGCTTCTATGCACTGCTCTGCCAACACCGACATGGAGGGTAAGAACACCGCTATCTTCTTCGGTCTGTCTGGTACAGGTAAGACCACTCTGTCAACCGATCCTAAGCGTCTGCTGATTGGTGACGACGAGCACGGATGGGACGACGAGGGCGTCTTCAACCTCGAGGGCGGTTGCTACGCTAAGGTTATCAACCTGAGCAAGGAGAACGAGCCCGACATCTACGGTGCTATCAAGCGTAACGCTCTGCTGGAGAACGTAACCGTTGACGCAGAGGGTAAGATCGACTTCGCTGACAAGAGCGTAACCGAGAACACTCGTGTAAGCTATCCTATCGACCACATCGAGAAGATCGCTCAGAAGGTTAATGGTAAGAGTGCAGGTCCTGACGCTAAGAACGTGATCTTCCTGTCAGCTGACGCATTCGGCGTACTGCCCCCAGTATCTATCCTGACTCCTGAGCAGACCAAGTACTACTTCCTGTCTGGTTTCACAGCTAAGCTGGCTGGTACAGAGCGTGGCATCACCGAGCCTACTCCTACATTCTCTGCTTGCTTCGGTCAGGCATTCCTCGAGCTGCACCCCACAAAGTACGCTGAGGAGCTGGTTAAGAAGATGGAGAAGAGCGGTGCTAAGGCATACCTCGTCAACACTGGTTGGAACGGTACCGGCAAGCGTATCTCTATCCCCGACACACGTGGTATCATCGACGCTATTCTGGATGGCAGCATCCTGAAGGCTCCCACCAAGAAGATTCCTTTCTTCGATTTCGAGGTTCCAACAGAGTTGCCTAACGTAAATTCTGGTATCCTTGATCCCCGCGACACTTATGCTTCTGCATCTGAGTGGGAGGAGAAGGCTAAGGATCTGGCTGCACGCTTCATCAAGAACTTCAAGAAGTATGAAGGCAATGAGGCTGGTAAGGCACTTGTTGCTGCTGGTCCAAAGCTCTAAAATTGGAGCGAAACTGCGCCTCAAAGGCGTAAGTTTTGGGCTGAAAATTGAAAGATTTGTTAAATCCTTCACAATAGAAGAGGTAAGGCTTTGCTTTACCTCTTTTTTTTGTATCTTTGCACAACCAAAACCTTTAAAACCCTTATCATGAAGAAGAGTTGCAGTTTCATCCTGCCACTGATGAACATTTTCCCCTCTCGCCGACTGTGCCTCGCAGGTACTGCTCTAATTTTATTACTCTCGGCTTGCAACAACCCCACTACCCCCTTTGCTGCTGACACCACGGTTGATTCCATATGGGCCGATTCTGCTTATCAAAGAGCAAAAAAAGCTGAATTCTACTATAACAACAATCTACGAGACTCCTTGTTCGTACAAGTAAAAGAAGACATGGAGTTCGACAAAGAACATAAACAATGGGATTGGTACTACTATTCATGGATGCTACTGGTCAACAAATGCACCTTTGGTGGTGATGTCAAACGCGCACTGGAAGAGGCAAACCTCATGCATACTGATGCAACAAAACGCAACAATGCGTATGGATTGGCTTTGGCCAAATACACAACAGCATTAGTCTATGCCTGCCAGGAGAACTACGAAGAAGCAACCATTGGATTTAAAGAGGCTTTAAGACGCTATCCTAAGGATTGTGATCCATCTGTGCTCTTTGTCATTTACTACTACTACAGCAGCACGCTGGAGGAAAAGAATGATCAGGAAAGCAATGAGGAAGTGCTTTCTCTCTGGAAAGCTGCACTCGATAAAACTTTCCAAGAAAGCGATAAGTACGATGATACCAAAGCATTATGGCTCTATCAGTATTACAAAGCACTTTTTGGATACCACTTTTCACAAAAGGATCTTGTTCAGGCTACAGCAGACCTCGACTCAATGCAATACTATGTAGAACATAGCGGCAACACTGTTTATGGCGTGACATACCTCACTGGTTCGCGTTCAAAACTAGCATTAGCATCGAAAGACTACGCTAAGGCCATTAGCTATAATAATAAAGAATATATAGAAAGCAAGAAACTGGGCCCCACCATCTATATTAAGGCAGTAGAACGGCGTGCTGAGATTCTGGAAGCCATGGGTAAATATCGTGAGGCTCTGATGTTGAGGAACGAATTCGAACGTCTTAAAGACTCACTGAACCAGGTTGACAGCCAACACGAACTGAACGAGATGACAAAACGCTATGAACTTGACGAACTACGTTCGCAACAAGAGAAGGAAAAAGGAGAACTCAAGCAGCGGCAGATGAACTTCATCGTGGCTTTTGCCATTATCCTCCTCATCATTTTATTTATAGTCAGCATCATCCGACATCGCTCAAGACTACGCCTTGCTCAAGAACACCAGAAATTAATAGATGCCTATAAACAACTGACCATCGCCAACGAGAGGGCCGAAGAGTCGTCAAAGATGAAGACCATGTTCATCAAACAGATGTCGCACGAGATTCGAACACCACTGAATATTCTATCCGGCTTTACTCAGGTCTTAACGGCACCCGATGTGGAACTAGACAACGAGACGCGTGCAGAAGTGAATGAACGTATTACAAAAAACACCGCCCGCATCACCGAACTGGTTAATAAGATGCTGGAACTCAGTGACGCCAGCAGCACATCGGTCATCGAAAAGAAGGACAACATATCTGTTGAACAAATAATCATTAGCGCCATTGAGGCGGTAGGAATGTCATCGTATAAGATGATTGACTTTCAATCAGAGATTACACCCAAGGCAAGCAATGTTACATTGCTTACGAACTACGACCAGTCTGTGCGGGCACTATCGCTGATTCTTGATAACGCGCGCAAATTTCTACAAAAACCTACAGGCGAAGCCAATGGTCAGTCTATGGGCAAGATACGCTTGATGGTGCGACTTGAAAAAGACAAAAACATAGTATTCTCCGTTGAAGACTCTGGCATCGGCGTGCCACCCTCAGAAGCAGAACATATCTTTGAAGAATTCGTTCAGTTGGATTCGTTTTACGAAGGTATGGGAATCGGCCTCACAGTGGCACGAAGTATAACACGACGATTGGGAGGCGACATCGTTCTTGACACCACCTTCAGGAGGGGTGCACGATTCATTATGACACTCCCTTTGAGTTAAAAAGTATTGTTTTCCGGCCCCAAAGTCTTTATTTATTTAAAATCGTGTTATAAATGCGTTAAGAAATGTGTATTTATGATACAACTGAAAGAAATTCTTTGTAACTTTGCACTCGTAGTCGAGATGACTATACACGTTATTCATTAGGTTAGTAGTTAATAGATTTAAGGTAAAGATTATGTTATTAGATTTTCCGACGGCCTTGTAAGTTTAACCAATTGGCGACTTACATCCGTTGAAAGGAGCGCGGGGTGAGTGATTCATACCGCGCTCTTTTTATGTTTATTTTGAAAGAAGATAGCGCATAAAAACCTAAAACAACTTAAAATAGGACAAAGAATGATATTTTTTCATTAATAATAAGGTGAAAAAGTTCGCTAATTGAGGAATTGTTTTTACCTTTGCACCTAAATTGTTTAAACAATAAAAAATGAAAAGAGTTTTTAGGAACCTTGGCGTACTGCTGATGGCATCCATCATGCTAACCTCATGCTTGGGCGACGGTGATACGGAAGAAACAACCCTATATAGCGATGTGGCCATCACATCCTTCACATTGGGGACGCTGAATAGAGACACCCATACCACCTCGTCAACGACAGGCAATGATACAATCATCAGGACCACGTTGACTGGCTCTGACTATAAAATGACCATCGACCAGTTGGGACATCAGATATTCAATCAGACTCCTCTACCCCAAGGCACAGATATCAAGCATGTCATTTGCACAGTGACCTCAAAGAACAACGGATGGCTGACACTGAAATCTATGACAAGCGATTCCTTGTCATGGTATAGTTCTTCGGACTCTATCGACTTCTCTCAGCCACGCACATTCCGTGTCTTTGCCGTTGACAACTCGGGCTATCGTGACTACACCGTAAAACTGAATGTCAATACTACCGAAGGGTCGGAATTCGGGTGGACGAAAGAAAAGGATGATGCTGCCCTCGCTGGCTGGACAGCTAAGAAATTGGTTCCTTTCGCTGACACCATAAGACTAGTTGACGAGGGCGTGGTGATGAGAGCTGGTAAGGGCTATCGTATCAACGGTCAGGGCTATGTGGAATCATCAGAAGACTTAGAGAGCTGGTCTTTGGCTGATGGTGTCGTTTACAGCAATCCCAACCTCAAGCAACTGTTGGGAGCTAGCAGCAAAGAACTCTATGCACTGGGCAATGACGGTCTTTTGAAAGTCTCTGCCGATGCT
Source organism: Prevotella sp. E13-17 (assembly GCF_022024035.1). NCBI lineage: Bacteria > Pseudomonadati > Bacteroidota > Bacteroidia > Bacteroidales > Prevotellaceae > Prevotella > Prevotella sp. E13-17. The sequence goes on from NZ_CP091787.1 coordinate 3,364,057, forward strand.
TACGGAAAAGACTGGGCCAACGAGACACTTGACGACAAAGCCTCACTGCTGCCTGCCGACAATATCGCTATAACTAGCTGGCCCTACGCATCGGCCAACAACACCGACTATGTACTCATGGTTGGCAACGCTTCGTTTGCCGACGGCCAGACATCTGTATGGCGCAAGCTGAGCTGCTACGACGCAGAAGCCGACAACAAGTGGGTATTCATGGGGCTAGACGATAGCAACCGCTACACACTGCCCGCCCAAGATCATCTGTCGCTGACCTGCTACAACGGTCATGTACTGGCCCTTGGCGATGCCAAGACCATCTACGAGAGTCGAGATCAAGGCATCACATGGCGTGAAGTGTCCGGCTATCAGCTGCCCACCTCTGTTCAAGGCACACAATTTAGCATGACCACCGACTCGCAAGGACGCCTTTGGATACTCACCAACAGTGGTCAACTGTGGAAAGGCAGTAAGAAGTAGAACCAAAGAAGACAGGGCTTTTGACAATGCGATTCCTTATCCTCACAACATGCCTGCTGCTAAGCGTTCTTGAAACAAGAGCACAGGATGAGCCTGAATACCGCATGGAAATTGGTGCCGGAGCAGGTTTCCAGAGCTATGTGGGCGATTTGGACGCTAACCTGCTGAGAGGACAAAGTCCGTTGGCTGGATTGGTCGCAAAATACAAGCCGAACCCTCGCACTGCATGGGCCGCCAACCTTCGCTTTGGCAAATTGGAAGGCTCGTCAGCACATATTGAGACCACCTACCCTTTGTTGGAAGGTCAAGCATGGAAGTTTAACACGAAAACAGTGGACCTTGATGTCTCTTTCGAATACAACTTCTGGCCCTACGGCACAGGACAAGAATACCACGGTGCACGTCCCTTTACGCCATTTATTGCACTGGGTATGGGTCTCACCTTTGCCAATGCCGACGTTTCTGGACTTGAGGCTTTCAAGCGTTCCTCAGCTGGTTTCCAGATGCCTTTTGGCATAGGCATCAAATATAAGGTTGCCAATCGTCTGAACCTTTCAGCAGAATGGCTGATGCACTTCACAGGCACCGACAAGCTCGACGGACTGGCAGACCCTTACGGCATCAAGAGCAGCGGACTTTTCAAAAACACCGATTGCTACAGCACCTTGCAGTTATCACTTACCTACGACCTATGGACGAAGTGTAAGACCTGCATGAATGACGACGATTAATAATGAAACAATAATAAGCATTATGGAATATGCATTAGATATGACGCGCATCCCCCAGCACATTGCCATCATCATGGACGGCAATGGTCGGTGGGCCATGGAACGTGGCAAGGAGCGCACCTATGGTCATCAGGCCGGAGTGGAAACCGTGCGCCGCATCACCAAGGAATGCGTACGATTGGGCGTGAAATACCTCACGCTATACACCTTCTCTACAGAAAACTGGAATCGCCCAACCGATGAGGTAGCCGCCCTCATGGGACTGGTACTAACCTCTCTTGAGGACGAAATCTTCATGAAGAACAACGTACGTTTCCGCGTGATAGGCGACCGTAGCCGTATTTCTGCCGAAGTCAACAAGAAACTCGATGAGACAGAACAACATACTGCTCATAATAGCGCCATGACCATGGTCGTAGCACTCAGCTACTCATCAAAACTTGAGATTGCAAAAGCGACTCAGAGCATAGCACAGCAGGTTAAGGACGGTTTGCTTCATGTTGACGATATCAACGAGACAACTATCTCTCAAAACCTATGGACCAACTTCATGCCCGATCCAGACCTGCTGATTCGTACTGGCGGCGAGCTGCGCATATCCAACTATCTATTGTGGCAGATAGCCTATTCCGAGCTGTATTTCTGCGATACCTATTGGCCAGCCTTTATGGAACAAGACCTACAGAAGGCTATCTGTAGCTATCAGCAGCGTCAGCGTCGTTTTGGCAAGACCGAAGCACAGGTTGAGGATGAGAAGAATGAAAAGTGAACAGAAAAAGATGAATAACAAGATAATATATAATATGGTGAAGACTGGTATGAAGAAGACGAGACTCATAATCTGCACAACTGTTCTCCTTCTGCAGGCATCACTATTCTCTTTAAGCGCACAGAACACCATTGTCAATCCCGACATCTCTTATGCGGGAACACCACGCCAGTGCACCATCGGGGGCATCAGGACTGAAGGTGTGGAAGGCTACGAGGATTATGTGCTCATCAACTTATCAGGTCTCTCCGTTGGTCAACAAATCGAAGTACCAGGTGCTGAGATTACTGAAGGCGTGAAACGCTACTGGAAGCACGGACTGTTCTCAAAGGTGTCTATCACCGCCGACTCTATCGTTGACTCACGTGTCTATCTCTGCATCCATTTGGCTTTACGCCCTCGCATCTCTGCCATTAACTATACTGGCGTAAAAAAGAGCGAGCGCGAAGACCTTGAGTCGAAACTTGGCATGGCAAAAGGCATGAGTTTAACCAAGAACCTTATTGACCGTGCAAAGATTCTAGCCAAGAAGTATTTCGACGACAAAGGTTATAAGAATGCAGAGATTGAGATATCACAACATGACGACGTGACTGGCAAGAATCAGGTTGTACTGGATGTAAACATCGACAAGAAAGATAAGATGAAGATACGTCACCTTATCTTAGATGGTAACAAGCAACTCTCTGACAGTAAGATTAAAGGTAGCTTGTTCAGAAAAGGTGCCTTTGGCAAGATTCATGAAGCAGGCAAATTGTCGTCTTTCCTGAAATCAAAGAAGTTCACCCCCGAACGCTACCAAGAGGCCAAAGAGAAACTCATTGAACGCTATAACGAGCTGGGCTTCCGCGATGCTACCATCGAGGAGGACTCTATCTGGAACAACGACGAGAAACACCTTAACATCTACCTAAAGATCGACGAAGGACAGAAATACTACCTCCGTAACATCTCATGGGTTGGTAACACCGTGGTAAACACCGACTACCTTGATGCTGTTCTTGGCATGAAGAAGGGTGACGTGTACAACCAGAAACTGATGGACAAGCGCCTGAAAACCGATGATGACGCCGTTGGCAACTACTATTACAATAATGGTTACGTATTCTCCAGCGTTGACCCAACGGAAATCAATATCGTTGAAGACTCTATCGATATTGAAATACGTATCCACGAGGATCGTCAGGCACATCTGAGCCATGTGCGCATCTTTGGTAACGACCGCCTCTACGAAGAAGTCGTACGTCGTGAGTTGCGCACCAAGCCCGGTGACTTATTTAACAAAGAGGCTTTGACACGTTCCTACCGCGATATTGCCTCTATGGGTTACTTTGACGCCGAGGCTATCGACCCGAAGGTGGAACCCAACTACGAAGACGGCACAGTAGATATCAACTGGAATCTGGAGCAGAAGTCTAACGACCAGCTGGAGCTCTCACTGGGTTGGGGACAGACAGGTATCATCGGCCGCGTAGGTATTAAGTTCAACAACTTCTCGCTGCGCAACCTTTTGGGAAAGAACAAACTGCACCGCGGCATCCTGCCTGCAGGCGACGGCGAACAGATCGGCCTCAGCTTCCAGACCAACGGTCGCTACTATAGTTCACTGAGCGGTAACTACTCTACAGGTTGGTTTGGCGGCAAGCGTCCTAACGCCTTTAACATTGGTGCCTACTACTCTAAGCAGAGCGACGTGTCGAGCAACTACTATAACCAGTCGTGGATGAACAGCTATATGTACTCATCTTATGGTTACGGCATGTATAATGGTGGCTACTACAACAACTACGAGAGTTTCCTTGACGACGACAAATACGTGAAACTGTTCGGACTGTCTGTAGGATGGGGTAAGCGTCTGCGCTGGCCCGATGACTACTTCCAGTTCTCGGCCACCCTGGCCTATCAGCGCTATATGCTGAAAGACTGGCGTTATTTCCTCATTTCTAATGGTAACTCAAACAACCTCAACCTGTCTTTGGCACTCACACGAACATCGACAGACAACCCCCTGTTCCCACGTCATGGTTCAGAGTTCTCGCTTAGCGTAACTCTCACCCCACCCTGGTCACTCTTTGACGGCAAGGACTACAAGAACCTGGCTCTGGCATCAACTTACGAGCATGACCAGGAACGCTACCAGGCCGAACAGCAGGAGAAATACCGTTGGGTTGAGTATCATAAGTGGAAGTTCAAGAGCCGCACGTTTACTGCCCTCACCGGTGGTCAGAAGTGCTTCGTGCTGATGACCCGCGTAGAGTTCGGTTTGCTGGGAGCCTACAACCAGCACAAGAAGTCACCTTTCGAGACTTTCTATGTGGGTGGCGACGGTATGAGTGGATACAGCACCAGCTATGCTGAGGAGACTATCGGCCTTCGCGGTTACGAGAATGGTTCTCTCTCTTATTCTGCCAACGTAAAAGCTGGAACAACTGGTGGATATGGTTACTATGATGCCTATGCCTACGACCGCTTCACTCTGGAACTTCGCTATCCCTTCATGCTAGGCAACACGACCATCTATGGTCTCACCTTCCTCGAGGGTGGTAATGCCTGGGCCAACACCCGCAGTTTCAATCCCTTCGACATGAAGCGTTCTGCCGGTATCGGCGTACGCATCTACTTGCCTATGGTTGGTTTGATGGGTATCGACTGGGCCTATGGTTTCGACAAGGTGTACAATGGCTCTGGATGGAACAAGGGCGGCAGCCAGTTCCACTTCATCTTAGGACAAGAATTTTAAGTGAAGAGAAACGTGAAGAGTAACGAATCTGCTTCTGCACTCTTACACAACGCTCTTCTTAACTATAAAAAGAAAGGAAAGATATGGAAAAGAAATTAATGGTAAGACGAATCATGACATTAGTCATGCTAATGGTTCTTCACGCTTCATTCTTCGCTCTTCACTCAATGGCACAGAAGTTTGCCTTGGTAGATATGGACTATATCTTCAAGAACATCCCCGCCTATGAGCGAGCCAACGAGCAACTCTCACAGGTGTCAAAGAAATGGCAAGCCGAAGTTGACGCTCTGACAACCGAAGCACAGACCATGTACAAGAACTACCAGAACGAGGTGGTATTTCTCTCAAAAGAACAAAAGAAGGCAAAGCAGGATGCCATCATGGAAAAAGAGAAGCAGGCTGCCGACTTAAAGAAGAAATATTTCGGTCCCGAGGGCGAGTTGTTTAAAAAACGCACCGCACTCATGACCCCCATACAAGACGAGGTCTATAACGCCATCAAGGACGTGGCCGACTTCCGTGGCTACCAGTTAGTTCTTGACCGTGCCAGCGACACAGGCATCATCTTCGGTTCGCCAAAGATAGACATCAGCGAAGAGGTGCTCAAGAAGTTGGGTTACTCTTATTAATATATGTTGTTTTTGCAATACCGATAGGTTAGCATATCAGCAACTACAGGAAACGACACTATTAAAAATAACAAAATCATAACAACAATGAAAAAGATTATTCTTTGCGCTATTTGCGCCATTTGCAGCTTCACTGCTGCATCAGCACAGAGTGCTCCTAAGTTCGGCCACGTAAACACCCAGGAGATTATCCAGGCCATGCCCGAGTTTACTGCAGCCCGCACTGAGATCGAGAAACTCACACAGCAGTACGAGGCCGACCTCAAGTCTATGCAGGAAGAACTGCAGAAGAAGGCAGAAGCCTTCGAGAAGGAAGAGGCTACTCTGCCCGAGAACATCAAGACCCGTCGCAACCAAGAGTTGCAGGACCTCTACCAGCGCATACAGCAGACCTACCAGGACAACCAGCAGGCTCTTGGCAAGGCTCAGCAGGAGAAGATGCAGGGCATCCAGACCAAGGTGCTCGATGCCATCAAGGCCGTTGGTCAGGAGGGTGGCTATGTTTACATCATGGACACCACAGCCGGCATTCCCTTCATCAGCACCACACTTTCAACCGATGTAACTGCTTCTGTCAAAGCTAAGCTGGGTCTGAAATAATGAAGAAATACCTATTATTAATCATGATGATGGTGTCGCTGCCTCTTCTGGCTCAGGAGAGTAGCGACACCACCATCGTTACCCCGCGTCATCCCGTCATCTGTATTGGCTATCTGAGCTACGACGACGCTCTTACGACCATGCCCGAGTACGAAGGTGTGCAACAGCAGATGAAGGACCTTCGTGCGGCTTACGAAGCCGAGATGAAACGCGTAGAGAAAGAGTTCAACACTAAGTATGAGGCATTCCTCGACGGACAGAAGGACTTCCCACGCACCATTCTCTTGAAGCGACAGACCGAACTGCAGGAACTTCTGGAGCGCAATATCCAGTTCAAGAAGCAAGGACGCGAAGATATTCAAAAGGCCGAACGCGATGCGATGGCACCACTAAAGCTCAAACTGAAAGAGGCTATTGCCAAGGTGGCACAAGAACAAGGACTGGCCCTCGTGGTGAATACCGACTCAAATGCCTGTCCTTTCATCGAACCCCAGATGGCCGTTGACATCACCCTCGACGTCAAGGAACTACTGAATCAAACCAAATGAAGCTTCCCTCCACAGCCGGTCCCATCGGCATCTTCGATAGCGGATATGGCGGACTGACCATCCTGCATGGCATTCGTCAACTGCTGCCCGACTACGACTACCTGTATCTCGGCGATAATGCCCGTGCACCCTATGGTCCACGTTCTTTCGACGTGGTCTATGAGTTCACCAGACAGGCTGTGTTGCGACTTTTCGAGATGGGCTGCCACTTGGTCGTCCTGGGGTGCAACACCGCCTCAGCGAAGGCGCTACGCACCATCCAGCAGGTCGATCTGCCACAGTGGGATTCCAACCGTCGTGTGCTGGGCGTCATCCGTCCCACAGCCGAAGTCATTGGTTCGCTCACCCATAGCCGTCATGTAGGCGTGCTGGCCACCGAAGGCACCATCAAGAGCGAGAGCTATAACTTAGAAATCCACAAGCTGCATCCAGACATCACCGTCTCGGGTGTGGCTTGTCCTTTTTGGGTACCACTGGTAGAGTATAACGAGGCCGACAGTCCCGGTGCCGACTATTTCGTCAAGAAGCGCATCGACCAAATCATGCGCCTCGACCCAGAGATAGACACCATCATCCTCGGCTGCACGCACTACCCGTTGCTGATGCCCAAGATACTGAAGTATCTGCCCTCAGGCGTCCGCGTCGTTCCACAAGGTGAGTATGTGGCCGACAGCCTGAAGCACTATCTGCAGCGCCATGCCGACCTAGACAGCCTCTGTTCGAAAGGCGCCACAGTCCACTATCTCACCACCGAGAATCCCCAGAAGTTCAAGGAGCAAGCGCAAATCTTCCTCCACGAACCCGTAGAGGTGGAAAACATCACCCTTGGCTGAGAATTCTTTATCGGATAACAACTAACCAATAATAACGACACATTTAATGAAGAAAAATCTATGGATGCTTACCGCCATCCTGACAACCTGCGGTAGTTTGTTTTTTACTTCGTGTTCAGACGATAACACCACAACCGTTCCCGATGTCATAGAACAGCAACTGCAACAGATGACCCTTCGCGAGAAGATTGGTCAGATGTTCATGACCCGCATCGAGTCGCTCGACACCACCATCCACACCCATGACTATGCGCCCATAAAGACACAAGAGGTCAATCAGACTATGACCAACGTCAATGCCGATTATCCCGTTGGTGGCATCATCCTCTATGCTCACAACATCAACGACGAGACACAGCTGACACATTTCGTTTCACAGATACGCAGCTTTAAGGGAGCACCTATGCTCTGCATCGACGAGGAAGGCGGTCGCGTGGCACGCATCGGTAACAACCCCAACTTCAACGTTGACAAGATACAGCCCATGGGCACCATCGGAGCCACAGGCGACCCACAGCAGGCTTACAACGCTGCCAACTACATTGGTACTTATCTGTACCGCTATGGCTTCGACGTTGACTTTGCACCCGTTGCCGACGTCAACACCAACCCCGACAATATCGTCATTGGTGCCCGTGCTTTCAGCGACGACCCCGAAGTGGCCGCCACAATGGTTGTCAGTTATCTGCAGGGACTGAAAGACGCAGGCATCACCGGATGTATCAAGCACTTCCCCGGTCATGGCGACACCAAAGCCGACACGCACTATGGCTACGCCCAGTCACTGAAGACCTGGGACGAGATTAGCAACTGCGAGATGATACCCTTCCGTGCAGGTATCAACTGGGGCTGTCAGCTCATCATGACTGCTCATATCTCACTGCCCAACGTATCAGGAGCCGACATGCCCTCTACCCTTTCCAGCTACATTCTGCAAGACAAGCTTCGTAAGGAGATGGGCTATAAGAACGTCATCGTTGCCGACGCCATGGAGATGGGAGCCATCACTCAACAGTACAACAACGTAGAAGCCACGCTGCTGGGCATACAGGCAGGCCTTGACATCATCCTCAACCCCTACAACCTTGTAGAGGCCTTCGATGCCGTTGTCGATGCCGTCAACAAGGGCACCATCAGCGAAGCGCGCATCGACGAGAGCGTGCGACGCATCCTGAAGCTGAAGCAGAGCCTGCGTCAGCCCACCAGCAAGAAATAAGCATTCGTACATCGGCTCAGTAGAAATTTAGTAGGCTCAATTGCAATTGCGTAGGTTTCGCGATGCTCCCAGAGTCTTGAATTGGCATTTCCAGAGTCTGAAGAGGGCCGTTTTTAAAGTCTAAAAGCACGTATTCTAAAGTCTAGAAGAGGCATTTCTGAAGTCTAAAACCGAAGCTTTCATTTCTGGTCTAGCCCCTGGATGCTCTACATCCAGCCCTTAGAACAACCGCATCCAGGGGCTAAAACGACCCGTTCCAGGGGCTGGATGCGCCACATCTAGGGGCTGGGCGGACATCAAAAGTAAAGCTATGACAACGCAAAAGCGAAACTATAACAAGACGAAAACAGCACTATGACAGTGCGAAACCGTTCCTATTCCGACCAAGAACAACGCCACCACGACCCTCCCTCTGGAGGGCTGGGCTGGGGTTCCTTTTGGAGGATCGACGAAAGGCAGGCCCTACGATTAATGTTCCTTGATATAATCCGTAGGACTCTTTCCAGTAAACTTCTTGAACTTCTTTGAGAAATAGTTAGGGTCAGAGAATCCGCTGCGATAAGCCGTCTCCGACACTTTATAGCCTTCGTCCATCAATCGGCAGGCATACTGTATGCGCTTGTGGTTGATATACTCACTGATAGACATATTGAAAAGACTCTTCATCTTAACATGAAGCAGCGTGCGACTGACGTTCATCTCGGAGGTGATATCAGCCACACAAAGGTCACCGTTGCAGATATTCTGATCTATATAGGCATTGATGCGCACAATAAACTCCTGGTCCAGCTTGTTCAGATGCGGCACTTCCTTCTCCTCTTCAACGGGCGTCTTGAGCAAAGCATCCTGACGAGCCTTCAAGAGCTGAATCATATTGTTCACCTGAAGGTCGAGTGCCTGCGGATCGAAAGGCTTTGGAATATAAGCCTCAGCACCACTCTGATAGCCCTCAATAAAGTCCTGCTGCTGATTCTTAGCCGTCAGCAGGATGACGGGAATGTGCGAGGTGGCCACATCGCTCTTCAACCGATGGCACATCTCTATACCATCCATGCGTGGCATCATCACATCGCTGATAATCAGCATCACGTCGTTTGACTGTGCCATCTTCAAGCCCTCATCGCCATCACGCGCTGTGAAAACGCGGAAATGAGGCGAGAGATAGTCGGCCAAGAACAGCCGCAACTCATCGTTGTCCTCCACAATGAGGATGGCATTCTTCTTTTCCTCACCATCTTCGGTCTGTTCTGTGGCAGGAAAGAACGACGTGGTAACCTTAGCAATATGATAGTCGTCGATAGATGCGAGCGTCTTAGCATCGCCAACCAGACTCTTCTCGTCGAAAGCACGTCTGTCCACATTCACCCATACCTGAAAGTCGGAGCCCCTGTTTACCTCGCTTTCCAAACCAATGAAACCCTTATGAATCTCCACCAGGCGCTTCACCAGCGAAAGTCCGATACCCCATCCCGTTGTACCAACAGAGACACCGCGAGGCGTCTGATAGAACCGATTGAAGATGTTCTGCTGCTCTTCCTTCACAATGCCTATACCATTGTCTATCACCTCAAAGAACAGGTAGTTAAAGATATCGCCCTCGCGATTCTTTATCGCAGCATTAACGATCACCTCGCCACCGTTCTTCGTATATTTAAAGGCATTAGTCAGGAGGTTGTTTAAGATACGCTCTACATAGAACGGCGAGAACCACACCTCCTCGCCATTATCCTCACAGCGCACATAGAAGGCGATGCTCTTCTCGCGTGCCACATCCTGGAAGGCAGCTGTCACACGGTGGATGAACGCCAGCGGGTCACCTTTCTGCAAATAAAAGGGGAAGTTGTCGCTTTCCACCTTGTTAAAGGTCACCAGCTCGTTGATAAGTTCCTCCATCTTCCCCGTGTTATGAATGGCCATATCCAGATGCTTGCGTTCATCCTCAGGAATGTTTTCACGGTGAATGCTTTTCAAGGGGGCGACAATCAGCGAAAGCGGGGTCTTCAGTTCGTGAGACACCGTCGTAAAGAAGCTCGACTTCGCCTTGTCCAATTCCTCTATCTTCTCTTTCTCCATCAGCGCCATCCTTGTCTGGTTGCGCGCCTCCATACGGTGTGTGTACTGCCGTTGTATGTAGCCCACGATGAGTACCAGTATGATGAGATAAAAGACGTAAGCCCATTTAGAGCGATAGAAGGGTGGCTTCACAACAATCTGTAGCACCGTCTCCGGACACTGATCCCAGTTCTCACTGCTATTGTTTGCCCTGAGATGCAGCACATAAGTGCCAGGAGCCAGATTATAAGCCGTAAAACGATGCTCGTTGCCAGCCTCCTGCCACGTCTCATGAATACCCTCCACCCATATCTGATAGTTGATGCTACTGTTATTGGCAGGGATGATAACACCATAGTCAATGGCAAAAGAGCGACTTTGCTCATAGGAAAGCGTTACTTTACTCGTCGCATTCAGTTCCTTTACCAACGGCGAATCGTTCATGCCCGCATCCACCAGCTTTCCGTTGATGGTCAACTGCTTGAGGAACACCTTATAAGCCACCTTACCGCCGTCCAGTTTCTTCGGATTGAAACAGACCAGTCCATCGACTGTTCCAAAGTAAAGGGTACCATTAGAACAGCAAAGAGAAGAAGAGAAATTAAACTGATTCGTGGGTAATCCGTTCTCTGTTGTAAACCGCGTCAGCGCCCGTGTCCTGGAATCATAGCGGAACAGGCCACGGCTGGTGCTAATCCATATGTTCCCATAGCTATCGCCAATGATGCTGCAAACGGTGCATTGCTGTAGCGTTGGTTCGCCTTCAATCTGATAGAACTTACCCGTTTTCGGATGGAACGTCTGCAGTCCGTTGTTGTTTGTGCCCAACCAAACGACACCGTCTTTAGCCACATAGATACTCGTCACGTAGTTGTCTTTCAACCCTTCCTTAGATGAAGATGCTTTCCATGCCTTCACCTTGCCCGTCTTGCCATCAATACGAAAGAATCCATTGGAGGTTGTTCCCGCCCAGATATTATTCGCATCATCGGCTGTCAGCGTATAGACAAAATGGTTATCCAGAAAGTCATGTCCTATCTTCAAGAACGAGTCCGACTTGTCATCATACCTGCGTAGTCCCTGTGTCGTAGCCACCCACAGTTGTCCGTCTCGCTGCTTGGCAAAGCTGAACACGCTGTTTGACGTAAATCCAGGAACCAGCTCATAACGTTTCTTCGCTTTGCTGTTCAGATTATACCTGAACAAGCTATTGCGGAAGGTACCTATCCACATGTCGCCCGTATGCTCGTCGTAATAAAGGCTATGGATGTTCGTGCCTATCTCAGGAATGGCTGTAAAGGGATGTAGCACCCTCTTCTGCATGTCCAAGATGTTCAGTCCGCCATCTTCCGTAGCAATCCAAATCATACTCTGTCCCACCTCGGCCATCATGCGTGCCACCTTACCACGCAGGTTGTATGGTTCCTTGCCAGGCACAATCCATTGGAAGGTGCTATTGTTTTGCAGCAACAGGTCAACGCCACCGAAATAGGTACCTATCCAAGCGTTATTATCACGATCGAAGATGATGTCGTAGATGGCATTGTCAGAAAGCAAATCCTTGTTCGACAAGTCCTGTCGGATGATGTCTATCTGTCCGTCCTGTCGGATAATGGTGATGCCTTGCTCCGTTCCCAACCATATATTGTGCGAGGCATCCTCACGTATCACCCGGACCGTGCCGTCCGACAGCACCTGCGGCTCATATATCTTCATCTGCCGGCTCTTGAGGTCGATGACCTCCACACCTTTTCCATTACGTCCTATCCACAAGCGATTACTCGTGTCGAAGAACAAAGGACATATACCATCAGCTCCCGTCAGGAAGTCGTAGTATTCCGATGGCAGATGCTCTATGCGCTTCATGTCTTTATCATAATAGTAGATGGAATTGTTGGTGGCCACGAATACCCGTCCTCTTCTGTCGGCAGCCACAGCAAGATTGAAGCCCTCACCTATCGATGGTATCGCATTGAAACGGTCGTTCTCCTCATCATAGACATATACATCGGCTCCGGCTGCAATGATACGCCCGGATGTTGTCTCCGTGATACAAGGCACCTGTCGGTCTGGGTAGTCGTAGTTCACGAAGTCGTTCGTCGTATTGCGATATCGACTGATACCCTCTTCCGTACCTATCCACAGACGGTGCTTACTGTCAATAAAAAGATCCTTGATGAAATTATGGCGCAGAGAATGAGGGTTGCCATCATCGTGGAAATAGGTTCGCATGCCGTAGCCGTCGTAACGTGCCAGACCATTACGTGTGCCAAACCAAATATAGCCATTGCCATCCTGAGCAATAGCCTCAACCTGCTGGTGCGGCAGGCCTTTCTGACTGGAGATGTGCTGGAAACGAATACCGTCAGCCCGTATGACCATTGCCAGAAGGAGCAATGGGCATAACAGGAGTAACCGGAGTTCGTTTCTTCTCGTCATCATTTCATCATCACTTTATGTGTGCTCGTAGAACCATCAGCATGCTGCTGACGCACAATGACAGGTGCTCCCCTCTTACGAAGAAGAGGGAAGCTATTGTCATTCGTTTGTTTTATTAATCGTCCTTGAAGGTCGTAGATACCGACCTTGTTGGTCTTGTTGCTTACCTTCGTATCTTGAACGGCTGATGCGTCATGAGGTTGCAGATAGAAGTCCATCCACGACCACGACTCGTCGCGCTTGGCATCAGGCAGCATCTCGTAGTTCAATGTCGCATTGTCGGTACTGCGATTCTGCAACATTACATTCACACGCATGTGTGTGCCATTGGGACGTGTTTCCTTAGAGAATCCTAAACGTTCCCAGGGAATGGCCGCCTCAACAATATAATAACGGTTGGTGCCGCCACGCTTGTAATTCACGCCAAGCGTATCTGCACTCATGGCATTCCATTGCCACGAACTGGTGCCATTGCCTTTAGCCACTCGCATCTTCCCATTGGCCATAAATTGGAAGCGGAATGTTCCTTCTGAAATAATTTGGTCAGAAGAACTATTCTTGGTATCAATGAACAACGTGACACCATCGCCATTAGAGCCACTTGAAACCTGATCGGTGTCTGACACGCGCGAAGTGAAATAGAGCGAATCCTCATCATAGGCAAAGTCGCCTGTGAAACGCATGCCGTTCTGCATACCAAGTATCATCTGTGTAGCCGTAGCACCATAATAGCCCTCGTTGCGCGTTTGCACACCATCAATCATCGTTTTGGCAAACGGGGCCTGCAACATTCTTACGGCATAGCCTTTCTCCATATAGACACCGCCACCCACCAAGTTTCCTACAGCCACGACGACACCTGTATCAATCACGCTGACGGAGTTCCACATATAGTCCTCGTTGGCACTGGTCTTGAAAGGATTGCTCATAGCCTTGAAACTCTGCGCCTTTTCATCACCCACATAGACCATCATTTCGTATTTCCCGTTGTAATGAGTCTGGTGCGACAAGACCGTCTCGCCCCAAGGCAACTTTCGGATATAGGGAGCACCACCCTTGACCTGTGCGGCCACATAATCGCGGTTGATGGCCTGCCAACGGTTTATCGAAGGATAAGGCACAAAGCGCTTCCAGTTGTCCTTGACAGCACAGACAGCTATTGTTGGAATGAAGTCGCCAACGCCCGGCCATCCTGGATTCTCAAAACAGAGAGCAATACTGTCGTTATCCAGAATGACAGCCGACGGCATTCCGTCGCGACTACCAGAATGGTAGGCCACAGTCTTTGGTGCCGTCCATGTAGCCCCCTTATCATAAGAGCGACAGATGGCTATGCGCTGGTCATCATTACTGGTATAGGGAGTCTCGTCTGCAAAGTAAAGATGCACCTCTCCATCGGGCATTTCCAGGAAAGCCGGCTCCCAACAACCGTCCCTGAAGTCATAGTTTCCGTCAAACACTGCGATATCGTCGCTCCAAGTCTTTCCGTTGTCGATGCTTCGCTTCAGGTGAATACCAAATAGGCGATCGGCAGAATAAGGAGCCGAAGGTCGAGGGTTATAGGCAACAAGGATGGTGCCGTCGCTCAACTGAATCAGATCGGGCGCACACTCAGGGATGTTCCCGTTCATCACTATCTTAGTAGGAGCGGTCCACGTATTGCCCTTGTTGCTGCTAAAGGCTATATCAATGCCTTTGTTCTCACAAACAGCCATCAGCCTACCGTCCTGCAGCTCTATCATTCGCGGATAGCCGCCACTGGAAAAAATCTGTTTCTTGGTAGCCGTATCCCAGAAGATACGAGAACCTGTATAGGGAGCCTTACTACCTGCATACACACCTTGCAGACAGAAAAGTATCACGAGAAAAAATGAGAATATCTGTTTCATTGTTCAAAGGATTTCAAAAGTAATAATAGATGTTGCTTTCACACGACTGTTCTCTGGCGCTGTTGTTACAAGGGTATAGATGCCCTCCTGTGTTAAGTCGATGGTAGCGCCAGATGGTATCTCTCTCCCATTAATATAAAACTTCTCATTGTCTTTTATATTGTGTAAGAGGGTGACATTTCTCTTGTCCGTCCCCTCAGGAAGCGCAAACTGATAAGTCAGTGCATCCTGATTGAAAGCATTACGAACCAACACGCCGTCAACACCATTCAGTGAGATAGAAGTAAACTCCGGATAGATAAGTGTATAGAGTTTATAATCGCGCACAGAGCCAAAGTCTGATTCCACCTTGATGCTATGCGTCTTGGTCAAGTCATAATAGGTCTTGGCTGCCCAAAGCACATCGTCAACATAGATTTTCGATGAGTCTGACTCTATATCGAAACTCAGTCGCTGCTTTTCGGCTTTCAGCGCCACCTCTCGATTGTTATACACCTGCTTGGAAGGAAGGCGAAGCACCCAGTCGCTACTCTCTTCCAGCAACTCTGCATAATAGACATTGGGGGTGATGCTGGAGTAAACCCTGTCGATGGTTGTCACATCATCCTTCACCACGACGTCAAAAGCTATTGTGTCACTGCTCAGACTGCCACCCATATAGGTATCGTAAGTGGAAGCTACCACCACCACATGAAACTCTCCAGGCACACTATACGAATAGGAGAAATGTCCTTTGTTCATTGCAAAACCGGTATCTCCTGCCTTACGATTGACATAGCTGTGTCCCTCATCACCAGGCCACACCACAACTTGGTCGGCTACGCCCGTAAAGGAAATCTGTGCACTTTGATTGATTTCCAGTTCCGTCTCACTGATTGTGGCACTGGCAACGGGTGTGCGAGCACTCTCGTTTTCGTCAGAGCATGCCACCAAAAGGAGACCCATCATTATAATAGCAAATATTTTCTTCATGTTCGCTTATGTTTCTATTTATTAATAGCCATAATTCTGTTTCACCACACCATTCGACACATCGACCTCCGTCTGAGGGATAGGCATCAGCTCATGCACACCTTCACGGAAGTAAGCACCACGACGAGTAGCACGATACTGAGCAAAGTTGTGAAGAGTCTTGGCTGCAATTCCCTGACGAACCAGGTCGAAATAACGGTCCCATTCGAAGGCAAACTCCATGCGACGCTCGCTCCATATCTGATCGCGAATGTAACCATAGCCACCAGCCACATAAAGTTTCGTAGAACTATTAAGCGTGTTAACTTGTGCCTTACACTTGTTCAGGTTGGCAAGCGCCTCCTCACGATGACCACTCTCATTCAGTGCCTCGGCATACATCAGCACTACATCGGCATAGCGCAAGATGCGACGGTTTTTGCCATTGTCGCCAGCATACTTTGGCTTATCCTTCTTGGGCGTGTACCATTTCAGTGACACATAGTTACCCTCACCACCTTGCCATATCTCTCCATCGAAGGTCTGTCCTTGGTGATGGATGGTGAAATCCTTTCTGACGTCAGTGTCAAAGATATTACTCAGCAACTGATCGGTGGCATACATCTTCACCTGACCAACATTGAAAAACTCCAATCCCTGTCCTTCGTTGGTGTCACCACTTGTACCATCAGCACTTTCCTTGAAGTTTACCTCCCATATAGAGCCTTTGCTGAACTCGCCGTCGTTATAGAACTGGTAAAGATACGATAGTTTGTCACCATTATGAAGAGCATTACCGTAGTAATCCTTATACTCCAAAGAATAGACATTGTTCATGGTAGGCAAGGTCGTAGTAGGACTCTCATACTCACTCGTGTTCTGTGTTCCGTTCTGTATCAGCGAAACAGGCTTGAACCAGAGACGCTCACGCAGGGTTTCCCAGTCTTCCTTACCATCGTATTTCAACATCTGTGCAAAGGTCATTGTGGCATTATCAACCATGTACTGTCCCAGTTCCACCATTTCATTCCATTTCTCGGAAGGCACGCCTGGCTTCGCCTCATACATCAGCACTTTCATCAGCAGGGCGATGGCAGCACCACGAGTCACTTTACCCAGATCAGAAGAACTGGTATAGACATTCGGTAACATGATAGCAGCTTCACGCAAGTCTTTCTCTACATAAGCATAGCACTCCTCCAAGGTAGAGCGAGGCACAACCAGTGAGTCTACACTTTCCTGCTCAGGACGAATGGGCACACCGCCAAAGGTCTTAATCAGATTAAAATAATAGTATGCACGCAAGAACTTCGCCTGACCATAGATCCAGCGCACCTGATTATAGGTAGACAACTGGTCGTTGGTGATGCGTACTCTGTGGATGTTATAGATTACTTGGTTGGCACGATGAATACCTTTATAGTTCACGCGCCAGCGCTGCAGAATCCATGTGTTCGATGTATTGAAACGGAAGTTCACCAACTGTCCCATCTGTGATGACAGTCCTTCATCAGTACCAAACACATTGTCGCCCATTGCCTCTCCGAAACGCCATTCCTGGTCGTTGTATTCATCCGACTGCAACTCATCATAGACAGCATCAAGAGCACTTTGCATCTTATATTGCGTATTGTAATAGTTCTCATCGGTAGCATTGCCCAGCACATCCTTATCCAGGAAGTCATCACAGGCTGTCAGCGAGAAAGCTATCGCAAAAACAGATATTTTATAAAAAAGTTTGTTCATAGTTGTTCAAATCAATTATTATAAACCCAGTTTGACTCCAAAAGTGAACGAACGGGCCTGAGGATAGTTACCTTGGTCAACACCCATGCTGAGGTTGTTGGTTTCCGTACCTGATACCTTACCTACTTCAGGGTCGAAGCCGTCATAGCCGGTAATAGTAAACAGGTTGTAGGCTGTCAATGACAAAGACAGAGAGTTGATCTTCAAGCGTGACAGCACACTCTGAGGTACGGTATAAGTAAGCTGTACCTGCTTCACACGCAAGTAATCGCCATCCTTAATAAAGAAATCACTGGCACGGAAGTTACGTGGTGTGTCATTGTTCGACAGGTCAGGAACGTTTGTATTTGTATTCAAGGGGAAGTATGTACGAGCCTGTCCCTCGAGTTGTCCTGACCAGTGACGTGAACGGATATCGGCATATACATTGCCCTCTGCAGCATTATAGAGATAGTAGTCTGTGACATTGAAAATCTTATTGCCAGTCTGACCCTGCATGAAGATACTCAGGTCGAGGTTCTTATAGCCCACAGACACGGGAATACCAAACACGAAATCAGGTAAAGGAGAACCCAAGAACGTACGGTCCTCGGCCGTGATACGATTGTCACCATTGAGGTCTTTGAAACGGAAGTCGCCAGGCATTGTCGTCTGTTCAAAGTCGTTCTTGCCCACCTCATACTGAGCACTCTCTTTCACCTCTTCGAAAGTCTGGAAGATACCATCGGTTACGTAGCCATAAAAGCTACCGATTGGTTGTCCGACAGCCGTCTTGGTGACATAGTCCACGATGCTACCCTCTGAAAGGTAAGACCCCCAAATAGGCTCATTTCCTGTTCCAAGACTGGTCACCTTGTTCTTTATCCATGAGAGATTAAAGCCAATCTCATAGTGCCAGTCGCGCGCAATATGGTCACGCCATTTGACATCGAACTCCCATCCATAGTTCTTGACTGCACCGGCATTCGTCATAGGACTGCTGTCCAGTCCGGCAGAACTAACAGTAGGCACTCGCAAGAGCATATCGGTAGTCTTACGGTTAAAGTATTCCGCAGTCAACATCAGACGATTGCTCCACAACGAGATGTCGATACCAATGTTCCAACTCTCATTCTTCTCCCACTTAATGCCGTCATTACCAAGTACTGTAGCTGTGGCACCTTCATAGACAGTGGCATTTCCCAAACCGTAGGGATAGTTATATCCTGAAGTAAGATAGGTATAGCGAGACAGTTCATCAATACGGTTGTTACCCAAGAGACCCCAACCTACACGGAACTTGGCATTAGACAGCCAGCTCTTGAAAGACTCCATGAACTTCTCATTGGAGAACTTCCATCCCAAAGAGACCGATGGGAACACGCCCCAACGATTACTCTTTGAGAACATGGAAGAACCGTCGGCACGCACATTGGCTTGGAAAAGATACGTATCATTAAGGCTGTAGTTAACTCGTCCGATATAACCAATAGAGGTCCATTCACGATCCAAGCCATAGGCCTTATCACCAGTATAGGCACCCGACAGATAACGGAACGCCTCTTCGTTACTGGGAGTGCCAGAACGATAGCCTTCCTGCCAACTGTACTTATAGCCTTCAGCTGTCTGACCTGCCAGAACTGTGATACTATGGTGCTTATCCTGCCACATGAAAGTAAGCAGGTTATTGATTTCCCATTTATTAGTATTGCCTTGTTTCTTGTAAACAGTTGACAGAGAAGTAGGCATTACAAAATCCTCATCAAGTCCGAAGACCTCTGAATAATCATCATCAACGCGACGTATGGTATAGTATGACGCTTTAAACTGATAATCGAAATACTTCAGGAACTTAGCATCCAATGAAAGATTCAAGTCCAGACGGTCATTATGCATCTGGTTGTTATATTGATCCAGCTTAGCAATAGGGTTTGCACTATACCAGTAGCCCACATTATTATACAGATATTCCATTGGCGACTCGTAAAGCGCTTGCTTCAAAATACCAGAAGAGCCTTCTGGCACTCCATTACGACGCTCATTGGTATAAGCCATATTACCCTGCATGGTGAGCCATGAGGCCAACTTAGTAGTGATGTTCAGACGACTATTGAAACGATTGTAGTCTGACGTCTTCACAATACCATTCTCTTTATAGTAGCTGCTGCTGGCCAGGAACTGTGTCTTCTCAGAACCACCGCTCACACTGACACCATGCTGCATCTTAAAGCCCGTACGCGTCACGGCATCCCACCAGTTGCCTGCTGAGTTATGGTGCAGCGTATCGAGGATAGCATATTTCGCAGGATCGTAGCTATAAGAGCCATCCGCGTTCTTCGTCATGAACAACTGTCCATCGGCAGAATAGGTTGAAGAGCCATTGACGTAGTCCATCATCAGCGCATAGTTGTCGGCGTCCATCACATCAATTGTCTTCCAGGGGTTCGACACACCCATATAACCATCATAGACAATGGATACCTTACCCTCCTTACCGCGTTTCGTGGTAATGGCCACAACGCCGTTAGCGGCACGCGAGCCGTAAACGGCACTTGAGGCAGCATCCTTAAACACTTCCACGTTTTCGATATCATTGGGGTTCAGATAGTCAATATTATCTACAATGAAGCCATCGACCACATACAGAGGGTCGGCATCGTTGATAGTTCCTGTTCCACGAATCTTGATGGTGGTACCACCGCCAGGTGCACCAGAGTTCTGTACGATGTTCACACCAGCAGCACGTCCCTGCAAAGCCTGCAGCGTTGAAGATACTGGCGTGTTATTGATGTCCTTACCAGCAATAGAACTGATAGAACCGGTTATGTCACTTTTCTTCTGCACACCATAGCCGATAACCACCAATTCATCGAGTGTATTGGTATCAGAATGCAGTGTGACATTCATTTTCTGCTTTCCATTAACAGCCACTGACTGCGTCTTATAGCCTACATAAGAGAAGACCAAAGTACTACCGGCAGATACTGAGATTGAGAAATTTCCGTCAAAATCGGTGACGGTTCCGTTCGTCGTACCCTTTTCCTTGACCGTTACACCAATCAAGGGCTCACGGGTGTCGTCGACCACCGTTCCCGTGACGTTCATTTTCTGTGCGAAGCCGAAGCTCGCACAGAAAACAAACAGGGAAACAAGTAAGCAACGTGTGAATGCTTGTTTCAACATACTAACCTAAACAATATTTATTTTATAGAACGATATGCTTTTTGTTACCAATGATATAGATGCCCTTCTTCAGACCCTTTGCGGCCTCTTTTGCATCAATATCACGACGCAGCTGTGTACCATTGATGTCGTACACATTGACCATCTTGTTCTGAGCCTTGTCACTTGCAATGCTCTCAATAGCGTCGATAACGCTACCGAAGTCGGGTTCCATATAGCCTTTGTCGCTCTGACCGTCCCAGTTCAGCTTGGTATATTCGTCAGCATAGAGGCGGTTGTTGGCACCACATACATAAAGAATAGTACCATTCAAGTTGCGCAGAGTGTTCACATTGTCACCAGTCGTTGTGATAGTAGGAACAACAACAGGCTCGTCAGCAAGGTCATCTAGACGATATAGTCCGCTACCCAAGCCCTGATCCACATTGTTTGCTTCGTTCATCCAGTAGAGAGAACCACCTGCTACGATAGGCTCTTTCACCCAGTTGCAGAGAGTACCAGGGAACTTTGTCTCAGTCTGGCGAGTAATGGTCTCACCATCGAATATCAGCATCTCACCACCATGCTGTGCAGGCTCTGCGTTAGCATCGAAACCATCAGCACCACAGAATACGTACTTATCCTGGAAGATACAACCTGGATCGGGAAAAGAGTTGTGGTCCTGCGAGGGATTCAACGTGAAGTAGTCGAATACCTGATAGTCACCCTTCTCCAAGTTAGAGCCTACAAGCTCAAAGCCAGTTGAAGAGCTCCATCCACGGAACCAGATGCGGTCTTTGTAAACCTCCCAGCCTTCGCCAAAGACGCCAGGACCAACTCCCAGACCATTGTTGGGATCAACGGCAGGATTGGCATCATAAACCTGATAGGTGCCAGCCTCTGTACCATCAGAAGCCCACAATTCGTTTCCGCTCTCCATGGTCCATGCCTTGAAGAAGAGCTTACCATTCTTATAGTTCTCCATACAGTCAATGGCAGAATCACGAGTGTAACCATCGCCCTTATCTGTGTTAGGCTCAGTATTGATGTCCTTCACCAGATAAGTACCTGCCTCAGTACCGTCAGTCACCCACAGCTCTGTGCCATAGTGACCATCGATATCGTCGGCCTTGAAGAACACACGGCGACCTACGCGTACAAATGCAGAGTGCTGGTTGGTATTCTCCTTACCAGGGTTGTCCACCTTCACCTGCTTCAGGAACTTAGTTCCTTCTGCCGTTCCGTCGGTGATCCACAACCAGTATTGTGCCCCATTGTCGGGATCATATTCTGCACTCTCATCACTGATGGCTGCAAAGACAGCCTGTGTCTCGTTGATCTGATAGATAGCCTGAGGATTGCCGTCGCCCATCTCGTAGGTCTGAGCAATCAGTTTTGTACCAGCTTCAGTACCATCTGATACCCACAACTGACGTCCCTCATTATCTGTATAGGCCGAGAACAGCACCTTCTCACCTAAGCGGCATAGCCATGCAGGCGAAGAAGAACCGCTACCAGGCAGAATGTCTGCCACCATCTTCGTGCCAGCCTTTGTGCCATCGGTCATCCACAGTTCCGTACCGTGTTCTTCATCGGTAGCAGCGAAATAAGCTTTGTAGCCGTTAGCCTCACTACCTGCAATAATAAGGTTCTTCTCCTTCACGGTTCTACGTTCGGGGTTGATGTCGGTGGTCACTCCATTAGGAAGCAGGTCAATCACATTGTCCGACTGAGCCATTGCACTACCCATGGTCAGTGCCAAGACTGTTGAGAGTAAAAGTTTCTTTTTCATAAAAGTAATAAATTGATTAAAGTAAGTAAAGTATAAATGATTGGTAAAATTTTCGATGGCAAAGGTCTACAAAAACACAAACAGATAAGGGTAAGAATGTGCTTTTTACAAGGTACAGATGTTCAGAAGTGCCGTTTTTAGACAAAAATACCTGTTCCCAGCACAAGAACAGGTATTTTTTTATATGATTTATGTAGAAGGATTATCGCATAATCTTTCTTACTGCTCCATTGGCATAGCGCACAATGGCGATATTGCCAAGGGTGTAGAGAATGGTGTAGGTGCCTTTTGGCGCAGACGAGACTGGCGTGGTGATGGCGCTGGGCGCATCACGCTTCATAAAGCTGAAACTGGCCAGCCCGTCGGTCACCGCCATGTTGTAGATGGGCTTCGACATCAGTTTCTGGCCACCAATACAAGGATTGATGGTCACCGAGGCCGGTGCGCTGCTGTTGGTCAGCGAGTCGTTCTCGTTGTAAGGATAGCCCCAATTTTCAATAGACCAGAGCGACATGTATTGTGGTGGTGCAGGCACCGTGTTATTGGCAGCGATGATATAAAGGTTCTTCTTGTAGTAAGGCTTATTAGGCTCGGTGAAACGTTTCCAGTTCTCATCGTAGTTCACATGGAAGATGATGATGCCACTGCCCGGCAAAGGTTCGTCCCATGCCACTGGCTGACGGTTCTCCACCACGTAGAACTCATCACGATGGGCATCGTTGCGAATGATGTAGGCCTCAGGATTGGTGGCCAGAGGTTTCATTCCCGTAATGCTCACGGGTCCCGTTAGTTCTGTAGGTGTGATCCACCCCACCATCATACGCTCGAACGCTGAGTAGCCACAAGGTCGGAATCCACCCTCGTTGTAGTTGCCCGAATCCATCAGGTCCCACTGTCCCACAAAAGATGCCGATGCCGTACTAGAATAGATGTCAGGCAGTCCCAGACAGTGGCTGAATTCATGGCAGATAGTACCAAAGACGCCATAGGTCTTCGAGCTGCTCAGTTCCTGCACGCAGCAGTAGCTGTCCACCTTTCGTTGCCCATTGCCCGTTCCCACGACGATGGGCTGGCAGTTTTCACGATCGCTGAGCCAACCCTGGTGTGGCCATATCGTGTTTGCGTCACCCCCCGCGTTCATGCCTTTGCCAGCATAGACGATGAGCAGTTGGTTCACCTCGCCATCATGATTCCAGTCGTATGGCGTCCAGTCTATCTGTCGTTGTTCTAGAATATTCACCACATCCTGCACCAAGTATTTCGAGTTTTCATCATCTTTCTCCGTACTACGGTATTTGATACGCGATTCACTGAGCGTGATATACTGCAGGTCAAACTGCAAGTTCAGCTGTCCATAGCTCTGGTCGCGGAAATAGTCGTGTACCGATCCGTAGAAAGGAGCCTCGTTGAAGTTCTCTTCATTGAATATGCGGTTCCACATCCTGACGGTTCTCGTCTCGGTCGTCTGTGCAGTCTCTGCATCGTCTTCCTTACTGAAAGACTGATCTGCGAAGGCCACCAGCACCACTAACTGCCGACGATTACCCAGGTATTGTTCTGCCGTGGCAGCATCTGTAGCTGCACGATGGAGCACCTTTTCATTCTTCACATGTTGTCCAGAGCGACACATACGGCGCTGCATGGGCTGGTAGTCTTCGGCCATCAGCGTGACCGAAGCGAGTGCTATCAACAGGAATAGTAGTCTTTTTCGTTGTTTCATAATGAGCGGTTTGTCTCTTTTCTATTTTGAGGCCAGCGCGCGTCGGCTTTGCAGCAGCACGCTGAGCAGTATCAATACGATACCGATGTAGAACGAGAAGTTAATCTCGCGACCTTCGCCAAAGATAAAGAAGGCCAATGCGATTGTATAACAAGGTTCCAGATTGTAGGTCAGGTTCACCGTGAAGGCCGACAGGCGCTTCAGTGCCTGAATCTGCAACAGATACATACCCACCGTGCAGAACAGCGCATGACAGAGCATGAACCACAGGTTATGACCTTCGGGCAGCACCACCACCGGCTGCTGACTGGGGAAAAACAGCAGATAGACCGGTATGATGGCCGATACCAGCACCAGCCCGCCCGACATCTGATACATCAGCACCGTACGGCTACGCACACCCACGCTCACCTTCTTATTGCAGATGGCATAGAGCGCACATACTGCCGACGAGACCACGCCAATGCTGATGCCATAGCGATAGCGGGCATCGAGCGAGAAGATGCACAGCACGCCAGCCACGGTGATGAGCGAGAACAGCAGCTCGGTCCACGACAGTCGGCGACGATAGATCATTGGTTCAAAAAGCGCGGTAAAGAAACCTATCAGCGAGAAACAGATTACACCGATAGACACGTTCGAGGCCTTGATGCTGCCATAGAACAACATCCAGTGCAGTCCCAACAAGGCACCACAACCACACAGTTGCAGAAACTTGCGCCAGCCCACACGAGGCAGACCAGTGAAGACGAGCAATATCAGACTGGTGAAAAGCATGCGATACCAGACGATGTCCACCTCGTTCAGCGTGATCAGTCGCCCAAACAGCCCCGTAAAACCGGCCAGCAGCACGCTCAGGTGCAACTGCACAAATCCTTGTCGCGTCTCATTCATAGTGCAAAGTTACGCTTTTTTATCAGAAAAAGAATGCTTTGTTCACAGAAAAGCTACACTTTGCGCCAGGAAAAGTGCCTATCAGTCTTTCTTTGGGATGCGCTTTGAGAGTCCGATGGCACCTGTAGGACACACCAGTCGGCAGAGGTGACAGCCCACGCACTTTGTACCTACGATATGCGGCTGGCGCGTGGACCTGTCGAACGTGATTGCCTGATGGCCGCCATCGCTGCACGACAGCTGACAGCGACCGCAACCGATGCAGCGCTCGCGGTCTATCTTGGGAAACACCACCGTGTCGCGGTCCATGTCGGAAGGCTTCACCACACTGCCCAGCAACTCGCCCACACAGTCGGCCAGTCGTGTCACGCCGCGGCGCACCATCTCGTGCTGCATGCCCAGCACCAGGTCGTCGATGATGCGGTAGCCATATTCCATCACTGCTGTACATACCTGCACGTTGGTGCATCCCAGCTGTATATATTCCAACGCGTCGCGCCAGGTCTCGATGCCACCAATGCCACTATACTCCACACCCTTGATGATGGGGTTCGAAGCCATGTCGGCAATAAATCGCAGGGCAATGGGCTTCACGGCCCGTCCTGAATAGCCCGAGATGGCATACTTATCGCTGACCTTCACCTCCCGACTGAGCGTGATGCTCTTGATGGTGTTGATGGCCGAGATAGCATTAGCCCCGGCAAAGTAGGCGCCCATGGCGGGCTCGTTGATATTAGTGATGTTGGGTGTCATCTTCGGGATGACGGGAATCTTCACTGTTCGCTTCACATAAGCCGTATAGAAAGTCACCAGCTCGGTATTCTGCCCCACGTCGCTGCCCATGCCCGCCAGTCGCATCTGCGGACACGAGAAGTTCAGTTCCACGGCATCTACGCCAGCCTCCTCGGCCATGTGTGCCAGTTCTATCCATTCCTCTTCGGTCTGTCCCATAATCGAGGCCACAATCATCTTCGTGGGGAATTGCTGCTTCAGGCGGTGCAGGATGTCGAAGTCCATGTCCACGGGGTTCTCGCTGAGCTGCTCCATGTTACGGAAGCCCGCAAAAGGTTTGCCCACGGCATCGAAGCGAGGCGACACCTCCCTAATCTCCTGCATACAGATGGTCTTATAGAACA
Source organism: Prevotella sp. E13-17 (assembly GCF_022024035.1). NCBI lineage: Bacteria > Pseudomonadati > Bacteroidota > Bacteroidia > Bacteroidales > Prevotellaceae > Prevotella > Prevotella sp. E13-17. The sequence goes on from NZ_CP091787.1 coordinate 3,390,357, forward strand.
CGCCCGCCCACCCTGCTTCCAGGGCGCGCGCAACCATCTCGTAGTTGGTACACACGGCCGACGAGGCCAGGAAGAAGGGGTTCTCGCAGTGGAAACCGCAGAAGTCTATCTCGAGCGACGGCAGTGCTGCTTTTGCCGGCTGTGGCACGGCAGCCAACAGCTCTCGGATGCGTATCGGACGGTCGTAGTGGATACAGGCCTGTTCGGCGCGCTCCAGGTCGGCCTCGCTGCATGCTGCCACCCATTGGCCGGCAATATCGGCATTGTCAAAACGTATGGCACGGATGGCCCTGGCGGGGTCGCCCGTACCGCAAGCCTGCGTACACGGTGCGTCCTGACAGAACAGACAGCGTGCGGCTTCTTCCCGGATGTTCATTTGTCGTTTCATGATTCACTTAGGTTTTTAGTTAATGTTGCAAAGATAATGTTTTTCTCTGTATCGCCAACGTTTTTCGTAAAAAAAAGTTATCTTTGCATCACAATTTACTTAAGGAATGAAGCAACCTGTACTGCACAATTATCATATGGGCGAAGGTGTCACTGCCTTCAGCACCACACGCCAAGGGGGCTATAGCGAGGGGCGCTATGGCGAGTTCAACATCAATCGCTACTGCGGCGACAGCGAGGAGGCCATCAGGCAGAACCGCGAGGCACTGTGCCAACTGCTGAACATCGACGATGCCCACCTGCTGATGCCTCATCAGGTGCACCTCACAGAGATTGCCGTGGTGGGTGATGATCTAAGTATTGATTTAGAGGGCTACGATGCTTTGATGACCAACGTGGCGGGGGTGTGCATCGGTGTGAGCACGGCCGACTGTATTCCCGTGCTGCTCTACGACCCTCGTCAGCGGGCTGTCTGCGCCATTCATGCTGGTTGGCGTGGCACGGTGAAGCGAATCACCGAGAAGGCTGTGGCACGTATGACGGCCGTCTATGGCACACGTCCCGAAGATATCGTGGCACAGATAGGTCCGGGCATCCATCAAGACAGCTTTGAGGTGGGCGACGAAGTTTATGATGCCTTTGCTCACGAGGGATTCAACATGCCCGCCATCAGCAGAAAATACCCAGTAAAAGATTCTTCATCTAAAAAAGATTCTTCATTCTTCACTCCTCATTCTTCATTTTATAAGTGGCACATCGACCTGCCGCAGTGCAACCGTCTGCAACTCGTAGCTGCCGGCGTACTGCCACAGCAAATAGCCGTTTCGCCTATCTGTACCTTCGAACAGAGCGACACCTTTTTCTCTGCCCGCAGGCTGGGCATTCATTCTGGCCGCATCTTCACGGCCATCATGCTGTAGGTCTCAGCCCAAGAAGAACAGGCTGACGCCGATCACCGAGATGAAGGCACCCAGCACGGCACGCCACGTGATGCGCTCGTGGAACAACCAGCGCGAGGGCAACAGAATGATGATGGGGGTGGTGGCCATCAGCGTAGAGGCAATGCCGGCAGCGGTATATTGCACCGCCATCAGCGAAAAGCCGACACCGATAAAGGGACCAAAAAGCGTGGTGGCCATCGCAATGGCAATGCCCTTGCGGTCGCGCACCGACTCACGGAAATGCTTGGTTTCACCGCGCAAGAACAGCAGCACGCTGAAACCTATGATGCCCGCAATGCAACGATAGAAGTTGGCACTGAAAGGCACCAACCACTCGGGCATGCCGGGATCCATCTGATAATGATCCATACCTATCTTGCTCAACACCAGTCCGATGCCCTGACACATGGCGGCGCCAATGGCAAAGAGCACGCCGTTCAGGGGCAGCTTCAGCGAGAAGCGGTGATGCTCGCCGCGACCCAGCACCGAAGTGCCGATACCCACCAGCGTAATCAGCATGGCAACGATGCTCATCATCGTCATCTTCTGACCCAGCGTGATCCACGCCATCAGGGCTGCCGACACGGGCGCCAGCGTCATAAACAGCTGACCAAAGCGCGAACCGATGATGATGTAGCACTGAAACAGACAGAAGTCGCCTATCACATAGCCCACCAGACCAGACAACAGCATCCAGCCGGCAGCCTCGGCACTGGCACCCGCAGGCACGATACTGCCCGTCGTGGCATAGAACAGCACTAACGAAAACAGCAGCGCCAATGCCATGCGCATCACGTTCAGTGTCAGGTTGCCCAGTCGTTTCGAACCAAACTCACTCAGTAGTGCTGTAGCCGTCCACGAGAATGCTACACCAATAGAAATCAATTCGCCTATATAAGCCATTGTTATCCCTTGATTGTTTTTGTTTATGGGTTACAAAGAAATGCTGCACTTCCTGTGCGGCACCTTTTTTTTCGTGCGCAAAAGTACGAATAATTTCTGAATAAATACTATATAAACAGGAAAAAGTTGTATCTTTGCAACTAAACTAAAAACTTCTATCACCATGGATATCAACTACATGATTAGCAAGGCCAAGGTTTACTTCAACCTGATGCCCGACAAAGACGACGAACAAGGTATCATCGATCAGATCAGCAGCGGCGTGTCGTTTCGCGGCGCCAACCTGTGGGTGCTCATCTTTGCCATCTTCATAGCTTCACTGGGACTCAACGTCAACTCCACGGCTGTCATCATCGGCGCCATGCTCATATCGCCACTCATGGGACCTATCATCGGCATGGGACTGGCCGTGGGCATCAACGATCTGGAATTGCTCAAGCGGGCTGCCAAGAACTTCAGCGTGGCAACGGGCATCAGCGTGCTCACCGCCACCATCTATTTCATCATCACACCGCTGGGCGATGCCCAGTCTGAGCTGTTGGCACGCACCTCACCCACGCTCTACGATGTGCTCATCGCCTTCTGCGGCGGTGCGGCTGGCATCATCGCGCTCTGCACGCGCGGCAAGGGCAACGTCATCCCGGGCGTTGCCATCGCCACGGCACTGATGCCGCCATTGTGTACGGCGGGCTACGGACTGGCCACAGGCCACTTCCTCTATTTCCTGGGCGCCTTCTACCTGTTCTTCATCAACACCGTGTTCATTGCGCTGGCCACCTATTGCGGCGTACGCCTGATGCACTTCCAGCGCCACGAGTTTGCCTCGGCCGACCTGGCCATCAAGGCGCGGCGCCTCATCATGGGCATCGTCGTGGTGACGATGCTGCCTGCCACGGTAGTCACCGTGTTCATCGTGCGTCGCAGCATCTTCGAGAACAACGTGCGTAAGTTTGTCAAGACCGAGCTGACGCAGCCAGGCACACAGATCATCTCGTCTGATGTTGAGAAAGACAGCATGCAACTGCGCATCGTGGCGGTGGGTCGCGAGATTACAGATGTCATGCAGGCCAGTGCTGAGCGCCACATGGAGCTCTACGGCATGAAGGGCTATCAGCTGCGCATCATTCAGGGCGTACAGACCGACAGCATCCTGACGCTGAACAACCGGCTGTCAAGTATCAACACCACGCGTGAGGCCGACCGTCAGCAACTGCTGGAGCTATCGGCCAAGAACACCACGCTGACCAACCGGTTAGAGGGTTACACGCGCTATGAGAGCATGTCGGCGGCACTGCGCCCCGAACTGAAAGTGCTGTTCCCACAGGTGTCCGCCATCGGCTTGGCGCCCATGGCTGAGTCGGTAGCCGACAGCGCCCGTCAGGCGCACTTCGTCATGGCGCTGGTCACCACACCCGCCAGCCATCGCCTGTCTGTCAGCGAGCGCCAGATGCTGCACGACTGGCTGCAGGCGCGCATCATTGCCGACAGTATCCTGGTGGTAGAGAAGTGAATGTTCGCCATTCAGACTCCGCGCATCAAAAAAGAGTAGATGCTGTACCAAGGAACAAGTGCCTGCCCCACCTTAGTTTATTTGCTTTAATACAACTGCTTTACCATAGGTATTGCTGACGGTGCGCAAGAATTCAACAAATTGAGGATAGAGCGACTTGTCGTAAGTCCCTGACCTCATCCAACCTTTTCCACATTTCGTTTTGACCCTCTTAAAAAATAGTTTTTGACTGACATTACAGCATTTAGAGCCTGGTAAAACCGCCTATCATTATTCCGTGCTACATTCTTTTTCTCTGTCACCGCGATTCTGGCTAATCATCCGCTAGAAACTTTAAAGGAATATTTACAACTTCAAATGGGAATCTTTCTTTGTCGGGAATCCACTTAATATCATTCACTAAGATTTCTTTTAATTTCGTCACTAACTTCTTTACATTATCACAATTATTATGGTCATTGTTTCTTACGACGACCTTTATTGTATTACCATGACTATCTATTTGGCAGTTTACTGTCAACGAAACCGTTTTCTCTATCATCCTGGTTATTCCGTTTAATTCCGATGATAAATAAGAGAATAAGCTATCACGCCCATTTGGAAAAGGAAAACCTCTTTCGCTAGATAAATCTTTCTTCATAGATATCTTTGGCGTACTATTTTTATGCATTCGATCAATCTTGTTTTTCAATGACGGAGGCAAATTATATAAAACCCCATCATATAAAATATGATAAGGATCCATGCAAGCAGACATTAAGACAAATCCTTGCGAATACAAGTATAATTTGCATCTCACATCTAACGTCTTCGCATGGGACTCTTTTAGACTATAGAATTCTTTAACGATGTCTGAAATTACAGCACTATCAGAAATATGGTATTCCTCATAAGAAATTTCATTTTCAAAATCTCTACATGTCACGTTCGCTGGAGTTTCTAAATGCCAAGGAGCATGTTTAACCACTATACTATCTATTTTAAAAGTATTTACACTGTAGATATGAAGTATAATTACGTTCATCAATAAAAAAAAAGTAAAATATCTTTTATTCATTTTGTTCTCATAGGATAAATTATAATTTCAAGTTCTTTCTCAACAGGAGTGTTAGATGTACTATTTTTCATTAAGTCTCACCAAGGCTACTTTTCTCATCTTTAACCGATTCATATCTAAGCCTATTTCGTTTCCAAAAGATTTATTATCAAAAGAATATTTATAATCTGAAGGTATTCCATAGATTTTTATTAATGCATCAGAAGCTAATTCCATACTATCAAGACAATTGTAATAACCAGACCTGCATCGCAATAAATACAAAACCTCTGGCAAGTTTTCCAAATTGTAATCTTCCATGTCACAAAGACAATTCAAATCACCGATACATAATCCTTCATCCTTCCACTCTACATACATACGAGCTTCACAAGTCTGATTCTTAGGCATCTGTCTTGTAATGGAACATAAAAACGAGCTAATGCTATCAAATTCCTCGGCAGAACACTCCAACGTTTCATACACGCCAAGGTTTTCCGCAATTTTTGCCATAGATTTACATGTTGTCTTTACATTCGTTTCGTAAACGTAAGGATAGTACGATACAAATATAGTATCATTGTCCTTCGTTTCCTTCTCGCATATAGCTGAGCAAGAGGTAAGACATATAATAGTATATACAAACAAAAAACTCTCTTTATATTTCATCGTCATTACTGTTATAATGGTTTTATTGATATGGAATTACGGGTATCAAGTACCTTTTGTTCTTAATGACACTTTATGTATAACTGCAATAAAAACGACAGCAATATAATACGATAAATATACAAGAACTAGCCCAAATACAGAGTCAACATTGAAAAGACCAATCCATGTATTATCACACAAAGAATCTGCAATCATCAATAGTGATGGAATAATCGTATACGTCAAACATAACCATAGATTATCTATTATACTCGACAATATCTTCATCTTATAAATAATTAGAACCATGCATATACTTAAAGGTCCCCATATGAACACCTGACAAAAGGCAAAAAGATATAGGCCAAACACTAATCCATCAGAGTCAAAATTATTGAGACTCGTACCTAAAACAAAAACTGCTGCAAGCAGACAATCAACTACATATGATATTAGAAGATTTCTACATTGACGTCTTTTTACACATTTCTTCATAATAATCTTTTATTGCTTTTTTCTGTTCATCTGATGTCCATGGTTTTGCCTTTGAATCAAAACCAGTTTTTACACCTGGGATTTTTTCTCGTATTTCTTCTATAATCTCTTCTGAAACACCAGATTTTAAAAGAATCGTTGAGCTACTCGAATTACAATTTCCTTGAATATCATTTGTTGGCAATATATCATACCTAATTCCATTCTCATTACCATAGGAATTAATGGTATTAACCACAGAATTATCGAATTCTTCACTTGTCATACCTTCTGGAATAGGAACTTCGATCTTTGCCTTGCAATTAACCTTGTCTTTACCTTTATAAATATCTATATCTTGTTGATAGTGACATTCCGATAAACGATTAAAACTTAAAAAAGGATTGCTTTTCTCTGGTCCATAAGCAGCATACCTAACTATTTTCCCAGAAGAATTTTCAACTGTAATGAACGTGTGTGTCGGGAGTCCTCCAAGTTTCATAAGTTTATTACTTGTAGGTAATGTCGTAGCATAGAGGTAAACTTTCTTCCCATCTGGATCGATGTATATAACCGGATTATTCGCACAATACGCATACGGACTGATGTGATAGTACTTCTCGCAGAGGGGATCCATCGTTGTGAAACGACCGAGAAGAGGGTCGTACCAACGGGCGCCATAGTCATACCAGTTCAGCCCGTGCATCATATCAAACTCCTTGCCTATAAACAGGCGGTGGTGAGTGCCTGTCTTGCCTTTGCGTATCACACCACCATAAGGATAGTAATCTGTCACGAATGGTGAGGAAGTATCCGACCTCACAGCCATGCGCACATTTCCTTGATAGTCCTTCAGGTCGAAATAGTAGGACGAAGCACTCGTGCTGCCCGACAAAGACACCTCACCACAGTCCAACGTCAGATACCACTGACTGCTGTCCGAAGAAAGGTACTTCCGAATATGGACATAGTTCTCAGACGATGTCTGTGCTGTCAACACTGACACCATCAACAGATGCAACAACAGAAGGAAAAGTCGTTTATTCATGCGATTCTAGTCTATAATGGTAAGGCGTAAAAAAGTCGAAAATAGTCATTGGGCAGGGTTTCGCATCTTGTTTCTGGTTAAGATTAATAATAATTTGTCTGACTGCAAAGATACATCATTTTCCTAAACCATGATACTTTTCTCTATATTTTTTTACAGAAAAGAGCCAATGTGCCAAGAGACTCCAGACACGACACTACAACCACAATAGCCGCACGTCGATATTATTCACAGGTTCAAATAGAAAACATAGTAACTGTGATTTACCTTTACCATTTTAGTCTTTCAAACTTTTCTCTATTTTCATCATTGGGCATATATTTCCGAGTATTAGCATCAACGCAGACAGAATTAATTATTCCTTTACTTAAATCACTCAACTCACAGACAAACTGAGGATGATCAAGAAAGTCGGTAATAATCAGTTTTCCGTCTTCAATGACCAAATGCCGGACGTTCTTATTAAAGAAGACATCGTCAGGATAAGTTTGATAAATATAGCCTTCGTTAATAAAATGATTCTTTCCATCAAACAAAGACATCCTTAACCTATAGTCGTACGACGTGAGTACATGTTCTAATACGACTTTTACGCCATATCCTTTCAAAGTCTTTTTTTTGAATAACCGCTCATTTTTATAATTATTATTTCTTAATTCTTGATGAAGATTAAGGAAGGATTCAATAGGTATATCATGGCTAATAGAGGCTAGTTTGTAACCTCTTTCTAATAAAGAAAGATAATATTCAAAACGTTCCACTTCTGTTGACATATTTAAATACTTTTCGATTTCCTCATTACTGACATGAATATTTACTGATAACGATGAAACGGACTTCTCCTTCACAAGACTCTCATCTTTTGTAATATTACAAAAAAGCATATTATATGGGCCATCTGTTGGAAGATGCAACTTTCTAATACGTAAAGAAAGATAATTCGAAACAAACCACGTGTTATAGTTGAATTTATTATCAAATTCATCACCAAATCCTGAACCAAATCCAGAATTTCCTGCCCATAATATTATATATCTGTAATTCATTATTGCTATGGTCTTTTATGTTTCTCTGGATCTAATTGATCCCTATACTTATTAGCACGTTCTTTTTCGTAATCCAGAATACGGGTTCGTGACCCTTCACCAGCAGGCTCATGATGGGTTATTTCTGATTTATAAGTGCCATCACCTGATTCCTTATTCCATTTCTTAACTTGAGTTTCAGCTCGAACTGACTTCCCATTTTTTATCTGTCCACCACTAATTCCTGTTTTAATTACCTTATTAGTTTTTGTATTTATAATGTCATATGCATGCTGGGCCTTTGTACTTGCTTTTGAATTTCCATGTACTGCAAAGGTACTATTTATTCTGATAAATCGTATCATTTTGGGGCATAATGTGCATGAAGACCCCACTCCGACCCTCCTCCGAAAGGGAAATTCCACCCCGACCCTCCCAAGGGAGGGAGACATTCTGCTCTTTCATATTTGGCTTCTGAAGCCTTACTCCACAGTATATATTTACATGGCCGTAGGCGGTTTTCTTGTTTTTTTCGATGATGTTGTTGTAGCCGACAGGCTGTTTGATGGTTGTGCTACAGAAAAGGGAAGCTTGCTTGCCTTTGATGGAGTACAAACAACGAACAGATGAGCTTGCAGCTCATCGACAACAATATCAGCGGGTTTCTTACGGTTTTTGTTCTCCCAACAAGGAATTCTTTAAAAAGCCACAGAGCCTTAGAAAAAGTGGCGGTTTGACGCATGAAAAGTGGCGGTTTGACGACGCAATACTTTTGGTTTGGCATTGCAATAGTTAAGGTTTTACTCCGCATCTAGCCCCTGGAAAGGTCAATTCTATGGGCTGGACGCGGTCTGTATAGCCCCTGGACGCGGTCTGTTCAGGGGCTGAAAACAGGCGTTCCAGGGGCTGGAACAGAAACAAGTGTTTTGGTTTTAGACTTTAGAACCGACCGTTCTATACCTTAGAACTGCCACTCTTGGCCTCCAAAAGGGAGACTATCGGCTGGCCATTCGGCCGAAGTAACAGTCAGTATCTCAGCAGCTGTCGGTCGAACTCCTTGGCGCCACCAGTTTCGCCAAAGAGGCGCTTCAGCAACTTGACACGCATGTTGGTGATGGACTGTGGCGACGCCATGAGCAGACACGCCATCTCGGAAGGCTGGAAATGATGGTATATCAGCAGGCAAAGCGCCTGTTCGCGCACGCCAAGCGGCTTCAGCAGCGAGAGCAGGTCGGGGTTCAACGAGAAGCAGACTTGCTGCAGGGTGCTGATGTCCTCGTCGGCAGCCGGCTGTCCCAGCATGGCCGACTTATGCAGGCGCGCCGTGACCTCCTTCAGCTGGCGCGAGTTGTCGCGCAGTTGGCGCTTCTTCTGCCGCTGCATCTGCACCAGTTCGCGGTGCGTCAGCAGGTAGTACCACGCCATGAGTGCCAATGCCAGGACCACGACGACGAGGGCCGAAAGCAACCAGATGACGGTGCGATACTGATGGCGCTCGCGTTGCTGCTCGTCGTATTGCTTCTGCATGTCGAGGATGGCAGCAGCCTCGTTGTGTTCATAGCGGTCGCGGTAGAGCCGGTTCAGCCGCTGACTGAGGTGCGAGGCCATGCGATGGGCGGCAGGATCCTGCTCTGCCAGCGTGTTGTAGTAGTCTATCAGTTTGGCATAGGCATCCATGCTGATGGCATAGTCGGGCGATTGGAGAACCTGCGACCAGTAGTCGCTGGCCTGCACAGAGTGGCCCTCACGCGCGGCAACATCGCCCAGCAACTTGATGGTCTTGTCGAGATAGGTGATCTGACTTGAGGCATAGAGGCACTCTTTAGCCCGCGTGAGGTTGTTCTGGTGCAGATAGTAGCTGCCCATGTTGGTAAGCATGGTGGCGCGGATGGGTCCATCGACGCTGTCGAGCAGTGGCCGGCAGCGCTCTATGTAGGCCTGCAGCGAGTCGGGCTGGTTCATGGCATCGTAGGTGGTGGCGATGTTGTTCAGCTGTCGGGCCATCCACGACTTGTTGCCCGACTGCCGGGCAGCCTGCAGCGAGCGGTGGTAGTAGTCGAGGGTCAGGGGGTGGTTGTTGGCATTGTCGTTGATGTCGCCCAAGACGGCAAAGAGCTCGTAGTTGAGCGACGGGTCTTCCAGTCGGTCAGCCAGCTCCTCGACCTGCTTCAGCAGTCGGAAGGCCTCGCCATAGCGCTGCTGACCATAGAGCACGATGGCATGCTGCAGACAGGCTCGGGCGCTGCGCTTCTGGTCGCCCTGCTGCTCGTAGTAGTGCTGACTGAGGGCGATGACCGAGTCGGACGAGAACGTCAGTCCGATGCGATGGATGGCCTCGGTGAACACCAAGGCATAGAGTGCCTTGTCGGGCTCAGTGCCGAAGCTGTCGATGTCGAGCCCGTTGAGCAGGCGGATGGCCGAGTCGGGCTGTTGCAGGCAGACGGCTTCGGCCTGCAACAACCGCGGGTTGCGGCTCTGCTCCGGAGAGCAGGCCGCAACGGCTATTGTAATGATAAAAAAGAATAAACTAACTACCCTCATTTCAACTTAAACATGATAGGTATGGTGAACTTGACGCGCACGGGTTCGCCTTTCTGGCGACCAGCCTTCCACTTTGGCATGGCTTTGACCACACGAACAGCCTCCTCGTCGAGCGAGGGGAACACCGAGCGGAACACGGTGACGTTGCTCAGACTACCATCTTTCTCGATGATGAACTTCACCAGCACGCGACCCTCTACCTTCTGCTTCTCGGCATCCTTGGGATACTTCATGTTGTCTCTCATAAAGGTCATCATGCCCTCCATGCCGCCAGGGAACTCTGGCATCTGCTCTACCACGGTAAAGGGATCCTCTTGTTGCGCCTTCTGCGAAACGACGGTTTTCTGTGCCAACAGCGTTGTGACACCGCACAGGGTCATCAGCGCTACAATCATTAATTTTTTCATAATAAATTGTTTTTTTAAATGGTTAAACGATGATAAGTTGTCCGGACTTTCGATTGCAAAAGTAGTAAAAGCCCGCGTTGGCTCCAAAAAATCGATTACATCATTTTACACCACCTGCTTTTTTCTGATTTTCCAACCGATGACAGCGATGAGAATGCTCATCAGCGGACTTATCAGATTGAAGAAACAATAGGGCAGATAGGTGAGCGTGGGCACACCGAGGACGGTGGACTGCGTCATGCCGCAGGTGTTCCAGGGTATCAGAACGGAGGTGACGGTGGCCGAGTCTTCGCAAGAGCGACTCAGCAGACACGACTCGTAGCCCTGCTCGCGGTAGGCCTGCTTGAAGATGTCGGCATTGAGCACGATAGAGATGAACTGGTCGCCAGTGGTGATGTTGAGAAAGATGCCCGTTCCAACGGTAGAGCCGACCAGCGCGGCCCTGCTGCGCACCCAGCGCACAATGACGCGCGTGAGACTGGCAATCATGCCGCTGGCCACCATCGCTGCACCAAAACACATGGCACAGAGGATGAGCCAGATGGTGTTGAGCATGCCGGCCATGCCACCGGTAGAGACGAGCTCATTGAGCGAGGCATTGCCCGTATCGACAGCTGTGGCGCCATAGTAGGTGATGGCCAGACCACGCACCAGTCCGCCGCCTATCTCAGTGAGGATGTGGGGCTGGAGCAGGAGTGCCACCACGCCAGCCATCACCGACGACAGGAAGAGCACGATGAGCGACGGCACACGGCGGGCGATGAGCACACCGGTGAACAAGGGCACCAGCAGCGTCCACAGCGAGATGGAGAACGTGCGTTCAAGGCCTTCGGTGTAGGCGCCTACCTCCAACTGGGCACCCTCGCCAAAGCCGAGACCAGCCACCAAGAAGATGACGATGGTGATGAGAAAGGTGGGCACGGTGGTGAGCATCATGTAGCGGATGTGCGTAAAGAGGTCGGTGCCGGTGCTGGAAGAGGCCAGGATGGTGGTGTCGCTGAGGGGCGACATCTTGTCGCCAAAGTAGGCGCCAGAGATGATGGCACCCGCCGTCCACGGCTCGGAGACGCCCAGGGCATGGCCAATGCCAAGCAGTGCCACACCGATGGTGGCAATGGTGGTCCACGAACTGCCCGACAGGAGCGACACCAAGGCACAGATGACACAGGTGGAGACGAGGAAGAACTGGGGCGACATGACCTGCACACCGTAGTAGATGAGCGTGGGAACGATGCCGCTGATCATCCACGAGCCCGACAGCATGCCGACGCACAGCAGGATGAGTAACGTGATAGACACCTCGCCCAGGGTCTGCTTGATCTGCTGCTCGAAGCGATGCCAGGGCACACGATAGATGCCCATGGAGATGCACACACAGACGGCCATGCCCATCAACAGGGCCACCTGACTGCCCCCACTGAGCGAGTCGCTGCCAAACAGGGTGATGACTACCGATAGAAACGCGATGAGAACAGCCACGGGAATGATGGCTACCAAGGGATGGGGTATCTTTATATGTTCTTCCACCTGACGATGATGATTGATGATTTCAGGGCACAAATATACAAATAATTGCTGGTTTTATTTCTCGTTGCAAGGCATTTTTATTACTTTTGCACCGAAATTACAAGTTAATCATCATAAAAGCGAAACAGATGAAAGAGATTTATTTAGCCGGTGGCTGCTTCTGGGGCACCGAGCATTACTTCAAACAGATAGAAGGTGTGACGAATACGGAGGTGGGCTTTGCCAACGGACAGACAGAGAACCCTACCTATAAGGAGGTATATACGGACCAGACGGGCTATGCCGAAACGGTGCATGTGGTCTATGACGAACAGGTGGTGGGACTGGAGTTCCTGCTGAACATGTTCTTCAAGGCTATCGACCCCACGAGCCTCAACAAACAGGGACACGACGAGGGTACTCGCTATCGCACGGGGGTGTACTACACCTCGGAAGACCAGCTGCCCGTCATCGAGAAGGTGTTTGCCGAACAGCAGGTGCTGCTCTCTGAGCCTATCGCCGTGGAGAAGGTGCCTCTGAAGAACTTCTACACTGCCGAGGAGTATCATCAGGACTATCTGGACAAGAACCCCGATGGCTACTGCCATCTGCCAACCGCGCTGTTTGAGTTTGCGAGGAAGGCAAAGCCTCTCCCCCAACCCCTCTCCAAGTAGAGAGGGGAGTAAATAGACAATAACCCCCTCCCGACCTCCCCAAGGGGGAGGAGAGTAAAAAGAAAAGGAGTGCATAGCGACCTATCTCGTTATGCACTCCTTTTCTTTCCTGACTTTGGGAATTGCCAGCTTTTTTCTGATACCTTGGCATTTGTATATTGATTTTCAGTCATTTGCAAATTTTAGTTGGGTGATTTGGGTGACGCATTCCCGAAGTCAGGAAGAAAAGTCGAGCGCAAAACATATGATTAATGACGTTCTCATCAATGCCGTCATGCCGCAAGACGAACGAATAGTAAAGCTCAACCACATTGCCATTCAGCAAATGCAGGTACTTGAAGGAAATTGTGACAGGAAACCGTTGAAGTAATGAGATATTAAAAACTGCTTCCATACCGCAAAGGTACAGAAGCAGTATTCTAAAGAAAAAAAAGACGAATTTAATTTGCTCTATTATATTCGATGGTAGCACCCATATCTAAAGATTGTGTTGTAAGACGCCTCAAATGCGGTTATTATTTTTTGACGGGCTTTAGGTTGTTGAAGATAAGATGTTTAGGCGCCATCTTTGTTTCATAGGTTCCCCACATACTCTCGTCGGTACCTATTTTCCATTGAATGTCGCGTTCGTATCTGCCGTCCAGGTCGTAGAGCTTAGAGGTGTAGCCTCTGAGGGTGGGATGCGACTCCTTGGACTTTCTCAAGATGTTTTTGCCATTGTTTCCCGATGCATATTGATAGGCACTTCGTAGTTTGCCGTCAGAGAAAAAATTGCAAGAGAGATAGAGCTTCTTAGTCTTGTAGTAATAAGAATTGATGGTGTTCACTACGCCATTGGAATACCAGGTAAATCTATTGATAAAGGTGGGTTTGCCCGACGCATAGACAATTTCCCAAGAGCGTTGGCCTTTCTCATCGACCGCGAATTCCAATTCCGTTTGTTTATTATCCCCAAAGACGCAACGATAAGTATTGTTCTTCTTGTCGTGAATAATACGTGGTTTATAGATGCGAGAATCGCGCTCCTCTTCCGGATTGAAATACAATATCTCGGGATAGTCTGGATACTCACACGGATAGGTGTATTCCTGATAGAAGTTGCTATAGGAGAAATCCTGGGCAAGTGTAAGCGCATCGGAGGGGTTATTGCAGGCATAGACCTTTTCGCGCTGACTATTGGTGAGTTCGAGGCCTTCAAGCCAGTTGCCTTCCCGCGTTGACCCATTGGCAAAAAAAGTCGTACCATCGGTGAAGAATGGACCTGCGAGTTTTGTGGTGAGATTTCCCTCAAACCGGTCTCCATTGGGATATTTATACAGTCCTCGCACAGGAGTCGTCTTTACACTGGTCGTCCCCTTGGCTTCATCTGTTGCTATATCGTGTTTAGCTGTTCCTTCAAAATATCGCCCATCCTCATAGGTCAATTGAACGAAAAAACAATGTTCGTAGTATTTGATAGCGTTCCAATAATTCTCTTCCGAGAGCGTGCCGTTGTCTTTGACAAAGAGCACGGTCTTAGAGCCTCCTTCGTTCTCCTGAGTATACACAATATTTCCGTTAGTCTTTCGGACAGAAATTATATTTGGTCCTGATTTCATTCCCGTCTTCTGCCCCTCTAAAGGAAGAAACTGAACTTTATTTTCGTCAAACATCGACGGTCGAGCGATTCCTCTGAACACAACGCCATCGGGTTGATTTACCGTGATCTTTTTAACATCGCCCATTAGCACCTTAACCATGTCTATGGGGGTGTCACTAACCTTTATGCCAGGAACCTCGACAGACATGACACCAGATTTGCCATCGATATAGGCCATCGGTATAGCACCTGACAACTTCAATATTGCAGGACTATCGCCATGGAAGCATTCAGCATACTTGGCATCTATACAGCTAATCCTCAGTTCGCCCGCCTTTTTATTCTTGTAGTTCATAGAAAAGTCGTCCATATTATGCACATAGAATGTACCATAGACCTTATTGGTGCGGTCTGTGAGATAGCTGAATTTTACGCCATTGACCACCAGGCGACCAGCCTGATAGGATACCTTACCCTCCAACAGAGGTTTAGGTACTAACGAAGAAATGTCGTAAAATTTTGCAACAGTACCTTCTTCCAAGACCCCTTTGGTTATAATGCCCTCAAGGGTGTAGTGATAGTCGTGAAATTCGATGAACTTTGGTTTCTTTGAATTGTTCACTGCAACCTGCTCTTGGTCCTTGAGCCATCTCTCCACCTCGAGTTTGAGGTCGGCAAATCTAACTTGAGACAGTACTGGCAGAGAGAGTCCAAACATCAAGATTGTCAGAAATAAATTTTTCATATTTTTGAAAGCGATTTTATTAATATAATTGACAATGTGGCAGTATAAGTTTGACATTACCTCTCAAACAGGTTTTGTATCCCTACCTGAAGGGACGTAGTAGCTTTTATTTTGCAAAGGTACATATTTTTTTCAAAACCAGTACCCCCAGACTTCATTTTGTTCCTGAAGACGGCGGGAGAATACTGTTTTGTAGTTTCTGACGAGTGCTAGGCTAGAAAAAATGAAGGACAGGCACTTGCTTCACGAAGATGTCTGATAGATGATATTTGATGGAAGGATTTTCTCCTGCTATTATTATAAAACTGTAAAGAACTTAGGTGGTTCAGAAATAATGTGTAAAATTGCAGAAGATATGGCAAACAAAGGAATAAAGTCATTGAACATACTGCACAAGAATTCCTCCGATGGATTAACGAACTGAGTACACGTTTCCGCAGAAGTTAGGTAAAGGCTTCTGTAAAGGTGAATCAGGTGATGCTAAGGTTCTATTGGGAACTGGACAGTTTACAATGGAGCTGCCTTATAATCAACAAAAACTGACCAAAGCCCTCTTCCTTACGGACGAGCAGCGTGCCATGAAGCCTTTACTCGACCTGAAGAAGTATTTTGGGTGACGCATTCCCGAAGTCAGGAGTGCATAGCGACTTATCTCGTTATGCACTCCTTTTCTTTTTAGTATGTTCGTAAAAAAAGTTTGTTCGTTTGTTATTATGTCTTTAAAAAAAAGTTTGTTCGTCTGTTATTATGTCTTTAAAAAAAGTTATTATGTCTTTACCCCCGTTATTATGTCTTTCTCCTCTGTTAGTGTGTCTTGACCTCGATGAATGAGTAGCGCTCGTAGCGAGTGCCATCGGTGGCGGTGAGCACGGCACGCAGGTCGTGGCAACCGATGCCCGAGGGGACTACCTGATAGACATAAGGGGCACGACGGCGCGTTGGCAGTTGGATGCCATCGATATAGAGATCGACATGGTCGATGGTCTTGGTGCGCAGATGGGCACGGACAACAACTTTCAGAGTTTCGCCAGCCGACAGACGGAGCGCCGATGGCTTGATGTATAGCGAGGCCTCTTTCCTCATGGCAGGGAAGGGGCTTCGGGCATTTTCTGCCTCAGGGGTCTGCATGTACTGTCGGAGCCAGGTGAGGGCGGGACGCTCCTGACCATCACGTATCAGACCTGAGTTGCCGTTGTGGGTCCAGGTGCGACCGTAGATATAGCCCCAGAGGGTGATGCCGGCACAGTAGTCTTGCTGCCACATGTAGGGAATCTGCTGCTGGTACTGGGCCAACTGCAGGGAGTCGCTCTCGGTGGCAATGTCATACTCGGTGCAGTACATCGGCATGCGGAGGGCATCGTGGATGTCGGTCATGGCCTGACGAAAGGCATCGAAGGGCATGTCGGTGAGCTCGTGCGACTGACAGCCATAGGCATCGACTGGCGCCCCGGCATCGCGCAGGGTGCGCACCAACTGGATGAACTCGTCTTTCTGCCAGCGGAAGGTGTTGTAGTCGTTATAGATAAGGATGGCGTTGGGCCAACGCTCATGGGCCATCTCGAAGGCACGGATGATCCAATCGACGCCCGTCTGGCCCTCGCCACCCAGGGCGGCACGATAAGGGGCGGGCTGATGGCCAGCCACTGCCTCGTTGACCACATCGATCATGGGCAGGTCGGGATAGCGCTCGTGGATGGCGTCCATCCAGGCTTCGATGGCGTGGCGCTGCTCATCGACAGAGAGCGAGTCCATCCACCGAGGATACTGGGCGCCCCAGAGCAGACAGTGGAACTTGAAGGGAATGCCGTGGGCCCGGCAATACTGATAGGCGCGATCGGTGCCCTGCCAGTCGAACAGGCCGAGGGCTGCCCCCTGCACAGAGCCCCACTTGGATTCGTTCTCGGCGGTGAGCTGATTCCACAAGGAGGCATATTCAAGGCCGTCGGGGTTCACGCGTCCGCTGGTGGTAATGTTGCCCAGGAACTTGTCGGGATTGGCGCTGAGCGGGCCAGAAACAGCCTTTTCGTTGGTTTCACTGGCCGTTTGTGCCATGATGGTTTGAGCACAGACGGCGAAAAGAGTTGTAAAGAGTAGCTTTTTAAGTAGTTTCATAGTGGTTTACGATTTGAATAGTGGCTCTATAGATTTAGTACCTTATCGACACTGCCGGCGGAGAGCAACCGACGGCGGGCCTCATCGTAGGACAGGTGCAGGGAGTCTTGAATCATGCGAGTGCCGCGGTCAATGAGTTTTTCGTTGGTGAGCTGCATCTTCACCATGCGGTTGCCCTCGACGCGCCCAAGGCGCACCATGAGCGAGGTGGAGATCATGTTGAGCACCATCTTCTGGGCGGTGCCGCTCTTCATGCGGCTGGAGCCGGTGACGAACTCGGGCCCCACGATGGTCTCGACGGGATAGGCGGAGACGGCAGCCAGCGGACTGCCGGGATTGCTGGTGATGCAGCCCGTGAGCAGACCGCAAGCACGAGCTTGACGGATGGCACCGATGACATAGGGCGTGGTGCCTGAGGCGGCAATGCCGATCACGGTATCATCGGGCGTGGGCTGATAGGACAAGAGGTCGCTCCATCCTTGTTCGGCCACATCCTCGGCACCCTCGACGGCATGACGCAGGGCGTGGTCGCCACCGGCAATAAGACCGATGACCATAGTGTCGGGCACGCCAAACGTAGGGGGCAGTTCGCTGGCATCGAGCACGCCAAGGCGTCCACTGGTGCCTGCACCGACATAGAAGAGTCTGCCACCACGACGCATGCGCTCCTCGATGGCCACCACGAGGGCCTCAACCTGTGGCAATGCTTTTCTGACCGCCTCGGCCACCGTCAGGTCTTCTTCGTTGATATGCGCCAAGAGCTCGCCCACGGACATCTGTTCCAGGTGGTCGAAGTGTGAAGGCTGTTCGGTAATCTTTTCCTGCTGCTTCATGGATATGACATTTTTCGGCTTGTCTGCTGCCTATATTGTTTTAGTCTTGCAAAACTAAATAAAAATCCCGGATACTTCATCATTATCACTTCTTCTTTCTAATAATTTAACACAGAAGGAGGATCAGACAAAAAGAGCGTAGCACGACTGGTGCTACGCTCTTGGTATAATGAAGGGGGTCGTCTTACAAACCTAATCTTGCGCGAACCAGACTGGAGGCGTCGGGCTGCTGCATACCGGTGAAGTCGGTGAACATCTGCATCAGGTCGCCAGTGTTGCCACGGCTCAGCACCTTACTGCAAAAGTCGAGCCCTGTCTCACGCTTCAACGCGCCACGCTGGGCAAAGACATCGGCAATGTTGACGGCCAGCACCTCGGTCCACAGATAACTGTAGTAGCCGGCGGCATAGCCCCCACCCCACACATGATTGAAGTAGCTGGTAGAATAGCGAGGAGGAATCTGTGTGTCGAGCAAGCCTACCTGACGAAGGGCTTCGGTCTCGAAGGCCATGGCTTTGTCGGCCGTGGGTACATCCTTTGAGGCGAGCATATGCCAGGCAAGATCCACACAGGTGGCGGCCAGGTTCTCGCCCAGTGCGTAGGCGGGCTGGAAGTTGATGCTCTTCAGCATGCGTTCCTTCAGTTCGGCAGGCATGGCTTCGTGGGTCTGGTAGTGGCGGGCATAGTGGTCGAAGACCTCGGGGATAGAGGCAAACGACTCGTTGAACTGCGAGGGCATCTCGACAAAGTCGCGAGCCACGCTGGTGCCGCTCAACATGTGATACTGACAGTCAGAGAGGATGCCATGGAGGGCGTGGCCGAACTCATGGAACATAGTGGTCACCTCGTCCCAGGTCAGCAGTGAGGGCTGACCCTCGGGAGCCTTGGCACTGTTGCAGACGTTGAAGATGATGGGCAGCTGGTTGCGCTGACGGCTCTGCTTCTGGAAGCCATCCATCCAGGCGCCGCCACGCTTGGTGGGACGACGGAAATAGTCGCAATAGAAGAGTGCCTTAGGATTGCCGTCCTTGTCGATAACCTCGAAGACGCGCATGTCGGAATGATAGGTGGGGATGTCGGTGAGCTCCTTGAGGGTGAGACCATAAACAAGGTTGGCAGCATAGAAGACGCCATTGATGAGCACGCTGTCAACATTGAAATAGGGCTTCACCTCGTCTTCGGAGATATTGAGCATCTCTTTCTTCATCTTGGCAGAATAGTAGAAACGGTCGTAGGGCTGCAACTGGAAGTCGGCACCCTGTGTCTTGCGGGCATACGCCTCGATAGCCTTGGTCTCGGCCTGAGCTACCGGTGTGTATTGGGCAATGAGATTCTTGAGGAAAGCATAGACATTGTCGGGGGTCTTTGCCATCGTGCGCTCCAAAGAGTAAGAGGCATAGTTGGGATAGCCCATAATCTCGGCCTGCTCGGCACGCAACTTGGCAATCTCTACGGCAATGGGGAAGGTGTTGTACTGGCCCGTGCCATTGCTGCGATTGACAGATGCCTCATAGACCTTCTTGCGCAACTCGCGGTTGTCGAGGCTGGCCAGAGGAGCCTGCTGGGTGGTGTTGACGATGACGATGGCATAGGGTGCCTTGCCGCCACGGCTCTCGGCATCCTTGGCACACTGAGCGATGTCGGCTTCGCTGAGACCGGCCAGGTCTTCTTTCTTATCGACCCACACCACAGCGTTGTTGGTAGCCTCCTGCAGGAGGTCGCCCCACTGCTGCTGCAGCTCGGAGATGCGCAGGTTGATCTCTTTCATACGGGCCATCTTCTCGTCAGACAACAGGGCTCCACTCAGCACAAAGCCTTTGTATATCTCCTCCAACAGCTTCTGGTCTTCGCCTTGCAGACTGTCGTGCTCGCGGTCATAGACGGCCTTGATGCGCTCGAAAAGTGGCTTGTTGAACGTAATCTCGTTGTCCAGGTCGGTCAGCATGGGCTGTACTTTCTTTTCAGTCTCGCTGATTTCGGGGGTCTTGTCGGCCTCTGTCAGAGCAAAGAACACACGGCTTACGCGGTCGAGCGTGCGTCCGCTTTCCTCAAGAGCGAGGATGGTGTTTTCGAAAGTGGCAGAGTCCTGGTTGTCGATAATCTGCTTGATCTCCTCACGCTTTTGAGCAATAGCCGTCTCAAAAGCAGGCAGATAGTCGGAAGGTTGAATCTTGCTGAAGTCGGGCGCACCATAAGGGAGCGTGCTTTCCTGCAACAGCGGGTTCTCGTGTTTGGCGTTAGAGCAGCTGCTCAGCTGCACCATCGCACTTGACAGCATAGCTGCCGAAATACCGAAGGTCATCAGTTTCTTATTCATGTTTGTTTGTGATAATGGTAGTCTTTGATAGTCTTTGTCACTATTTCGCTGCAAAGGTACGACGATTTACTGAAAAAAAGGAAAAAAGATACCATTTTTATTCACAAATTGAAAACTTCTCAAATTGAAGTTACCATAATAATAATGAGTAGAGGCTACCCTTCGTGCGCTTTACACGACGGGTAGCCTCTATGCTGCGCTGTTGGAAATAACATCCCAACGGATTTACTCCTCGCTCTGCGTGACATCCTCTATCTGCTGGAGAACCTCCTGATAGTGCTTTGTCATTCTCCTGTCGTAAGCAAAACCAAAACCGAAACCTAAGACAACAGAGAAAATAAAGCAGAATACAGTATAGGCTACTGAGGGGTAATGGGCTATGAGATATTCGTTGTAGAAAAACAGGACGAACCACAGGAACAGAAGGGGATAGGAGATGATGTTAAAGATGCGCTCGTACTTTTTCACCTTCAGCACCTTCTTGCGTACCTCCAGCAACGACTGCTCGTACAGATGACTATCGCCTATCAGTCGGAATATCCTGCGGCGATGCCAGGCGTCGTAAAGCAGGCCGACGGTGATGTAGAGCCACATCCACACTGGCTGGTGCATATAATTACAGAATATAAGATAGAACAATGGGATAAAGATGATGTCCAGAATGAAAAGCAAACGATAGTTTCTGACGACAGTAGAAACATTCTTCTTCACCGACTGACGAATCAAAGCGTCGTTCACAATCTCCTGCTGGGCCAGTTTCTGCTTCAGCAGACCCATCTGCTGTCGCATATTCTCAAGTTCAAAATTGTCATTCATAGCGGGTAAGCGTTTTTTAATCGTTAGACATTTGCTTCAGTTGTTCGCGAATGCGATGCAGGCGCACGCTGACGTTCTTGGCCGTGATGCCTACAATCTGACCTATCTCCTCGTAGGGCAGGTTCTCGAGCCACAGCAGTACGATGGCACGATCGAAGGGCTGCAGGCGCGAGATGCGCTTGTGGAGCATATCTACCTGGCGGGTATCCTCGTCGCTGTCCTTGAAAAGATTGATGTCCATCGTAATGTGTACCTCCATCTGCCTGCGTTTCTTCTTTCTGTTTTGCGAGATACAGGTATTCAAGGCGACGCGATAGATCCACGTATTGATGTCGGATCGCTGCTCGAACCCCTTGAAACCTTTCCATAGGTTTACCAGCACCTCTTGAAAGAGGTCTTCCACTTCGTCGGCATCCTGCGAGAACATGTAGCACACGGTATATATCGTGCTGCGATGTTTCTTTACGGTTTGCGCAAACTGTTTTTCTAGATCATTCATTTCTTTGTTTTTTCTGTATTGCTTTACCCTTTAGACGCAGCAAAGTTACAAAAACTACGTGATATCCCTTTTATTTTGCACAAATTTCTCAATAAACCAAATAAGTTGTACTTTGGCACAAATATGTTGTTCTTTTGCACCACGGATGATGGATAGCGCAACCAGTGTCTGCAGCTCAACAAGGTGGCACGCGCCATCTGCGAGGGCAAATAAAAAGCGCTGCAGTTTTTACGCTGCGACGCTATTTTATAATAAATAATGTCTATGACTTAGTCTGCTCAAAAGCCTTGACTAAAAACAGTCCCAGCACAATAGAGATAGTAATATTCTTGTTCATTGATATAGGTTTTTGCTATTGAAATAATATCGCTGAGTGCAGAGATAAGGTTGGGTACAAAGATATGAAACTTCTTCTGATTATCAATGCTGTTAGCCAGAAAAACATAGATGATGAAAGCTGAAGTAGTATTATGGTTCCCATAAATGACGGTCCATATCGACATGACCGTTGGGTTTGAAGTGCACACCTTCTTGTTCCAAGAGCAGGCGCTGACGACTCCAACCAGGAGCGGTACGCCCTTCTCTGTTGACCACGCGATGGCAGGGTAATTGTTCGGCGCCAGGGGTATAGCGAAGTGTGCGCCCCACCATGCGCGAGTGACTGGGCCACCCAGCCCAAGCGGCAATAATGCCATAGGTGGTCACCTGCCCCGAAGGAATCTGACTGACGATATTCAGCACGTCATCACGAAACTGGCGTGCCTCTTCAGGCGTCATTTTGTCTGGATAGTCTTTCATTTCTTTGTTTTTACTGTATTGCTTTACTCTTTAGACGCAGCAAAGATACAAAAACTACGTGATATCCCTTTTATTTTTCAATAAAAAGAGAGCAATCGTAAAAGAAAAAAAAGTACTTTTGTACCTAAAATTATGGATAGGAAGACATTTGAAAGCCGGAAACCTTTCGCGGGAGAGAAGAAAGCCTCAATGCAACGCCGCTGTGTGGACAACGACTACACCGAACGGCGCATGTATATGATTACGATGGTGACGGAAGAACGCAAGCCGCTGTTTGGCAAAGTGGTGGGGCAAAGCGAGGCCGCAGCGCCCGCGCCAGAGGCTCCACACATCGAACTGTCGGCACTTGGTGCTGAGATAGAGAAGATATGGCTCACCATCGGCCACTTTCATCCCGAGGTAAGTGTGAATGCCCTGCAGATGATGCCCGACCATCTGCATGCCGTGCTCTTTGTGAAAGAAAAAATGGAGAAGCCTTTAGGCAAGGTGCTACTGGGCGTGAAGCAGGCCTGCAACCGCGCGTTCCGCGAGATGATGCCGGAGGAATTTGTCGCTGTGGCACAGCGACACGCAGAACAGAGCAGAGACAATGGTCTACTCTTTGCAAAGGGCTTCAACGACCAGATACTGCTGCGCGAGGGCCAGCTGGAGCGCTGGCTTCACTACCTAAAGGACAACCCTCGCCGCCTGCTGATGAAGCACGAGCACCCCGATCTGTTCCGCGTACAGCGAGGACTTACCTTTGCCGGTCTTCAGTTTTCAGCCATTGGCAACCGCTTTCTTCTGGAGCGCCCTCTGAAACTGCAGGTACAATGCTCCAGAAGCATCACAGACGGCGACCTGCTGGCCAAAACAGCCGCCTGTCTGCAAGCAGCCCGTCAAGGAGCCGTGCTTGTATCGCCTGCCATTTCCAAGGGCGAGAAAGCCATCATGCGAGCAGCCTTCGATGAAGGCTTGCCCCTCATCTATCTGCAAGAGAACGGCTTCACAGACCTGGCAAAGCCGGGCGGCAAGCGCATGGAGGCGTGCGCCGGCGGTCAGCTACTCATCCTCGCCCCTTGGGAGCACCACAACGAAAAGCTCACCATCAAGCGCTCCCAATGCCTGCAGCTCAACGAAATGGCCCGCGCCATCTGCGCGGGCCAATAAAGCATAGAGCCTGCCCCCTAAGTAGAGTCTGTCGCTGTGCCACAGCGACAAGCAGAAGAGAGCCGCAAAAGAGATCAAGGGCAGGTAAGCGCCCTATTGATTAATCACCCATACCAGCGGTATATTTAACACTATTTCGCTTTCAACGACCAGCCAGTCTGACTGAAAACCGGGGACGTTTGCTGCGCTGTACTTATATTCGTATTCGAAACCTTCCGGCAATGAGCTTGCCCCATAATGATAATCAATCTGCAGTTCGTACTTTTCGTTATTACTAGCCATGGTAAGTCCCGTCATCTCGTGTTTGGGCAAAGTGCCAAAGTAACCCATATTCGCCAAAACAGAGATGTAGGTTCTATCATGATCCATCAGATAGTCAAACGACATGAAAGGCAACAAGGCTGTCAGCAAATGGTCATTATAATGAAAAACGGTCTCGAAGTATTTCTCACCATCCTGCGTGGCAAGCATGTCTTTCAGGTCGTCACCCTGCCAGTTCAGTCGCTGTACGTACTTCGTTCTCATCACGTTGCCGTCTAATGTACCATAGACCTCATAGCCTGTCAATTTATTGTCAGTATAAGAGTATGCAATACTGTCCCTTAGCCTGTCGTTACGGATATCGAGAGGCATGCTGCCAGAGACTATCTTACCGTCTTTGGTATAGAAAATACAATAGGGCGTAAATCTGGCCACTGGCCCCATTCTCATGAGTCGTCGGTAAAGATTCATGTGGAGGACGATTCTTCCTCGATCATAATGAAACGAAATAGTATCGGATTTTCCAGAGACTGTTGTTCCCCATGTTTTTCTGTACTCTTTCACCCGATGTTGGGCATCATAGTCAAAATGGAAAAGGCTTTCACCGTCTGGAATATCGGGGATGCTATCAATACGCATCGCTACCTTTCCAGGCACGTCGGGCCGAGCTGTTGTATCATCACTATTGCAGCCCGTCAGGACAATGATTATCAAGGATAAATACAAAAATATCTTTTTCATGAATACAAGTATCATTTGTAGTATACAAAAGCACCGCAGAAAATTCCGCGGCGCTTTTATATAATATAAATAATGTCTATTGACTTAGTCAGCCATCTTGGCCTTGATCATCTCGCGGTTCAGGCGAGCGATGTTGGCGATGGTCTCGTTCTTCGGACAAACGGCCTCGCAGGCACGAGTGTTCGTACAGTTACCAAAGCCGAGCTCATCCATCTTGGCAATCATGTTCTTCACACGACGGGCAGCCTCAACGCGACCCTGGGGAAGCAGAGCCAGCTGGCTGACCTTAGATGAAACGAACAACATGGCAGAGCCGTTCTTACAAGCTGCTACGCAAGCACCACAACCGATGCAAGATGCGCAGTCCATAGCCTCGTCGGCATCTTCCTTAGGAATCAGGATGGCGTTGGCGTCCTGAGCCTGACCGGTGCGGATGGTGGTGTAGCCACCTGCCTGGATGATCTTGTCGAAGGCATTACGGTCAACCATACAGTCCTTAATGACAGGGAAGGCAGCTGAGCGCCAAGGCTCAACGGTGATTACGTCACCATCGTTGAAGCGACGCATGTAGAGCTGACAAGTGGTAGCACCGCGTTCGGTCAAACCGTGAGGTGTACCGTTGATGTAGAGCGAGCACATACCGCAGATACCCTCGCGGCAGTCGTGATCGAATACGAAAGGCTCCTTGCCTTCGTTGATGAGTTCTTCGTTCAGAATGTCGAGCATCTCGAGAAACGAGGTGTCATCGGGAATATCATGCATCTCGTGAGTATCGAAGTGACCCGCATCTTTGGGACCATTCTGACGCCAAAATTTAATGGTGAAACTTATATTCTTAGCCATAGTCTTTAATTCTTATAATTACGGGTTTGTACTTTAATTGCCTCATACTTCAGAGGCTCCTTAGAGAGCTCGGGCTCAACACCCTTGCCTTTATACTCCCAGCAGCCCACGTAGAAGTAGTTCTCATCGTCGCGCTTTGCCTCACCTTCCTCGGTCTGGTACTCCTCACGGAAGTGACCACCACAAGACTCGTTACGAGAGAGCGCGTCGAAAGCCACGAGCTGACCCATGGTGAAGAAGTCACGCAGATGGATAGCCTTGTCGAGCTCTACGTTGAGACCTTCCTTGGTGCCAGGTACGAAGAGGTTGGTGTCGAACTCCTTCTCGAGCTCGTGCATCTTCTTCAAGCCTTCCTTCAGACCCTCAGCGGTGCGACCCATACCTACATACTCCCACATGATGTGACCCAGCTCCTTGTGCAGAGAGTCAACAGAGCGCTTACCCTTGATGTTGAGCAGACGAGTCAGCTCAGCGTCAACAGCCTTCTCTGCCTCATCGAATTCAGGACGATCGGTAGAGATCTTGCCCCAGATAGACTGGTCGGCCAGGTAGTTCTGGATGGTGTAAGGCAGTACGAAGTAACCATCGGCCAGACCCTGCATCAGTGCAGAAGCACCCAGACGGTTAGCACCGTGGTCAGAGAAGTTACACTCACCGATAGCGAACAGGCCAGGGATAGTGGTCTGCAGCTCGTAGTCAACCCAGATGCCGCCCATGGTGTAGTGGATAGCAGGATAGATCATCATTGGCTTGTAGTACTTCACGCCATTGATCTCGTTGGCCAGGTCGCCAGGGAATACGTCTGTAATCTCCTCGTACATCTCGAACAGGTTACCATAGCGCTGCATGATGACGTCGAGACCCAGACGGTTGATAGACTCAGAGAAGTCGAGGTAAACAGCCAGACCTGTGTTGTTAACACCGAAGCCCTTGTCGCAACGCTCCTTAGCGGCACGTGAAGCCACATCACGAGGAACGAGGTTACCGAAGGCGGGATAGCGGCGCTCCAGATAGTAGTCGCGGTCTTCCTCGGCAATATCCCAAGGATTGATCTCGCCCTTCTGCAACTTCTTAGCATCCTCAATCTTCTTTGGCACCCAGATACGACCATCGTTACGCAGTGACTCAGACATCAGCGTCAGCTTAGACTGCTTGTCACCATGAACGGGGATACAGGTGGGGTGAATCTGAACGTATGAGGGGTTAGCAAACATTGCGCCCTTACGATAGCACTGGACGGCAGCGGTACAGTTACAACCCATAGCGTTGGTAGAGAGGAAGTAGGTGTTTCCGTAACCACCAGTGGCGATAACTACTGCATTAGCAGAGAAGCGCTCCAGCTTACCGGTTACGAGGTTCTTGGCGATGATACCACGAGCACGGCCGTCAACGATGACCACGTCTTCCATCTCATAACGAGTGTAGAGCTTTACCTTACCAGCATTTATCTGACAGCTCAGTGAAGAGTAAGCACCCAGCAGCAACTGCTGGCCGGTCTGACCCTTGGCGTAGAATGTACGGCTTACCTGAGCACCACCGAACGAACGGTTGGCCAGCATGCCACCATACTCACGAGCGAAGGGAACACCCTGAGCAACGCACTGGTCGATGATGTTGTTTGAAACCTCAGCCAGACGATAAACGTTGGCCTCGCGAGCGCGATAGTCACCGCCCTTCACGGTATCGTAGAACAGACGATAGACAGAGTCACCATCATTCTGATAGCACTTTGCAGCATTGATACCACCCTGTGCGGCGATAGAGTGAGCACGACGTGGAGAGTCCTGGATACACAGGTTGATCACGTTGAAGCCCATCTCACCGAGAGAAGCAGCTGCAGAAGCACCAGCCAAACCGGTACCTACTACGATCACATCGAGCTTCAGCTTGTTCTTGGGGTTAACCAGGCGCTGATGAGCTTTATATTCTTTCCATTTCTCAGGCACTGGACCTGCAGGAATCTTTGAATCTAATACTTTTGCCATAACTATATTGCGTTTTCAAAAAACCATTAAACTAATTTACTGACAGCATGCAGCTACCGTATCACAGCATGCAGCATCGGGACAGCAGTTGAGCGAAGGAGCGCAACCGAAGGCGAAGCCCAGCACCACAACAGTGAAGCCCAGCATCAGCAGAGTGACATAGATGAGACCGATGCACTGCATGCGCTTCTGCCAGATCTTACCACTGAGGCCCAGTGTCTGCATGGCTGACCAGAAGCCGTGAGCCAGGTGGAACCAGATAGCAGCAAACCAAACCAGATAGAGCACTACCAATGGCCAGTGTGAGAAAGTGTCGATGATGAAAGCGAAGCCATCAGCGGGGCTGTGACCGTTGGTGAAACCAGCAATCTCGGCAAACATCATGTTGTACCAGAAGTTCTGCAGGTGAACCAGCAGACCAATCAAGATGATCAGTCCCAGAACGAGCATGTTCTTAGAGGCCCACTCTACCTTACCCGATTTAACGGTAGTAGAAACCTCATAACGGCTGTTACCGCGAGCCTTACGGTTCTGAGCCGTGAGGATAAACGCGAAAACAATGTGAATGACAGCGAGGGCAGCCAGACCCATAGTAGCTACAAGAGCATACCAGTTGGCACCCAGCAATTCGCAAATAGTGTCGTAAGCCTCACCAGAGAAGAGCGCTACGATGTTCATTGCACAGTGGAATGTCAAGAACAGGATGAGCGCAATGCCAGTAATAGACATTACAACCTTTCTACCAATTGATGAATTTAATAACCACATAAAAGATTGAAAATTAATTAATTAATATTGATTTTAGATTTATTGTCAGCAAGACACAGACCTTCACAGGCTAACAAAGATACTCATAATAGAGTACGTATATACGCAATGTGGGTACAAAATTAACTAAAAATAATGAATCTGCAAATCTTTGCTGCAGAAAATTGGGTTATTTATACAAAATAAAAGAATCGGAATTGCAAGGCAAAAGTGCCACAATTCCGATTCTTTTTCTTCGTTTTTTTCCGTCGATATTAATATTCCACGGTCTTGGTATAGGTCTTGCCACCAACAGAGAACGTCAGCTTGACAGACGGCTTATATACGCCGTTCAACCTACTAGTAAGGCTTACCGACACTTGCTGGTTTTTATACAGGTAGCCATTACCGCCACTAAGAGCTACCGGAAGCTCGTTTCCATCTTTATCCACCAGTACAACCGACGTGATATTGATGGTAGAATGATAGTTGTTGGTGATGACGATTGGACACTGAGACGTGACATAACCATCCGTCTTCTCGTATTCGCCCGAACCGCGCTTGACGTTTACCTTATCGGTGGCATCATAGACCTTTACTTCACAATAATCAAAGTAATTAGTGTAGGTGATGCCATCCTTCGTAAAGTCGGGTATGCCTGCATTAATATGAACACTGCCCCTCGCAAGTGCAGTTACAAGCCCCTGCTCACTGACAGAAGCCACCTTCGCATTACTACTGCTCCACTGAATATTTGCGTCATTAAAGGCTTTTGCCTCCAGTGAGACAGAACCGCCGAGCTCCAGTTCCAGGCTCTCTTGCTCCACATAGACATACTTATGCTGTTTGACAGGGAAGGCTATACGCACCTCGTCGTTATAGAGTATAATAGAGTCTATACGTTCGAAGTCGGCACCTCTGAAGACTGGAATCCTCACAAGGTTATAATACAGGTCGTAGCCATCCTTTATCGTCTGATCTACCGAGAACCATGAGCCATTTTTCGTTGTTTTGCTCACGTGATAGCCTGGTGTCAGCGTTTTCACCGGCAGATTAAACTCGCCACCATTCTTTCCGCAGGAGATCACCTTGCGATGGTCACTGAAGTTGATGGTGATATGAGGATTGGTGCGCTGCTTTACAGCCACCTTAGCCATCTCTTCGCCAGCAACGAGGAAACGCAGCGTATCAGCATTCGCTTCATTATTAAAGTTCTCTTTGAACGAGAGGGTTATCTTCTCGGTGGTCTCGTCTATAGGAGTCATGACGCAGTCCACCCACGACGGGCTCTTGATCTGGTACTTCACGTTGCTGACAATGTTGAATTCTTTCGTCTGTTGCTTATAGCTCACCTCCACCTTCTTTACGCTAGGCACCAGCTTCACCTGGAAGTTCTGTTCCACCTTGAAAGAAGTCTTCACCGAGTTCTCATCAATGGTGTTGCCATTGGGCAGATACAGCGTAACGGTGGCCGAGCGCTTAGCCAACGCCGTATTGGTCTGAGCCGTGAAGAATACCTGATTATCCTTCACCACAGCGCTCAGCCAGCGGGCCGTCATCTGGGTCTCGTTATCGATAATCTGACAATGTATGTCCTCCAATTCGCGCGTCAGCGTCAACACGTCGCTGGTCTGGTCATAGTCCAGTTCGCGGTCTTTGATGGTCAGGTTGTCGAAGATATTATCGTGATGCTGCGTCACCCTGAACGACTTCTGGGGTGTGCTCTCGGTGATGGTCGAGCTGCTGACATAGAGCGTCACCATGGCCGAGCGGTCGTGCTTGGTCGTGAGCTTCGACGGTTTCAGCTCTATCTTATTGCCACTGAGAATGACATTCAGCCAGGTAGGCGTCTGCTGAGTGTCTTCGTCCACCAGTTTATACCTCACGCTGGTCAGGTCAACCTTCGTTGTTATCGCATGACTTGACGTATTCCATTCAAGCCCCAGGTTGGCCACTTTCAGACTGTCCAACAGGTTGTTGCCTTTTTGCGTAAACGTGAATCCCGTATGAACGGTCTTGGCATCGATGGTATTGCCATTGGGCAGATAGAGCGTCACACTGGCCGAGCGCTGATACTTAGAGTAGTTGGTCTGCGCCACAAACTCCACATGCTTGCCGTTCACCGTGGCCTGTAGCCAACCAGGTGTCTGGTGGGTGTCGTTGTCCACCAGTTGACAGCGGATGCCTGTCAGTTCGCGAGACAGTTTCAGCGTGTCGTACTTCTCGTCCCAGTTCACGGCTCGATTATTGAACTGCACATCGTCAAAGATGTTGTAATGTTCCTGATTCACCACAAACGACACCTGTTCGGTGTTCTCGTCGATGGTATTACCATTATTGGGCACAAACAGGGTCACCGTGGCCGAGCGGTTATCGACCGAGGTCAACTGCTGTGGTTTAAGAATCAGTTCCTGATGTTCGGCATCGAGTGTCACCTGCAACCATGTTGGTGCACGCTTGGTGTCGTTGTCCACCAGTTTGGTGTGCAACAGCGAGAGGTCCACCGTCTGTTTCAGAGCCCGAACGGTCTCGTTCCAGCTCATGGTCTGGTTCTCGAACCGATGACCATTGAAGATATTGTTGCCCGACTGCTTGAAGGCAAAGCTCGTCTTCACCGTCTTTTCGTCGATGGTGTTGCCATTAGGCAGATAGAGTGTCACCGTAGCGGTGCGGTCGGCCTTCGACATATTCTCTTTTACCGTAAAGAAGACCTGTTTCCCTTTCACCGTGGCCTGCAACCAGGTGGGCGTCTGCTTCGTGTCAACATCTGTCAACTGACAACTGATTCCCGTCAACTCTCGCGTCAGTTTCAGCGTGTCGGCCTTTTCATCCCAACTGACCACACGATCTTTATACATCACACCATCAAAGATGTTATCGTGATTCTGCGTCAGGTAGAAGCTCGTCTGTACGGTCTGCTCCGTCAACGTATTGTCTTTACCCTTCATATACAATGTCACTTTCACCGTGCGATTAGTGTTGGAGGTCAGCGCCACCGACTTGAACAGCACCTTGTTGCCCTCAACCGTAGCCTGTAGCCAGGTGGGTGCTTTCTTGGTCAGCGTGTCCACCACCTGACACAGGATGTTCTGCAACTCATGCGATAGTTTCAGTGTATCGGCAGTTTGGTTCCAGACGATGGTGCGGTCATCATATCGCACCCCGTCAAAAATCCTGTTATGTCCCTGTTCTACGACAAAAGGCAGCGTAATGGTGGTCGTGTCGATAGTTTCACCATGATTAGGATAGAAGAGCATCACCGTAGCCGTACGGTCTTTTTTCAGGTTATAAATCGTCGTCGTCACGGCCACCGAGTCGCCGGCAACGGTTGCCGTACACCATGAGGCTCGCTCCTTGGTGGCGTCGTCTATCACCTGAGCACGCACTCCCGTCAGTTGTCGGTCGGTATGAATCACATAGCGTCCGCCGGCTGCCAGCGACTTCACGGGTTTGATAGTCAGGCTGTCGAGCACAGGGTTATGAGTCTGTCTGACCAGTATCGAAGCCTTCGACAACAACGAGTCGCTGACATACTGGTCGCTGTTGGGCACCAGTCTCACCAGTGCCGCACGGTCATCCTTTGAAGCATACTGTGAAACTGCTATTGTAAGATTCTTGCCGTCGATCATGGCTTTCACCCAGTCCACCTTCTGACCGTCCAAATCATAGATTTCTGTTTTTGTGTTCTTCAGCGTGTTCTTGAATGTCAACGTGGTGTCGCCCTGCTCAAAGCCCATGACCACCTCGTCAACATCCAGTCCGTCGAACATAGAGTTTTTCTTTTGGGTGACATAGAACACCACCGGTTGCTCCTCGTCATTAATCTCCTCGCTCTTCACGTGCAGCGTCACGCAAGCCGTACGATCGCTAACCGTGATATTCTCCATCAGGGTCAGCGCTATTGCCTTCTGATTGATTTTCACATCGAGCCAGTTGGCTGGATATTTGGTCTTGGTGTCAATGACGGTTGCCATCACATCGGTCAGTACGTTGTCAACATTGATAGTCTTCTGCACGCCCGCAGAAGAGAATGTCTGGTTCTCTATATGGAGGCCCTCAAGCGGTGATGGAAAGTCCTCGTGTTCCACACACGACAAAAAGAGTCCCAAAACAACCAACAACGGGAACAATATTTTTTTCATTTCCTCAAAAAGAATTTTAATGTTTTAAAGTGTCAAAAATGATTATTCAATGGGCAAAATTACGGAAAAAGAACGAATTACACAATATTTAAATGACTTTTTATTGAAAAAAAAGCGGATTTGATTGATTTTTTTATCTCATTCATTTTAAACGCATTATCTTTGCACAATGTACTACTAAGTTATAAAAATAATGGTTCTAATGAGAAAAATTCTACTTTATATGGCCGCCATATTGTTGTGGACAACAACGGAGGCACAGACACTGAACGTACAACTGGGCGAGGTTGTCTATCAGATTCCTGCCAGTCAGGCTGGCGATATGGTCTATGAAAACGGACAGACTGTGACCATCATGGGCAAGACCCTTGCACTCAGTGACATCAGCCAGATGTACATAGACAACAGTGTGGTGACCGATAATAGCGTCAGCATCGACTATCAGGGCGAGACCGCCCGTGTGACAGTGGCAGGAAATATTGCTAAACACCTGACTATCAGCACAAACAAGGCGCACGTATCCCTCATACAAAGCGCCACGTTGACCGACGAGATTACCTATACATTGAGTGGCACTTCGACCAACGGCTCATTCTATATGGATGGCGAACTGAAGGCCAGCGTCGTGCTGAACGGTGTCACACTGACCAACCCCGACAGCGCTGCCATCAACATCCGCAACGGCAAGCGCATCAGCATCGAACTGGCCGAGGGCACCACTTCGACACTGGTCGATGGCGTGGGTGGCAGCCAGAAGGCCTGTTTTGCTGTGAAGGGTCACACGGAATTCAAAGGTGCTGGCACCCTGAATATTACTGGTCGCACGGCACACGCCTTTTGGGGCAAGGAGTATGTGCAACTGAAGAAGAGCACTGGCACCATCAACATCCTGGGGGCTGTGGGCGACGGCTTCAATGTGAACCAGTACTTCCAGATGAATGGGGGCACGGTGAACATCAATAACGTGAGCGATGACGGTCTGCAACTGAGCTATAAGACCGACGACGATGATCAGATCATTCCGCTGACAGACGATGAAGACAACACTGGCGAGGTGATCATCAATGCCGGCACACTGAAAATCAGTACCACAGCAGCTGGCGCCAAGTGCATCAAGAGTGAAAACAAGGTGACCGTGCACGATGGCACACTGACACTGAAAGGCAGTGGCGGCATAGACACCAGCGACAGCAGCGACCCGTCTTACACGGCTGGCGTCAAGGCTGAGGACTTCACACAGAACGGTGGTACTGTCGAGATGACCATCAGCGGCGCTGCCGGACGTGGCGTCTCTGCCGACCATATCACCACCAATGGTGGCCTACTGACCATCAACAACAGCGGTGCACCGCAGACGGTGTCCAGCGATGTGAAGTCGGCCAAGGGCCTTAAAGGCGAATACATCGCCCTGAACGCAGGCATCATCACCATCGCCATGACGGGCAATGCCGGTAAAGGCATCGCAGCAGGCAACGGCACCAAGAGCACCAGTGGCGGAGGAGGCTGGTTTGCACCTGCAAGAGCACCGATGATGGCACCTGCAAGAGCACCGATGATGGCACCTGGTGGCAGACCTGGCGGTGGCGGTATGGGCGGTGGCACCACCTACACCAACGTGACTGGAGCCTACACACAAGGAACTGCCGACGGCAACGGCCCCACCCTGACCGTCAGCACCACGGGCAGCGCCTACAGCAGTTCTTCTGCCAAGGCCATTAAGGCTATCTGTGCGGCTGTGATCTACGGCGGCGAGACCACCGTCACCACCAAGACGAATGGTGCCGAAGGACTGGAATCGAAGACCGGCATCACCATCAACGGCGGCAAGCACTATCTGCAATGCTACGACGACTGCATCAACACGTCGGGAAAGATTGTCTTCAATGGTGGCATCACCGTATGCTACTCTAACGGCAACGATGCCGTCGATTCGAATGCGGGCACCACGGGCGCCATCACCATCGGCAATGGCACCTGCTTTGCCTATACGTCGGCAGGCGGCCCAGAGGAAGGCTTTGACTGCGACAACAACTCGTACATCCAGATCACGGGTAACGGCACCTGCATCGGCGCCGGCGGTGCACAGGGTGGCGGCTCCAGCAGCTCGACCATCTCTAACGCAGCCCAGGGCTACACATTCCTCACCAACACCATCAGTTACACCAGCGGTCGCTACTATACCTTGGCAGACAGCAACGACCAGAACCTGGCAACCTTTAGCTTTGCTGCCAACGTCTCCAGTTCGCTGTCGCTGATTACAGCCAAGGGCATGACCTCCAAGGGCAGCTACAACATCAAATACAGCACCACTGCGCCTACCGATGCTGCAACCGTCTTCCACGGACTGTATCTGGGTAGCAGTGCTAAGGGCACAAACAGCGTGACCAGCTTCACGGCCAAGTAAAACAGGATAACATCGTACGAATTGACAAGATGAGGGGTAATACTGCATCAAAGCAGTGTTGCCCCTCTACATTTTTTAAGCATTATTATACATACTAATTGCAGAAGATTTTGTAATTTTGCAAACGAAATATTTCAAGTTACAATGATATTAAATTACGACGTAGTGGTTATCGGCGGCGGACATGCTGGCTGTGAAGCTGCCTGTGCCTCGGCCAATATGGGCGCCAAGACGCTGCTGGTAACGATGGACATGAACAAGATTGCACAGATGTCGTGCAATCCCGCGGTTGGTGGCATCGCTAAGGGACAGATAGTACGAGAGATTGACGCCCTTGGCGGACAGATGGGAATAGTGACCGACCGCTCTACCATTCAATTTCGCATGCTAAACATAGGCAAAGGCCCCGCCGTATGGAGCCCTCGCGCACAATGTGACCGTGGCAAGTTTATCTGGAACTGGCGCACGGTCATCGACCATACGCCCAATCTGGACGTATGGCAGGACCAGGTCTGCGAGCTGATGGCAGAAAAGGGACAGGTCACAGGTGTGAGAACCATCTGGGGAACGGAGATACATGCACGCGCCGTCGTGGTGACTGCAGGCACGTTTCTCAACGGTCTGATGCACATAGGACGTAAGATGGTGGCTGGCGGACGCATCGCCGAACCTGCTGTCAGCGATTTCACCGAGAGCATCACCAAGCACGGCATCCGCTCTGCACGCATGAAAACAGGAACACCTGTCAGGATTGACAAGCGCAGCGTGCATTTCGACGAGCTGGAAGCACAGCCTGGCGACACCAGCTACTACCAGTTCTCGTATATGGGCGAGGCACGCACACTGCAACAGCTGCCTTGCTGGACGGTGAACACGAATGCCAAGGTGCACGAGATTCTGCGCTCTGGACTGAACGACTCCCCTCTCTACAACGGACAAATACAGTCTATCGGACCTCGCTACTGTCCTTCGATAGAAACAAAACTGGTCACCTTCCCTGACCGCGAACAGCACCCGCTGTTTCTGGAACCAGAAGGCGAAGACACCAACGAGATGTATTTGAATGGCTTTTCGTCATCGCTCCCAATGGACGTTCAAATCGAGGCTTTAAGACAGATTCCTGCCTTCCGCGATGTGAAAGTGTATCGCCCAGGCTATGCCATAGAATACGATTTCTTCGACCCTACACAACTAAAACACACGTTGGAATCGAAAAAACTGGATGGACTGTTCTTTGCCGGACAGGTGAACGGAACCACAGGCTATGAGGAAGCTGCCGGACAGGGACTCGTGGCTGGTGTCAATGCAGCGATGAAATGCGATGGACACAACGAATTTGTGATGCACCGCGACGAATCATACATCGGCGTGCTCGTCGATGACCTCGTGACAAAGGGTGTCGATGAACCCTATCGCATGTTTACTTCGCGTGCCGAATATCGCATCTTGCTGCGCCAAGACGATGCCGACGCCCGACTCACCGAACGCTCGTATGCCATGGGACTGGCCAAAAAAGACCGCCTCGACCGATGGGTGGAAAAGAAACTGTTCATCGAAAGAATCGAAGCTTTCTGCAAATCATTCCCCATAAAGGCAAAAGAAATCAACCCCGCATTGGAGAAACTGGGAACCACCCCACTGCAGTTTGGCGTCAAGCTGGAAGATTTGGTGGCTCGCCCACAACTGAACTTCCACAATCTGGCAGAAATCATCCCAGAACTTCACGAATTGATCGAAAGCGCACCCAACCGAAAAGAAGAGATTGCCGAGGCTGCCGAAATACGTATCAAATACAAAGGGTACATCGAACGCGAGAAACTCGTGGCCGACAAAATGCACCGCTTGGAAAATATAAAAATCAAGGGGCACTTCGACTACAACTCCATCCAATCGCTCTCCACCGAATGCCGACAGAAGTTGACCGCCATAGACCCCGACACACTGGCTCAGGCGAGCCGCATTCCAGGCGTCTCACCGAGCGACATCAACGTACTGTTGGTGTTGATGGGACGATAAGTTTCACGTGAAACAAAAGCGTTAAAACATTAATATAACTAACTGAGTATGAACACCAAATTACTGTTGGACAATCTGCGTTGCATACCGGATTTTCCGAAGAAAGGAATTAATTTCCGCGATGTCACCACGCTCTACAAGAACGGCGAGTGCATGAAAGAGATGGTAGAGGACCTCTACGAAATCTACAAAGACAAAGGTATCACGAAGATAGTTGGTATCGAAAGCCGTGGATTCATTCTGGCATCTGCCCTGGCCTATAAGTTGGGGGCTGGCGTTGTACTGGCGAGAAAACCGGGCAAATTGCCCTCTACCACCATCAAGGAATCGTTCTCAAAAGAGTATGGCGTTGATACCGTCGAGATGCACATCGACTCTATCGATGAAAACGACGTTGTTTTAATCCACGACGACCTTTTGGCAACGGGTGGAACAGCGAAAGCAACCTACAAGCTGGTGAAACATTTCAATCCGAAAAAGATTTTCATGAACTTCATTATTGAAATCAAAGATGAAGGTCTTCACGGACGCGATGAATTCGACGGACTTTGTGATGTGACCACTTTGCTGACCATTTAAGCACACATCAATCCCCCAAAGCGCCCTCCCCGACCCTTCAAACGGGAGGGACTTTTTATAAATAAAGAAAGGACAGAAGGGAAATATCGTTTCACGTGAAACAATAGAGCATGACAAAGGAAGAGAACGAGGCACGTTTAGCCTATCTGAAAGGAATCGTATCAAGACTGCCCGAGAAGCCTGGCAGCTATCAATACTACGACAGTGAGGGGACGATTATATACGTTGGCAAGGCAAAGAACCTGAAGTCGCGCGTCTCTTCCTATTTCCATACGGAAGTGGATCGCTTCAAAACAAAAGTGCTGGTGTCTAAGATCCACGACATAAGCTACACGGTGGTCAACACCGAAGAGGACGCATTGCTGCTTGAAAATTCGCTCATCAAGAAGTATAACCCGCGCTATAACGTGTTGTTGAAGGATGGCAAGACCTACCCCAGCATCTGTGTAACGAACGAACCCTTTCCGCGCATCTTTAAGACGCGTACCATCAACAAGAAGTGGGGCACCTATTTCGGTCCTTATTCGCACATAGGTTCGATGAATGCCGTGTTGGAACTGATCAACAAGCTATACCATCCGCGCACCTGTCGTCAGCCGATGACGAAAGAAGGAATTGCCGCCGGTAAATACCAGGTTTGTCTGGAGTATCACATCAAGAACTGCGGAGGGCCATGTATAGCCAAACAAACCTATGAAAACTACCAGCAAAACATCATGCAGGCACGTGAAATACTGAAGGGTAACACCCGCGAAGTGCTGCGTCAGATGCGTGAAAAGATGCAGTTATTGGCAGAAGAACTGCGCTTTGAAGAAGCAGAAGAAATCAAGAAAAAGTACCTGTTGATAGACTCGTTTGTAAGCAAGAGCGAGGTGGTGAGCCACACCATCGACAATGTGGATGTCTTTTCGATCACCAACGACGAGAAGATTGCATACATCAACTATATCCACGTGTCTAACGGCGCTATCAATCAGTCGTTCACATTCGAATTCAAGAAGCGCCTGAACGAGACCAACGAGGAGTTGTTGCAACTTGGAATCATCGAGATGCGCGAGCGATTTAATAGTTCTTCACGTGAGATTGTGGTGCCTTTCGACCCCGAAATGGAGCTAGACGGCGTCACCTTCACCATTCCACAGCGCGGTGATAAAAAGACGTTGCTGGACCTCTCGGAAATGAATGGCAAACAGTATAAGTTTGACCGCCTGAAACAGGCAGAGAAACTGAATCCAGAACAGAAACAGGTGCGCCTAATGAAGGAACTGCAAGAGAAGTTGGCACTGCCCAAGATGCCCTATCAGATAGAGTGTTTCGACAACTCCAACATCTCGGGAACGGACGCCGTGGCTGCGTGCGTGGTGTTCAAATCCATGAAACCCAGCAAGCGAGACTACAAGAAATACAACATTAAAACGGTGGTGGGCCCCGACGATTATGCGTCGATGAAAGAGGTGGTCTATCGCCGTTATAAACGGCTTGTAGAGGAAGAAGAGCCCCTACCCGACCTTATTGTGGCTGACGGCGGAAAAGGTCAGATGGAAGTGATACGTGAAGTGATTCAGGACGAACTGAAACTGGACATCCCTATCGCTGGTTTGGCAAAAGACAATCGCCACCGCACCAATGAGCTACTTTACGGTTTTCCGCCACGCGTGATTGGCTTGAAGACCAACTCAGAACTCTTCCATGTGCTGACTCAACTGCAAGACGAAGTGCACAGATTTGCCATCACGTTCCACCG
This sequence comes from Prevotella sp. E13-17, assembly GCF_022024035.1. Taxonomy (NCBI): domain Bacteria; kingdom Pseudomonadati; phylum Bacteroidota; class Bacteroidia; order Bacteroidales; family Prevotellaceae; genus Prevotella; species Prevotella sp. E13-17. The sequence goes on from NZ_CP091787.1 coordinate 3,429,770, forward strand.
CGACAAGCGCAGCAAACATGCGCTGCACTCGGAATTGGATGATATCCAGGGCATTGGACCCAAGACGCGTGATGCACTGATTGATCGACTAAAGAGTGTAAAGCGTATTAAAGAGGCTGATATTCAACAACTTACAGATGTCATTGGCGCTTCAAAAGCACAAATCATCTACCATCACTTCCATCAAGAGTAGTTTTACTTCCATCAAGAGTAGTTTTACTTCCGTCAAAGTACGGCTTTGACGCTCAACAAGTGGCACTTTTAGCTCGTCAGAGTGCCACTATGACCAACCAAAAGTGCCACTCTTGGTCTGAATCCAGGGGCTGGATTGAATCATTCCAGGGGCTGAATTACACCGCTCCAGGGGCTAGACTGAACCATTCCAGGGGCTGGATTGAAAGTAAAAGGGTAAGTATTGCTACAAGAAAGCGGAAGTATGATGGTTCAAAACACCCGATATTGCAGCACGATTCGGACACTTTTGCAAAAGAACAGGATTGTAAGGGGAAGGTACTACCGCTCGACAAAAAAAAGAATAAATTCTTTGCTTTTGTTCTCGCTTATTCGTACCTTTGGCTGCGCCGAAGGTACTCACGTTCGGAAAATTGCAAATAAATTTGCATTTTCGCTCACTTAATCGTACCTTTGCAGCATGAGAATTGTAATTCAACGTGTTAGCCACGCCTCAGTGACAATCAACGGGACTGTGAAATCAAGTATCGGTAAGGGATATTTGATTCTGTTGGGCGTCTGCGAAGAAGACACCGAAGAGGATGTTGACTGGCTGGTGCACAAGGTGGTGGGCCTACGCGTTTTCGACGATGAGAACGGGGTGATGAACCGTTCTGTCATGGAGGTAGGCGGCGAAGCACTCGTGGTGAGCCAATTTACGCTGTTTGCAAGCTACAAGAAGGGCAATCGCCCCTCGTGGTTGAGAGCAGCAAGGCACGAGGTCAGCGTGCCGCTCTACGAGCTTTTCTGCAAGAAACTGAGCAACGAGATGGGCAAAGCCTGCGGCACGGGTGAATTTGGCGCCGACATGAAGGTGGAACTGCTGAACGATGGCCCTGTCACTATCTGTATGGATACGAAGAACAAGGAGTGAAGACCTCACCCCGGCCCTCTCCCAAGGAGAGGGAGATAAATATTTATTTATATATGACGATAGAAGAGGCACAGGAGACTGTGGACAAATGGATTAAAACGTATGGCGTGAGGTATTTTGGCGAACTCACCAACATGACGGTGCTGACCGAAGAGGTGGGCGAACTGGCACGCATCATGAGTCGTCGCTATGGCGAACAGTCGTGGAAGGCGTCTGATCCGCGAGCTACCGACAATGGCCGAGAGGCACTGGGCGAAGAGATGGCCGACGTGCTGTGGGTACTGCTGTGCCTGGCCAACCAGACGGGCGTTGACCTGACTGAGGAACTACAGAAGTCTATCGATAAAAAGACAAAAAGAGACGCATCAAGACATATAAATAACCCTAAATTAAAGCATAACGACTATGGAAGAAATGAACAAGATTGAGCAAGTGCTGAACCAGTATAACCTCGACATCACCGACGAGGAAGTACGCGAGGCCGTGAAGACAATCATCGCCGAAAAGGTGCCTCAGAACGATACGCCTGAAGTGAAGAAATTCCTGATGGGAAGCGTGGAACTGACCACACTGAAGACCACCGACAGCGAGACTTCTGTGATGGCTTTCACCGAAAAGGTGAACCAGTTTGACGAGCAGTACCCCGACCTGCCCCACGTGGCTACCATCTGTGTTTATCCTAAGTTTGCCAAGACCGTCAGCGAGACACTCGAGGTAGAGGGCGTCGAGGTGGCATGCGTTTCGGGCAGCTTCCCCAGCAGTCAGTCACTCATCGAGGTGAAGACAGTTGAGACTTCGCTGGCCATCAAGGATGGAGCCACCGAGATAGACATCGTGATGAACGTGGGTGCCTTCCTTGAGGGCGACTACGACACGGTTGTCGATGAGATTCAGCAACAAAAGGAGGCCTGCGGCGAACAAGCCATGAAGGTGATTCTGGAGACAGGTTGTCTGAAGACTGCCAAGAACATCAAGATAGCCTCACTACTGTCGATGTATGGCGGTGGCGACTATATCAAGACTTCTACCGGCAAGCTGGAGCCTGCTGCCACGCCCGAGGCTGCCTATGTGATGTGTCAGGCCATCAAGGAGTACTACGATAAGACTGGCGTACAGATTGGTTTTAAGCCTGCTGGCGGCCTTAACAGCGTGATGGATGCACTGATCTACTACACCATCGTGAAAGAGGTTCTCGGCGAGAAATGGCTCACCAACAAGTGGTTCCGCATGGGCACCAGTCGTCTGGCAAACTTGCTGCTCAGCGAGGTTGTTGGCGAAGATGTGAAATTCTTCTAAGCGCTTTTCAAGCGCTTAAACTGAGAGTTGCGCTTAAACTGAGAACTGAGAGTTGAGAACTGAGAGGTATGATTAGACCTGCTGGTTCTAATTATAATGAGAGGTGAGTAGTACTAATAATACTTCTCACCTCTCACTTTTCACTTATAAGAACCTCTCAGTTCTCAACTCTCAGTTCTCAGTTAAAAGCACCTCTCAGTTAAAGCTCATTTTCTTCTTTGAATGACGTAGTCGAGATAGGCGGTGAGTGCAGTAGCTATCATAGGGTCTTTGACGCACGTGTCAACATACTGCTGCGCCTTGCGATGATAGTCTTCCATGCATCTCTCGGCATATTCTATGCCACCCTGCTGCTTGGTGAACTCCACCAAAACAGCGATTTCATCGCGATTGATAGTGCCCGCCTTCACCTTCTTGGCAAGCGTCATCATCGAGTCGAAAGGCGAATGCTGCAAAGCATAGATAACAGGTAGTGTCAGCTTGCCCTCAGCCATATCGTTGCCGGTGGGCTTTCCTATCTCTTTTGAATCGTAATAATCGAAGATGTCATCGCGAATCTGGAACATGATGCCCAGGTCATGACCAAACTGGCGGGCCTTCTCTACCTCAGCATCGGTGGCTCCGGCAGACAGCGCACCTATCGACGAGCAGGCAGCAAAGAGCACAGCGGTCTTCTGTTCAATCACACGATAATAGACCTCCTCTGAGATTTCCTCGTTCTTGATGTTCTGCAACTGCAAAATCTCACCAGATGCCAGCACCCTACCCAACTCTGCCAGCGTCTCGATGATGCGCTGGTTGTTGGTGTAAGACACCTTCAGCAGTGCGGTGGAAAGGATGAAATCGCCCACCAAGACAGCCGCCTTATTATTATAGGTGGCATTCACAGAGGCCTGTCCTCGACGCTCCTCACTCTCATCCACAACATCATCGTGAACCAACGAAGCAGTGTGCAGCAGCTCTAATCCGATGGCTGAGTTCAGCGTCACACTCGACACACTGCCATAGTTCTTAGCCAACAGCATGAGCAACATGGGGCGCATGCGCTTACCACCACGCTGTTTGATGTGAGAAAGCACCTCGGAAAGTAACGAGTCCTCGTGGCTCAGAGATTGTTCGAAGAGCGTGATAAACTCGTTCAGTTCTGATTCGATTGGTCGTTTGATGAGTGATAGATAGTCCATTATCAATAATTTTGAGACAAAATTAGTGAAAATATCGGAGTAATACCAATTTTTTTAGTAATTTTACCGAAAATTCTAAAATATACATGGAGAAACTGTTTCTTTTAGACGCCTACGCCCTTATCTACAGGTCGTACTACGCATTCATCAAGAATCCACGAATCAACTCGAAGGGGCTGAACACATCGGCTATCATAGGCTTTGTGAACACGCTCCAGGAAGTTATAGAGAAAGAGCAACCCAAATACCTGGGTGTGGCTTTCGACCCCCATGGACTGACCTTCCGCAGCGAGGCTTTCCCCGCCTATAAGGCACAACGCGAGGCCACACCCGAAGACATACGCAAGGCGGTGCCTATCATCAAAGACCTGCTAAAGGCCTACCGCATACCGGTGCTGCAGGTTGATGGTTTCGAGGCAGACGACGTGATCGGCACCTTGGCAAAAAAGGCCGATTCTATCGAAAACATCGAAACCTACATGCTGACACCTGATAAGGACTACGGACAGCTGGTGAGCGAGCGCACCAAGATATTCCGTCCGCGTCATGGTGGAGGCTACGAGGTGATGGGGCCAAAGGAGGTCTGCGAGAAATATGCCATCGAAAAGACCACACAGGTCATCGACCTGCTGGCACTGATGGGCGACTCTGCCGACAACTTCCCTGGTTGTCCGGGCGTGGGCGAGAAGACAGCAGCAAAGATCATTGCCGACTTTGGCAGTGTGGAACAGTTGCTGGCCAGAACCGACGAACTGAAAGGGGCATTGAAGAAAAAAGTGGAAGAACACGTGGACGACATCAAGATGAGCTACTTCCTGGCCACCATCCGCACCGACGTCCCCATCGAACTGAATCTCGACGAACTGCAACTGCAGCAACCCGACGAGGAAAAACTCAGCGAACTGTTCACCGAACTGGAGTTTAAAGCACTGACACAACGAGTTCTTAAAAAAGTTGAAAAGAAGCCAAAATCTAATAATTCGCAGCTTTCTCTCTTTGAAGAATTTGCCACCGACGATGCGGAAACGCCAAAATTTTCGAGTTTTGAGACCATTAAAACGGTGACTCATAATTACGAACTCGTTGAAAATGAGGAAGATTTAAAAAATCTATGTGATTTATTTAGGACAAAACAAATTCTTTGTCTAGACACAGAGACCACTTCGACCTCGGCCATCGACGCCGAATTAGTGGGTTTGAGCTTCGCCGTGACCGAACATGAGGCGTTTTATGTGCCCATTCCACCAAAACGTGAAGAAGCGTTGCGAATTGTTAATATATTCAAACCGCTCTATGAAGACACCTCCATTTTGAAAATAGGACAGAACCTGAAGTACGATTTAGAGGTGTTGCGCAACTATGACATTCATCTCGACGGACCGATGTGGGACACGATGATTGCTCACTACCTCATCCAACCGGAGTTGCATCATAACATGGACTACATGGCAGAGACACTGTTGAACTATCAAACTGTGCACATCGAAGAGCTGATAGGGCCAAAAGGGAAAAACCAACGCTCCATGCGCGAGCTGACTCCTCAGCAAATCTATGAGTATGCCTGCGAGGATGCCGACATCACACTGCAACTGAAAAACAAACTGGAGGTGGAACTGAAACAGCACCACTGCGAGGAACTGTTCTACGAGATAGAGATGCCACTGATGCCGGTACTGGCAGAGATGGAGATGAATGGCGTGTGTCTGGACACAAAATCCCTGCAAGAGACTGCCAAAGCACTGAACGAACGCATGAACACCATAGAGGCACGCATCTACGAACTGGCAGGACAACAGTTTAATATCGCTTCACCTAAACAGGTGGGCGAGATTCTGTTCGATAAACTAAAGATTGTAGAGAAGGCAAAGAAGACCAAGACGGGGCAATACGTGACCAGCGAAGAGGTGCTGCAACAGCTAAAGAATAAACACGAGATTGTGGCTGACATCTTGGAACACAGAGGGTTGAAAAAACTGATAGGCACCTATATCGAGGCTCTGCCAAAACTGATAAACCCACGTACAGGCCACATCCACACATCGTTCAACCAGACGGTGACCGCCACCGGACGCCTCTCTTCGTCGGATCCCAACCTGCAAAACATACCTATCAGAGGCGAAGATGGTAAGGAGATCAGAAAAGCCTTCATACCCGAACCCGGCTGCTTGTTCTTCTCTGCAGACTATAGCCAGATTGAGCTGCGCGTGATGGCACACCTGTCAAAAGACAAACACATGATTGAGGTGTTCCGGAAAGGAAAAGACCTCCATGCGGCCACAGCTGCCAACATTTATAAAAAGCCTATCGAAGAAGTAAGCCGCGACGAGCGAACAAAATCTAAACGTGCTAACTTCGGCATCATCTACGGCATCACCGTGTTTGGACTGGCAGAGCGACTGGACATCCCCCGTGAGGAAGCTAAGATGCTGATTGACGGCTACTTCGACACCTTCCCACAGGTGCATGATTATATGGAGAAATCAAAAGAGGTAGCCCGCGAGAAAGGGTACGTCACTACCCTCTTTGGCAGAAGACGTTATCTGCCCGACATCAACTCACAGAATGCCGTCGTGCGAGGCTTTGCCGAGCGCAATGCCATCAATGCCCCTATCCAGGGAACAGCCGCCGACATCATCAAAGTGGCAATGATTCACATTTTCCAGCGCTTCAAGACAGAAGGCATCAAGAGTAAGATGATACTGCAAGTACACGATGAACTGAACTTCAGCGTGTTTCCTGAAGAGAAAGAGCAAGTGGAACGCATCGTGTTGGAAGAGATGCAGAATGCCATGAGTCTCGATGTGCCACTGGTGGCCGACTCCGGCTTTGGAAAGAACTGGCTGGAAGCACACTAAGAGCATAAAAAAAGGCGCGATCATCAACTGAGGGCGCCTACTAATGAAAAAATAGTAATAATAAAGTATTAAACAGCTGGGATGTTAGCTAAACCTCCCAGAGAACCATGTTGTACGATAGACAACATGTTATTGTTTATGTTATCAATCAGCTCGTTGAGCTGTTGGCACAAAGACGGATTGATACGTTCGGTACGACCATAAATGGTCATTTGACGTTCGGCCTTCTCCAGATGACCATGGTTCCATTCCTCTACAATGCGCCACTCGCCATTCTCGCGGTCGTAGCATTTTCTGCTCCACGTCTTGTGTGGACGTCCATTGTCATCGAGCATCGCGCAAAACTTAAAATTACGCAACAGACCACATACTTCGCCAACAATATGACGTTGGTTGGCAACGAAAGAGAGCTTCGTTGATGACGGTTCATCCTTATCGCTGTTATCCTCAACCTGTTCGAAGTTGACTTTTCCATCGATAAGACCATTGAGGAAATTGACTGTGAGCTTCAGTTTCTTATCGTCGCTCCGATAGAAAAAGGTCCATAAGCCGTTCTTCAAACCATCAACAAAACTACCGCGAACCACACTTCGATGAATGTCGCCTGGACAACGATCAGAGTTCAAGCGAAATTCGAAAGGACCATCTAAGATTCGGGTCTCGTCAGAATCTAAATAATAAGAGTACGATGACTTCCCACCATAATAGGGGCCATCGTATAAGTAGTGCGTTCTTTTATTGGGGCTAAAAAACCGTTTTAGCCTCAATCTCAAATGATTGAACTGATTCATATCCTGTACTAAACTTTGGGTTATGGTTGCTTATACAATCTTTTCAGGGTGCAAAGTTAATACATTTATGCAACTTCTATGCAATAATTCCGTTAGCTTTAATTCTTATTGTAGCACTTTAACAATTATTCGTACCATGACAAAAAAGAATGAATTCTTTGTTTTTGTTCTCGCTTATTCGGCCACCTTTGACTTTCGTCTTAGGTACTGGCGCTCGACAAAAAAAGAATAAAATTCTTTGTTTTTGTTCTCGCTTATTCGTACCTTTGGCTGCGCCGAAGGTACTCTCGTTCGGAAAATTGCAAATAAATTTGCATTTTCGCTCACTTAATCGTACCTTTGCATCCAGAAATAAACGTTTATAGAAAAAAATGGCTTTAAAATGTGGTATTGTGGGACTGCCTAACGTGGGCAAGTCCACACTTTTTAACTGTCTGTCGAGCGCCAAGGCTCAGGCAGCAAATTTCCCTTTCTGTACGATAGAACCCAACGTAGGCGTTATTACCGTACCCGATGAACGACTGAACAAACTGGCAGAACTGGTACACCCAGGACGCATTGTGCCTGCCACCTGCGAGATTGTGGATATCGCCGGACTGGTGAAAGGTGCCTCCAAGGGTGAAGGTCTGGGCAACAAGTTCCTGGGCAACATCCGCGAGACCGATGCCATCATCCACGTGCTGCGCTGTTTTGAAGATGAGAACATCACACACGTTGACGGCTCCATTGATCCGATCCGCGACAAAGAGATTATTGACACCGAACTGCAACTGAAAGATCTGGAGACCATCGACTCGCGACTGGCTAAGACCGAGAAGGCTGCCGCTGCCGGGAATAAGGATGCCAAGGTCGAGGTGACGGTGCTGAGAGCTTATAAAGAGGTGCTGGAGCAGGGAAAGAATGCCCGCATTGTGGAGTTCGACAGCAAAGAGGAACAAGAGTGCGCCCGCAACCTGTTCCTGCTCACGTCAAAGCCCGTGCTCTATGTGTGCAACGTGGGCGAGGCTGATGCCAAGAGCGGCAACGACTACACCAAGAAGATAGAAGCTTTGGCCAAAGAAGAAGGTGCCGAGGCCATGGTGATTGCTGCCAAAACCGAAGAAGACATTGCCGAACTGGAGAGCTACGAGGACAAGCAGATGTTCCTGGAGGAGCTGGGCTTGGAGGAGAGCGGCGTGAACCGACTGATCAAGAAGGCTTATGCCCTGCTGAACCTGGAGACCTTTATCACCGCCGGCGAGATGGAGGTGAAGGCCTGGACCTACAAGAAGGGCTGGAAGGCACCACAGTGTGCCGGTGTCATCCACACCGATTTTGAGAAGGGCTTTATCCGCGCCGAGGTTATCAAGTATGAAGACTACCTGAAATATGGCTCAGAGGCTGCTGTACGCGAGGCTGGCAAGATGGGCGTTGAAGGCAAGGAATACGTGGTACAGGACGGCGATATCATGCACTTCAGATTTAACGTGTAACCACGATTAAGTAGTTTTTTATTTGAAGGAAGAAGTATGATGCGTGATCTTTTATACATTCTCTGGAACCCATCACTCGAAGCTTTCCACTTTGGACCTTTAGCCATTCGCTGGTACTCACTCTGCTGGCTGATTGGTCTGTTGCTGGCCTACTTCATGGTGAGATGGCTATACAAGAACCAGAAGATTGCCGAGGAGAAGTTCGAACCACTGTTCGTCTATTGCTTCCTGGGCATCCTGATCGGTGCCCGACTGGGGCACTGCATCTTCTACCAGCCCGACTACTATCTGACGTCGGTCAAGGGTTTTGTTGAGATGCTTCTGCCCATCCACTTCATGTATGATGGCAGTTGGAAGCTGACAGGCTACGAAGGACTGGCATCACATGGCGGCACGCTGGGATTGATGATTGCCCTTTGGTTGTATGTGAAGCACCACAAGGTGCCCCTGTGGCAGGTGCTCGACAACATCGCCATTGCTACAGGCATCACCGCCTGCTTCATTCGCTTGGGCAACCTGATGAACAGCGAGATTATTGGTAAGGTGACCGATATGCCATGGGCTTTCGTTTTCGAGCGTGTAGATGCCCTACCCCGCCACCCCGGACAGCTCTATGAGGCCATTGCCTATGCCCTACTCTTCCTGTTGATGGTCGTTTTGTATAAGAAGATGCCGCAACGTGTAGGCACAGGTTTCTATTTCGGCCTCTGTCTGACCTACATCTTCACCTTCCGCTTCTTCATAGAATACACCAAAGAGGTGCAGGAAGCCTTTGAGAACTCACTCCCCATCGACATGGGACAGATTCTCTCTATCCCCTTCATCATCATTGGCACGTATTGCATGGTGAAAAGCATTACTAAGTGAGAAGTGAGAGGTGCTTTTAACTGAGAACTGAGAGTTGAGAACTGAGAGGTATTACTAAGTGAGAAGTGAAAAGTGAGAGGTGAGAAGTATTATTAGTACTACTCACCTCTCATTATAATCAGAACCAGCAGGTCTAATCATACCTCTCAGTTCTCAACTCTCAGTTCTCAGTTAAAAGCAGTTCTCAGTTAAAAACTTAATCTCATTTTCCTGAGACTATCTTTTTGATTTCATTGAGCTTGTTGAGCGCCTCGAGCGGCGTCAGGTTGTTGACGTCGAGCCCCAGAATTTCGTCGCGCACCTGACAAAGCACGGGGTCGTCGAGCTGGAAGAAAGACAGTTGCATGCCCTCCCTGCTCTGAGCAATCTCGGCCGTAGGCTTGCCAGCGGCGCCCACCTGTGCGTTCTCGCTCTCCAGCTGTTTCAGTATGACGTTGGCGCGCTTCACGATGCTGCGTGGCATACCGGCAATCTCGGCCACATGAATACCGAAAGAGTGTTCACTGCCGCCACGTTCCAGCTTGCGCAGGAAGATGACCTTGCCATCCACCTCTTTCACACTGACATTATAGTTCTTGATGCGCGAAAAAGTCTTCTCCATCTCGTTCAGCTCGTGATAGTGGGTGGCAAAGAGCGTGCGTGCCTGTGACTTGGGATGTTCGTGCAGATACTCCACAATGGCCCAAGCAATAGAGATGCCGTCGTAGGTTGAGGTGCCACGACCCAACTCGTCGAACAAGACCAGCGAACGCGGCGTGGCATTGTTCAGGATGTTAGAGGCCTCTGTCATCTCGACCATAAAGGTTGATTCGCCCAGTGATATATTGTCGCTAGCACCCACACGGGTGAATATTTTGTCCACCAGACCGATTTTCGCGGCCTCTGCGGGCACAAAACAACCCACTTGGGCCAACAATACTATCAACGCCGTTTGACGCAACAGCGCCGATTTACCGGCCATATTTGGGCCCGTGATGATGACAATCTGCTGTCGTTCCTGGTCCAGGAGTATGTCGTTGGGCACATACTGTTCCTCTACAGGCAGCTGTGTTTCAATCACGGGATGGCGCCCCTGACGGATGTCTATCACGTCGCCATCGTCCACCACCGGACGGATGTAGCGATGCTCTTGCGCCGTCTTGGCAAAGCTGAGCAGACAGTCGATACGTGCCAAGATGGTGGCATTGGTCTGCACCTCTTGGATATAAGCCTGTACGGCCACAATCAGTTCGTTGAAGATGCGAGCCTCGAGCGAGAGAATCTTTTCTTCGGCACCCAGAATCTTCTCTTCGTATTCTTTCAGTTCCTGGGTGATATAGCGCTCGGCCTGAGCCAGCGTCTGCTTGCGCACCCACTCTTGTGGCACACGGTCTTTATACGTATTCCTGACCTCGAGATAATAGCCGAACACATTGTTATAACCTATCTTCAGCGACTGGATGCCTGTCTGTTCAGCCTCGCGGTTCTGTATCTGCAGCAAGTAGTCCTTGCCACTATAGGCAATGTGGCGCAGCTCGTCGAGCTCCTGGTTGACGCCATTGCGCACCACCCCACCCTTCTGCACCAGCTGTGGCGGGTCGCTGACAATCTCGCGCTCTATGCGGTCGCGAATATCGCGGCACTCGTTCATACGTTCACCCAACTGACGAATCACTTGGTTGTCGGCCTGCAGACAAGCCTGCTTGATAGGCTCCACAGCCTGTAGCGCACGCTTCAGCTGCACCATCTCACGAGGAGTCACTCGTCCTACGGCCACCTTCGAGATGATACGCTCCAGGTCGCCCACCTGTTGCAACTGTTCGTCGATCAGCTCGCGGAAGTACGGCTCGCGGAAGAAGTAATCCACGATGTCCAGTCGGCCCTCGATGGCTGCCTTCTCTTTCAGAGGGAACACCAGCCAACGGCGCAACATGCGTCCACCCATCGGCGACACAGTGCGGTCTATCACGTCGAGCAGCGAGCGTCCGCCCTCCTGCATGGTCTGTATGAGCTCCAGCGAACGGATGGTGAACTTGTCCAGTCGTACGTATTTATCCTCTTCGATGCGCGATATCTGCGTGATATGACCTATCTGCGTGTGCTGTGTCTGCTCCAGGTATTGCAGAATGGCACCAGCAGCCACCACGCCGCTGTGCAGATGATCCACGCCAAAACCCTTGAGCGACTTCACCTTGAAATGCTTCAAGAGCTTCTGCATGGCAAACTGCTCGGTAAAGACCCACTCGTCCATCTCGAACGTCACATAGCGCACACCAAAGTAGCGCTCGAAGTCCTGACGTCGGTCGCGGTTGTAGAGCACCTCCTTAGGTTGTATGCTGGCCATCAGCTTCTCTACATAGTCGTAGGTGCCCTCTCCCGTCAGGTATTCGCCCGTAGAGATATCGAGGAAAGCCACGCCACAGGCCGACTTGCCGAAATGCACCGCACACAGGAAGTTGTTCTCCTTGTAGTTCAGCACATTGTCGCTCATAGCCACACCAGGAGTCACCAGCTCGGTGATGCCACGCTTTACCAGTTTCTTGGTGAGCTTAGGATCTTCCAGCTGGTCGCAGATAGCCACGCGCTTGCCGGCACGAATCAGCTTAGGAAGATACGTATCGAGTGCATGATGAGGAAAGCCAGCCATCTCGTCGCCCTTGCCACTATTGCCATTATTGCGCCTGGTCAGTGTGATGCCCAATATCTGTGAGGCCTCCACAGCATCGTCGCAATAAGTCTCGTAGAAGTCGCCACACCTAAAGAGCAGCAGCGCCTCGGGGTGCTGTGCTTTCAGGTCGAAGAACTGTTTCATCATCGGGGTCAGTTCCCCGTCTTTCTTTGCCATTCTTTTACTTTTATTATCGCAAAGCTATGCTTTTAGAATAGTAAAGTGCCACTATTCCACCTGTAAAGCTATGCTTTTCTCGTTGCAAAGTTACGTTTTTTTTCTGTAATAACAAAAAAAGCGAGGCAAAACCCATAGGTTCTTGCCTCGCCGATATAGGTATTATCAACGAATTACTTCACGAAGCACTTCTTGCCGTTGATGATGTACAGACCCTTCTGTACGCTCTTCACGCGCTGACCAGCGAGGTTGTAGATTACCTTCTTAGCACCTTCGTTCTTAATGTTGTTGATACCAGAGGTAGCACCATTGATGCTAACGATGTAGGAGTCTTTCAACTCAGGAGTAGTAACATTATTCTTTACATACTTCTGGAGTGAACCCTGAATAACTACCTCATCACCATCCTTGAGGGCTGTAATGTCGTCTTCACCGAAGTTCTTATTGTTAAAGAACTTACAACGGTAAACTGTCAGAGTGTTAGAACCATTCTTCTCAGCAGCAATAGTGAAAGTGGTATTTCCATAGAGAGAATTATCTTCAGTTTTACGATCGAAGGTAGGATCACCACCCACGACGAAGCCCTTCACCTGATAAGCTGCAGTCGTTGCATTATCATCAAGAGCATTGATGAGCTCCAATGCCTGTGCAACACCAATGAGCTCTACTTTTTGCTCTGTATCACCATTGACAGATACAACATATCCACTTGTAATCTCAGGGATAATCTCAACAGGATTAACGTCGGTCTTCTCATACTTCATCAGATTACCGAACAACACAACAGTATCTCCCTTCTTAAACAGACCTGTAGCAGCGTCCTTATTGCCAAGACCTTTCAAGTTGTAAGCCTTCAGAACATCTGTACCTTCAGCTGTATCAGCAATGGTAAAGGTTGCACTGCTATAGTTGATCTCAACTTCAGAAGTAGCAATACCCTTCACATAGTAAGTGAAATCAGTTGACTTACCCGTTTCAAGACCATTGATAATCTCCAAAGCACGAGCTACGGTGATAGCTGTCTCAGCTGTCTGACCCTCTGTGGGAACTTCAGGAATTATAGCATCGTCGTTGACAGCAATTGACTTAATACGCCAGTGACCAGCACCTTCAGGACGTGTGAACACAACCTCTGAAGCATCACCAGTCCAGTAACCGCCAGCTACATTATAAGTACCTACGTTTACAACATCTTCACTTTCAGGCTTGTTGATACCATCATAAACAATGACAATCTTCTTGATAGTGCCTTCCTTAGCGGCAATCGTCATAGTTCCATTAGCATACAAGCGAATACCAGTACCAACATTATAGTATTTACCGTTATTACCAGCACCACCAAAGGTCACGGTAAAGTCGCTACCATCGAATGGATCAGTATAGGCTACACCATTCTCAAGTCCTAATTCAGAAAACACGATTTTTCCCGCATTAGCATTCATGCCAACCATAGCCAACATGGCTACCAAAAACAAGCGTAATGTTTTAATCATAATTTTTCGTATCGTTTAAAGTTAATATTAAATGAATTTGTATGCAAAAGTAACTTTTTTATTTTAAAACAGCAAGGAATTCAAGCATTTATTTTTATTAAATAATGTGATTTGAAGTCATTTATTTGGAGAAAAGAATTATTCTCAGTAACTTTGCACACTTGAAAACATTAGGAAATAAAAGCAAAACAAAGATATGGAGTACAATTTCAGAGACATTGAGAAAAAATGGCAAAAGCGCTGGGTGGACAATGGCACCTATCGCGTAGTGGAAGATGAGAAAAAGAAGAAATTCTACGTTCTGAACATGTTCCCCTACCCCAGCGGCGCCGGTCTGCACGTCGGTCACCCTCTGGGCTACATCGCCAGCGACATCTATGCACGCTACAAGCGCCTGAAGGGATTCAACGTGCTGAACCCCATGGGATATGATGCCTATGGACTGCCCGCAGAGCAGTATGCCATCCAGACAGGTCAGCACCCCGCCATCACCACCGAACAGAATATCAACCGCTACCGCGAGCAGTTGGATAAGATTGGTTTCTCATTCGACTGGAGTCGCGAGGTACGCACCTGTGACCCAGGCTATTACCACTGGACACAGTGGGCTTTCCAGCGCATGTTCCGCTCCTACTACAGCAACTCCAGCAAGAAGGCTCAGCCCATCATCAAGCTCGTTGAGCATTTCGAACTGATGGGTACCAAGGACTGCAGCGCACAAGGCAGCGAAGAACTCCACTTCACGGCTGCCGAATGGGCAGGCTTCTCAGAAAAGAAGAAGCAGGAGGTACTGATGAACTACCGCATCGCCTATCTGGCCGAGACGATGGTGAACTGGTGTCCCGCACTGGGTACCGTGCTGGCCAACGACGAGGTTATCAACGGTGTCTCTGAACGTGGCGGCTATCCCGTAGAACAGAAAAAGATGCGCCAGTGGTGTCTGCGCGTTTCTGCCTATGCACAGCGTCTGCTCGACGGACTGGACACTATCGACTGGACCGACTCGCTGAAAGAGGCTCAGCGCAACTGGATTGGCCGTAGCGAAGGTACTGAGGTTGAATTCAACGTGGCCGACAGTGACAAGCACTTCACCATCTTCACCACCCGTGCCGACACCATGTTTGGCGTGACCTTCATGGTACTGGCTCCTGAGAGCGACCTGGTAGCTGAACTGACCACTGCCGAGCAGAAAGCGGCTGTCGATGAGTATCTGGCCTACGTGAAGAAGCGCACCGAGCGCGAACGCCAGATGGACCACAGCGTAACGGGTGTCTTCTCTGGTTCTTACGCCATCAACCCCTTCACAGGCGACAAAATTCCTGTGTGGATCTCTGAATACGTACTGGCCGGCTACGGCACAGGCGCCATCATGGCTGTGCCTGCCCACGACTCTCGTGACTATGCCTTTGCCAAGCACTTCAACCTGCCCATCATCCCCGTTATCGAGGGTGCCGACGTCAGCGAGGAGAGCTTCGATGCTAAGGACGGCATCATGTGCAACTCGGCCAGCGACCGATTCTCGCTCAACGGTCTCACCGTCAAAGAGGCCATCGCTGCCACCAAGAAATATGTCACCGAGCAGGGCTTGGGTCGCGTGAAGGTCAACTACCGTCTGCGCGATGCCATCTTCTCGCGTCAGCGCTATTGGGGCGAGCCATTCCCTGTTTACTATAAAGATGACATGCCCTACATGATTCCCAAGGAGTGTCTGCCCCTGGAACTGCCCGAGATTGACGAGTATAAACCCACCGAGACCGGTGAACCCCCATTGGGCCGCGCCCGCCAGTGGGCCTGGAACACAGAGACCAACAGTGTGGTCAATGTTTCCGACATTGACAATAAAACAGTCTTCCCCCTCGAGCTGAACACCATGCCCGGCTTTGCCGGCTCCAGCGCCTACTACCTGCGCTACATGGATCCCCACAACGACAAGGCGCTGACCGACAAGGAGAAAAACGAATACTGGCGCAATGTAGATCTCTATGTGGGAGGTAGCGAGCACGCCACTGGTCACCTCATCTACTCACGCTTCTGGGATAAGTTTCTCTACGACTCAGGCTACACCTGCGAGGACGAGCCTTTCAAGAAGTTGGTGAACCAGGGTATGATTCAGGGACGCTCTAACTTCGTCTATCGTATTGAGGACGAGGGTCAGGACAAGGGTAAGTTCGTGAGCCTGAACCTGCGTAAGAACTTCAAGGAGACCACACCTATCCACGTGGATGTGAACATCGTCAGCGCCGACGTGCTCGACATCGAGGCCTTCAAGGCTTGGCGCCCAGAGTACAACAATGCCGAGTTCATCCTCGAGGATGGCAAATATATCTGCGGCTGGGCAATAGAGAAGATGTCGAAGTCGATGTACAACGTGGTGAACCCCGACATGATTGTAGAGAAGTATGGTGCCGACACGCTACGTCTCTACGAGATGTTCCTCGGTCCTGTAGAGCAGTCGAAGCCTTGGGACACCAATGGTATCGACGGCTGCCACCGCTTCCTGAAGAAGTTCTGGAACCTCTTCCAGAATGGTTTCGAGGGCGAGGCCACTGCCGACAACCTGAAGTCGGTTCATAAGCTCATCAAGAAAGTCAGTCAGGACATCGAGCAATTCTCTTATAACACCGCCATCTCTGCCTTCATGATCTGCACCAACGAGCTGTCGCAGCAGAAATGCAAGAACAAGGAACTGCTCAAGACGCTCGTCATCCTCATTGCGCCTTTCGCACCCCACATGGCCGAAGAGCTTTGGGAGATGTTGGGCGAGCAGGGTAGCGTGTGCGATGCACAGTGGCCCGAATGGAACGAGCAGTACTTGGTGGAGAGCAGCGTGAAGATGGGTGTTGCCTTCAACGGCAAAACACGCTTCGAGATTCAGCTGGCTGCCGATGCCGACAATGCCTCCATCGAGGCAATGGTACGCAACGACGAGCGCACCGCCAAGTATGTGGAAGACAAGCAGATCGTAAAGGTTATCATCGTCCCTAAGCGTATGGTGAACATTGTTATCAAATAAATGACTATCAATCATAGAATCATTATGAAAGAGGTCCAGGATTATGTTGTCATAACCCTTGGCCTCTTTTTGTATGCCTTTGGTTTCACCTTCTTTCTCATGCCCTATGAGATTGTGACTGGAGGCGTATCGGGTATTGCTGCCATCATCGAATATGCCAGTGGTTTCCCAAACCAATACACTTATTTTCTCATCAACCTGGCACTGCTGGTAGTGGCGTTGAAGATCTTGGGATTGAAGTTTCTCATGAAGACCATCTATGCCATCATCGTTCTCACCTTCTTGTTGGGACTGATGAAAGAGCTGGTACCACGCGATGAGACAGGCGAGATGGTGAAGATACTGGGCGAGGGGCAGAACTTCATGTCGCTCATCATCGGCTGTATGATGACAGGTTCAGCGCTAGGCATCGTCTTTCTGAACAACGGCTCTACGGGTGGTTCCGACATCATTGCTGCCTCAGTCAACAAGTACTATAACATGTCGTTGGGCACCGTACTGTTCATTCTCGACTTCATGATTGTGGGCTCCTGTCTGTTCATCCCGCAGTTTGGCGACATACTCAACCGCACCCACATGATTGTCTTCGGCTTCTGTACGATGATGATCGAGAACTTCATGCTCGACTATATCTACAACCGTCGCCGCTCGTCGGTGCAGTTTCTCATCTTCTCGGAAAAATGGCAGGAGATAGCCAACGCTATCGGCACACGCATGGACCATGGCGTCACCATCCTCGACGGTCACGGCTGGTATTCGGGCAAGGAACGCAAGGTGCTGTGTATCCTGGCAAAGAAGAACGAGAGCACCGACATGTTCCGTCTGATCAAGATGATAGACCCCCATGCCTTTGTTTCGCAGAGTGCCGTCATCGGCGTCTTCGGCGAAGGTTTCGATGCCATCAAAGTGAAGACACCTGGCAGCACCTCCATTGATCCTACGGCGCCCAAAACCCCAAAACTGAAAGAATAAAATCAATATGAAGATCGTATTTGCCACCAACAACGAGCATAAGCTCAGCGAGATACGTCAGATTATAGACAATAGGGTAGAGATACTCTCACTGAAGGATATAGGCTGCGATGTGGATATTCCAGAGACTGGCGCCACACTCGAAGCCAACGCCCTGCAAAAGGCGCGCTATGTCTATGACCACTACCACATGAGCTGTTTTGCCGACGACACCGGTCTTGAGGTCGAGGCACTCGACGGTGCACCTGGTGTCTTCAGTGCCCGCTATGCCAACACCAAGAATCCTGAAGCAGAAAGTCACGACAGCGAGGCCAACATGACCCAGCTGCTCAAAGATTTAGCAGAAAATAACAATCGCAAGGCACGATTTCGCACCGTCATTGCGTTAATACTAAAAAAGGATGTCTGTCCCTGTGGCTGCACCAGCATTAAACAGGAATATCAGTTCGAGGGCATCGTCGATGGCGAGATCACCCGTGAGCGGAGTGGGGCAGAGGGCTTTGGCTACGATCCCATTTTCCGTCCCGAAGGCTACGACAAGACCTTTGCCGAACTTGGCATGGAGATCAAAAACACCATCAGCCATCGTGCCCGCGCCACCCAGAAGCTGGCAGACTTTCTGCAAAAGGTATAAGATGAGAAGAATCGTTGTTCTATTACTACTCGCCGTGTGCACACTCGTGTCACTACAGGCACAGGTAGGCTCGTGGCAGGCATATATGGCGTA
Source organism: Prevotella sp. E13-17 (assembly GCF_022024035.1). NCBI lineage: Bacteria > Pseudomonadati > Bacteroidota > Bacteroidia > Bacteroidales > Prevotellaceae > Prevotella > Prevotella sp. E13-17. Next base: position 3,448,369 of record NZ_CP091787.1, read on the forward strand.
TCACGAACCCCAACAGATTGCGAAAGGTGGCAACAACCTCTATGTGCTGGCGTCCAACAGCTTGTATCACTACAACCTCAACGACCAAAGCATCACCACCTATGACAAGGTGACAGGACTCAGCGATACCTATATCACACATATTGCCTGGAACAACGACGCTCACAAGCTCATCATCATCTATCAGAACTCTAATATTGACCTTCTGGATGCCAATGGTAATATCACCAATATTGCGGCACTCTACAAGAAGTCTATGACCGACGATAAGACCATCGACAGCCTGACCATCGATGGCATCTACGCCTATCTCTATGCCCGCTTTGCCATTATCAAGGTCAACATGCAGCGTGGCGAGATCAGCGACACCTATCGTCCCAACCATCCGCAGTATCCCACCTCATTGCCCGTTCTTAAGACAGACGACTACGACACCTACCTGCCCGTGGTCAAGACCCTCCAACCTGGTGGTCCTAAGTACAACTACTTCTACAACATGCAGTTCATAGGCAATCGACTTTACACCGTGGGTGGCTATTACCTCTCCGGGGCCATGGATCTCCATCGACCAGGGACTGCACAGATATTACAAAACGATGAATGGCAAATTTTAGAAGATAATCTTCAGACTATCACGGGCTATTCATATTTAGACAACAACTGTTTTGCTGTTGACCCCTTTAATGAAAACCATATCTTTGTGGGTGGACGATGTGGATTATATGAGTTTCTGGATGGAAAACTATCAAAGTACTATAACAAAGACAATAGTCCGCTGAAGGGAGCTGTTGACCGAGGAAAACAATTAGGTAATTCCTATATACTCATCAACGGACTCAAGTTTGATAAAAATGGAAGTCTCTGGATACTTAATAGTCAAGCCGACCACGTTAATCTATTAGAACTGACAAAAGAAGGAGAGTGGGTTGATCATTATCAGCAGGAACTGACAAATGAGAACAATATAGGATTAACTGGTCTGTCAAATATGATGATAGATAGTCGCGGCTACCTATGGTTTGTCAATTCTAACTGGGAAAAACCTACTGTATTCTGTTATGACATCTGGCTTGACGGACTTAAATCCTATTATTCTTATTCCGTTAATGGTGAGAACTATTTCACCAATCAGGATGGTGTCAGCTACAACGTGTCTTATATCAATGCCATCAGCGAAGACCGCGACCATAACATTTGGTTGGGCACCGCCAAGGGACTCTTCATGATTGCCAGCGACGAAGTAGGGCAATCGAAAGTCACTTTCCAGCAAATCAAAGTGCCACGTAACGACGGCAGCAACTTTGCCGACTACCTGATGAATGGTGTCAACATCAGCTGTATGGCCATTGACGGCAGCAACCGCAAATGGATTGGTACCAATGGCAATGGTGTCTATCTGATCAGTGCCGACAATATGGAGCAGATACAACACTTCACCACCGAGAATAGCCCTTTGCTCAGCAATAATATCGAGTCGATAGCCATCGACCCCAACAGCGGCAAGGTGTACTTTGGAACCTTCAATGGCCTCTGTTCCTATGTCAGCGATGCCACCGAGCCAGCCGAAGAGATGGAGAAAGACGATGTCTATGCCTATCCCAACCCCGTAGAGCCCGGCTACACGGGTCTTATAACGGTTGTAGGCCTGTCTTTCGATGCCGACGTAAAGATACTCAGCCCCAGCGGCAAACTCGTCTCACAGGGCCGCTCTAACGGTGGCACCTACACCTGGGACGGCTGCGACCTTCATGGCAACCGTGTGGCCAGTGGCGTCTATATGGTGGCTGTGGCCACCAGCGACGGAAAGAGTGGGGTAGTGAGTAAGATAGCTATCGTCAGATAATCAAATAGTTATGCGCCTTTTAGTTTGTTTGTTCCTATCTTGCATAAGTACTTTCTGTTTTTCTCAATCCATAGAAACACTCAGAGAAACAGGTGCACCATTGATCATCATCACCACCACTGATAGTGTGATGCCACAGGCCGATGTGGCACTGCCACCAAATAGCAACTGGCCAAAAACTATTACTAACAACAACTACGTCACTGGCAGCATGATCATGCTGTCAAATAGCGACACTCTCTATGCCTCAGGCCCCTACGTAAAAGATTTATCTGGCATGAAAATAAAAAGAAGAGGCAACAGCACGGGCTTATATCTTGAACAACATCCCTACAAACTGAAACTGACCAAGAAAAAAGATTTACTCTTCAGGAATAATCCGGCAGATGACCATAAAGAATGGCTCCTTCTATCTCTATATACATGGAATACGATGATGACCGAAAAAGAGAGCAACATTATCAATATGACAGGAACCACCATTAGTCAGTGCTTAGAAAAGGAATGGACACCCGAATATATCTTTGTACATCTCATTCTCAACGGACAGTATCAGGGCATGTATTATCTCATGGAAGCGGTGGCAAGAGGTGAAAACAGAATTAACATCAGCAAAGAAGGATTCATCATCGAAGATGACACATTCTTCTGGAACGAGAACATATATACACACACTGATCAGCAACCAGACAACACCGCATGGACCTTTAAATATCCTGACGACAAAGATATTAGCAGCAATGAAATAGATTTCATTAATACCACCATCACCACCTTCGAACAGGCACTTCACAGACAGGAGGATATTTCAACACTCATAGACATAGAATCATGGGCTAAATGGATACTTATCCACGATATCCTTGGCACAGACGATGTCTTGGGTTGCAATAAGTTCTACTCTATCTATAACCAAACAGACAATACCATCATCAAAACTGGACCTATATGGGACTACGACTCTTCTTTCAGAACCAAGATAGGGTGGAGCAACCTGCATCATTACGGCTACTATCAAAAACTTTTCCAGCGCACTGATTTTGTAAATGCCTATCTGCGACTGTGGAATAACATTAAACCATCCCTATATCACAACTATATCAGCCGGATGGAAAAGCTTAGGCAGCGCTTTGAATACATCTTCGATGAGTCAGTGAAACAACATCAAAAAGTATATCCGAATGAAGGCCGAAAGTTCTCATCACAGTATGATGAAATCAACTCGCTCGTGGCTCAACGAATCAATATCTTAACTCAACAAATAAATAACCTGACAAACAGCATTTACGATATTCCACAAAGCCAACAACCTACGTCAATCTACAACCTGAATGGACAACGCGTGCGTAAACCAACCCCAGGTATCTATATACGTAATGGACATAAATATATAGTGAAATAACTATATTGTCAATTCCTTATTATCTCATCAAAGTCGCGCTCTTCGCGGATGATGCGCTTGCGGTTCTCATCATACCGAGGCGACACAACATCACGCTCCGCTCTGTAATAAGGTGTTTTAACGCCCGCTAAGCGCAGCAGGGTGTGTCCGATAGCGTCTGTCATGTAGCGCTTGTCTTGAGCGGCCTGAATGGCCTTAAAATCGTCCTGATGGTGCTCACAATACTTAGGAGTGGCATAAATCCAGAAAGGAATAGAGAATTGCGACTTGATGTCGATAGGATTCCACGTCAAATTTCGTCCAAACACCTGACAGTCGTCATACACACGCTCGCCATGATCTGCCACAAACACGATGAGGGCATCCTTGTCCTTAAACTCATCGATGATGCGTTTGATGACATAGTCGTTATACAGAATGGCATTATCATAGTCGGCCAGTATCTGTAGGTCGGCTTCTTTCAAATCAGGACGGTCATAATCGGTCGCTGTAAAGCGCTGCCAACTCTCGGGATATCGCTCGTGGAAGTCGGCATGCAGTCCCATGAAATGGAATATCCACAGGTTATGCTGCGAGACTTTCTGCTTCAGTCGGCGATAGTCGTTCACCAGCCCGAGGTCGTAAGGATGAATCTCGTCGTTACGATAGTCAAATTGCGTGCTGCTCAGCAAGCGGTCGTTGATAAAAAGGTCCTCAACAAACGAGCTGTAGGATGCCCCACAGTCCATCACAAACTGATTACTGAGAAACGCCACCTGATAACCGGCATTGCGCATCAGCGTGGTGAAAAACGGATACTCATACCACTGTTGTCTGTCGCCCACGCAATACATCGAAAACATGCTCTGGAACGACTCGCATGTGGCGTTCCAACTGCTGATGGCATCACTAAACACTGCCAGTCTGCCAGTCGCCATCAGACTGTCTTGACTGGGTGTGGTAGGCAACTCATAACCATAAAGGTGAGAGTGGTATTTATTATAACTCTCGCCCAATATCAGCACGACATGTGGCGGTGCATCATCACCAAGGGTGGCCTCGCCCTTACCGGCATTCTCATGCAGCACCTCTATCACCTGTTTCATCTGCATGTTCTCTACCACAGCATCCAACAGTCGGTAGATAGGTACATAGAAGCCCGTTCGCGTGTCGTCATCGCCTATTTTCTCTTCTATGTCGATATCCTTCAGTCCCTCGATAATATTATAGTAGAGAATCTTCTTGTTCATGGTGCACGACCAGCCCGATATCAGTAGCAGCAACAGCAGACTGCCGCCTAAGGTTGCGCGTCGGGTCTGCATAAAACGACGGAAAACATGCTTCAGCTTTTCGCGCCAATCACGCTTAATGCCCACACATATATGTGCCGACAACAGCGCCACAATCAGCATCAGTGGCGACCACAACAGACTACGATCTGCATAACTGCCTATCGCCTCGGTGGTCTCGTTCACATTCGACTGCAGAGCCATCTGCAACAGAATGGGTACTATCGGTGAGTTGGTGCGATAGTAGAGCGCCATGTCAACCATGGCCGTCAGGTATAGAATAGGGTAGAGACACCCTTTCAACCCCCATTGCATCCATTTTGGCAGAGCACACAGCAGGGCACTCAGCACATACACGTCGAACAACAATTCAAAGAAGGACCAGAACCGGCTGCAACCGCCCCAGGGTTCAAACAGAATACACACAGCACCCAGCATATACATGAAGAGGAAGAACACCATTTCTTCCTCTACAGGTCTAAGTATATAGCCTAAAAACTTTTTTATAGCCTTCTTATTAACCATTCTTTAGCTCAACGCCAGCATCCTTTCAATGGGCTTCACAGCCTCTTTGGCTATCTCGGGTTCAATCTCTATCTGTGGCCACTCATACTTCAGGGTGTTGTAGATCTTGAGCAGCGTGTTCATCTTCATGTACTGACACTCGTTGCACGAACACTCCAGTCCACTCTCAGTGATCTCTGGTGGTACGGGGATGAACTCCTTGTCAGGACAGGTACGCTGCAGTTCATGCAGAATTCCGGCTTCTGTAGCCACGATAAACTGCTTGGCCTCACTGCTGCCCACATACTTCAGCATGTCGGCCGTAGAACCTTTAATATCGGCCATAGCCAGCACCGGACCCTTACATTCCAGATGTGCCATCACAACGGCATCGGGATATTGTGCCTTCAACTTCACAATGGCTGCTGCCGAGAAACGCTCGTGCACGTGACAACCGCCATTCCACAACAGCATCTTTCTGCCCGTCACCTCGTTGATATAGTTACCCAGGTTATAGTCGGGTCCAAAGATGATCTTAGCGTCCTTAGGCAACTGGTCCACCACCTTCTTGGCATTACCGCTGGTCACCACCACGTCGGTCAGAGCCTTCACGGCAGCCGTGGTGTTCACATAGCTCACCACCTGATAGCCCGGATGTTCCTCCTTGTATTTCTTCAGGTCGTCAGCCTTGCAGCTGTCAGCCAACGAGCATCCGGCATTCAGATCCGGACACAGCACCGTCTTCTCGGGCGACAGAAGTTTGCAGGTCTCAGCCATGAAGTGCACGCCACACATCACCATCATCTTGGCATCGGTCTCTGCGGCCTTGCGTGCCAGTGCCAGCGAATCGCCAACAAAGTCGGCTATGTCTTGTATGTCGCCAATGGTGTAATAGTGTGCCAGTATCACGGCATTTTTTTCCTTGCACAGACGGCGAATCTCTTGTTTCAAATCCGTTCCCTCAGCAACAGCTTCATCTATGAAGCCTTGTTCTGTCCACTCCTTTTTCAACATCTTATAATTATATTCTTTTTTTTCTTTCTTTTATTTAAAAATAGAAATGATAGGTATAATGTGCCGTTGATAAGTTGGTAATTATTTGCCACTTTCCTTGCTCATTTCGTTTTCCCCACGGAATAAACAGTTATACACACCTGCTGTTTGTTGTTTCTATTTGAGAATGAACAATATAGATGTATTATCCACAATTCCGTAATTCGGTGCAAAATTAATAAGTTTAT